>CAYRNM010000172.1:0-6402 GCA_964425465.1 uncultured Anaerolineae bacterium | reverse complement strand
TACTTGATACCAATCACGCCAGTTGGCTGATGGCCCAGCAGGGCCCCATCGTTGCCCGTCTACGTCAGGCCGAGGCCAGCGGTGACCGGTTCGGCGTTTCGGTAACGGTTTTGGGGGAGCTATACTACGCTGTGTACGCCAGCCAACACCGTGCGGAAAACCTGCGCCGCTTGCAGTCATTGGTCGGAGCATTGTTGCTGTGGCCCTTTGACGCGCTGGCAGCAGAAGAGTTTGGGCGTATTCAGGCCGAACAAAAAGCCAAGGGCCGCCCCATCCCGCCGCTAGACGCTCAAATCGCAGCGGTAGCGAGGGTCAACAACTTGATCCTCCTGACAGATGACAGGCACTTTACCTTTGTGGACGGTATCACCGTTGACAACTGGCGCGTCTGATCCTGGGTTGGTCTGTTTTTGTGGTGTCAATAACGTTGTAGTGAGCGCGCTACCTGTGCACTTTACCGCTTTTACTGGCATTAGAAAGTGAGGAAAAAATGGCAACGGTTGAGGTTCGATCCCAGGTGTCTCTGGATGAGTTGCTGAACGGCGTTGCACAACTGGATACGCCTGCGTTAGAGCACTTTATTTCCCAAGTACTGACCTTACGAGCCAAGCGCATAGCCCCCAGTGTGCCTAAAGAAGAAGCCGAGTTGTTGCAGCAGATCAATCAGGGACTGCCGCCCGATGTCCAACAACGCTACGACGAGTTAACAGCAAAGCGGCGAGCGGAGACCCTGACCCCTGAGGAGCACCAAGAACTGCTAGCATTGGTTGGCCGCATCGAGCAAGCAGATGCAGAGCGGGTGCGGGCTCTGACCGAGTTAGCACAGCTACGCAATGTTTCGGTCACAACACTAATGGCCGAACTAGGCATACGCCGACCTGCCTATGTCTAGAAGACATGTGACTCCTCAGGAACAGCGAATCGTCGCCGAGCGAGCAAGAGGTCGTTGCGAGTACTGCCGAAGTCCAGCGGACTTTGCAACCCAATCGTTTTCCGTAGAGCCCATCATGCCAGTCAGTCGGGGCGGAGAGACGACTTGGACAACCTGGCATTGGCTTGTCCAGGGTGCAACGCCCACAAGTACACCAAGACCGAAGCGCCTGATCCTGTAGATGGTGTGGTCGTGCCACTGTACAACCCGAGAAAACAAAGGTGGCGAGACCACTTCAGATGGAATGAAGACTTCACCCGCATTGTCGGCTTGACACCGACGGGGTGTGCAACAGTGAGCGCACTGCAGATGAACAGACCAGGCGTGGTGAACATGCGTCGAGCATTGTTTTCCATAGGTTTGCATCCACCAGCAGACGAAGATGAGTAAGGATTGTGCGCGCCGCTCAACCTCGCGTTGGTGTGCCCTAGAAGCTCTCGTCTGCCAGCCGGTGAAAGTCTGGTCGTAACTGGTATACTGTACTCGGCAATCGTTATGAAGAAGCGAAAGGCAGAGAGATTTGATCCGAGCGACGATGCACGAAGATCTGGGCGACGCTGGAACTCGCCGCCCTGCAAAAGCGTTAACCCCTTCCCAACGAACTTAACAGGAGGTCTTATTCGATGGAACAAGCTAGCTTCAGGGTCTATGGTTACCGATGGATCGTGCTCCTTGCGTTTATGTCTGTCGTCGCCATCAACCAGCTCCTATGGATAACCTTTGCTCCGATTACAGGCAGCGCCGCCAGCTATTATGGGGTCTCGGATATCGGCATCGGCCTCTTGTCTATGAGCTTTATGATCGTCTACATTATCATCTCGATCCCCGCCTCGTGGGTTATTGATACCTATGGGATCCGTGTCGCCGTGGGAATAGGCGCTGCGCTGACAGGCATCTTTGGCTTGCTACGGGGCCTGTGGGCGCCAGATTACACGCTGGTGCTCATTTCGCAGATTGGTATTGCCATCGGGCAGCCGTTCATCCTCAATGCCATAACCAAGGTGGCTGCTCGCTGGTTTCCAATTCAGGAACGGGCAACGGCATCGGGTCTTGGATCGCTGGCTATGTACCTGGGCATTGTTGCAGGTCTGGCGCTAACCCCATACCTTACGATCCGATCTGGCATCGGCAGCATGCTGGTTACCTACGGGATCGTGTCGGTGATCGCCGCAGTTGTCTTCTTCGGAGTCGCCAGGGAGCGTCCTCCAACGCCTCCATGCCCCCCGGACCAGGAAGAGCGATCCCTGGTTCTTGACGGCCTCAAGCAAACCCTGCGTAAGAGGGACTTCGGCCTCCTGATGCTTATCTTTTTCGTGGGCCTGGGGGTATTCAATGGGGTGACGACGTGGATCGAAGACATCGTAAGGCCAAGAGGACTCTCGATCACTCAGGCCGGAATCACCGGAGGGTTGATGATCGTAGGTGGCATTATCGGCGCCATGGTCATACCATCGCTCTCCGACCGCTATCGGAAGAGAACTCCATTTATGGTCTTGGCCCTGGCTGGTGCGATTCTGGGACTTGTCGGCATCACCTATGCCGCGAGCTACTGGCTCCTGCTCGCTTCAGCCTTTGTCTTGGGTCTCTTCTTGCTAAGCGCAGGCCCGATCGGATTCCAGTATGGCGCCGAAGTTGCCTATCCAGCACCAGAAGGCACGTCAAACGGCCTGCTTTTGCTCATGGGGCAAATCTCGGGGATCGCTTTCATCTTTGGAATGGACAGCTTCAAGTCGCCGGGAACAGGTTCGATGACCCCATCTTTGGTTGTGCTCATCGGGCTCATGGTTCTCAGCCTGCTTCTCTGCACAAGACTCAGGGAATCGACCTTGATGATGGAAAATGTAAGACGTTGAAACACCGCTTTGTCGCCGAAGGCCACCTAGCCACTTGTTGCAGCGGACAGCGGCTTTGCTGCTTCTCAACCAGTGCGCCCTGCCAGCAATCATTCTGGTTGGCCGTGTTCCCATGCCTGCCCTACCACTGCCGCTGAACTCGATCCCGTTACACGGACGCGAGCGGAGCGAACAGATGCGTAACAACAGTGCATCTGCAACAAGGCCTTGGCTACACCCTGGCACTGCGCAAATGCGCGGAACGGCCTGAGCAATTCCTACTTTTGAGATTCAGTGGAGGGGAGAGTGGAAGATGAGTGTGATTACCATTTCGAGGGAATTGGGAAGCCAAGGAACGGAGATTGCCCACAGGGTGGCGGAGAGGCTGGGGTATGAGTGCCTGGATCGGGAGCTGATCGCGGCCATCGCGCAGGAAGCGGGCGTGGAGGAAGCGGATATTGCCGGCAAGGAGGAAAGCATCTCCGCCCGGCCACGGATTGTGGGCCCCGAGATGGCCGCTTTCTTTCGGCGGCAGCGCTACGCCTCCCCTCAGCCACAGGAAGCGCTAGAGGATCAGGCTTATATCGAACTGGTGCGCAAGGCGATCTACGACCGGGCGGAAGCGGGAAGTGTGGTGGTCCTGGGGCGAGGGGGACAGATGGTGCTGCGAAACTGGCCAGGGGTGCTGCATGTTTACATCACCGCCCCGCTGGAGGTGCGGGTGGCGCACGTGGCCCAGGAGCAAGGAATCGGCCGCCAGTTGGCCGAGCGGCTGGTGAACGAATCCGACCGCCAGAGGCGGGGTTACATCCGCCACTTCTATAACAACGCTGACTGGACAAACCCCCGCTACTACCATCTGATCGTGGACACGGGCCGCATTCCCCCTGAGGTGGCGGCGGAGCTGATCATTCTGGCAGCTCGTTCCTGAGGCCGACCTTTTTCCCACGCCATTTGACAACCCAAAGCAAATATGCATCGTTTCAGAAAGGAGGAAGTATCTTGATCACCGACTGGGAGGCACTGCGCCGGGACATCCCGGCCTTGCAGCACATGATCCACCTGAACACAGGCGGGTTTCCTCCAGCGCTGAAGCCGGTCACCGATGAGGTGGTGCGGCTCTATCGGCTTCTGGAAGAGGAAAGCCTCTACTCGCCGCCGGTCTGGGAGCAGGTGATGGAAGGCATGGAGGGGGTGCGTCGTCGTACCGCTCATCATTGGAATGTCAAGCCGGAGGAGATCGCGCTCACGGAGAATGTATCACAAGGAGCCAACATCGTGGCCAACTCCCTGCGCTGGCAGGAGGACGACGAGGTGATCTTTACCGACAGCGAGCATTCCAGTGGAACGCTGCCCTGGCTCAACCTGGCCCGCCGCTGGGGTGTGCGGCCACAGGCGCTAGAGATAAGCCTCGACCCCCAGGAGACGCTGCACCGCTTTGAAGCACTGCTATCGCCCAGAACCAGGCTGGTCTACGTTAGCCATGTGCTGTGCACCAATGGCCTGCGCCTGCCCGTGGAATATATGGTGGAGATGGCCCATCACCACGGTGCACTGATCATGCTGGATGGCGCGCAGGCAGAGGGGCAGTTTGCGGTAGACGTGCGCGCCCTGGGCTGCGATTTCTACGCCGGCTGCGGCCACAAGTGGCTGCTCGGCCCACAGGGTACAGGCATGCTCTACCTGCGCCAGGAGCTGCTGCCCGAGCTGGAGAACGGCGAGATCGGCTGGGGCTCAGTGCAGAGCTTCGACCGGGAGCACTCCACCTTTGAGCTTTTGCCCTCAGCGGCCCGCTTTGAGTACGGCACCCGCTACTGGCCCCTCTTTCTAGGGCTGGGGCGGGCCATCGAATATATGGAGGGGATCGGCCTGGAAGAGATTGAGGCCCACATGCAGCCCCTCGCTGCCTGGCTGAAGGAGGAGCTGCAACACATCCCAGGGGCCGTGGTCGAGAGCCCCCTTGATCCGGCCTGGGCTACGGGCATTGTCACTTTCTCACTGGATGGCCTGGACAGCCAGACCATCCACCGCGCGCTGTGGGAGGGCTGGCGGGTCCTTCTGCCTCATGGCGATCCTCGCTGGAAACGCCAGCGGGTCTGCGTGGCCTTCTTCGTCAATGAGGAGGATCTGGACCGGTTGCTCGTCAGCCTGCGGGCTCTCGTTTCTCCCTGAGCTGCGCAGCCTTTGAGTTGGCCTCGCTCTGTGACCAGAATGCTTTTTGACAGTTTATCACCGATATGCTACAATAGAAGCGCATCGAAAGACAGCATCTCTCTGGATAGGAGATAGGGGCATGACGCGGTACATCATCAGTCGGCTGATCTCTCTCATATTCGTGATCCTCATCATCTCCATGATCACCTTCTCCCTGATGCACTCTGTCCCCGGCGGGCCCTTTGATGAGGAGAAGCAGCCGCTCCCTCCAGCAGCGAAGGCCAACATCCTGCGCAAGTACGGTCTAGATCGGCCAGTCTGGGAGCAGTACCTGCGCTACATCTGGCATGCCCTCCACTTCGATTTCGGCATACCCTTTCAGAGTCCGACTGAGACCATCCCCCATCTCATCTCCCGCACCTGGGTGCCTACCATCCAGATCGGAGTCCTTACCATTTTTCTCTCCTACTCGCTGGGACTGCTGTTGGGCATCGTCGCGGCCCTGCATCAGAACAGTTGGATTGATTACTTCACCAGCTTCCTGTCCGCCCTGGGCCTGGCAGTGCCCAACTTCATCATCGCCCTGTGGCTGATCTTGCTCCTCGCTGTACAACTGGACTGGCTGCCCACCGGTGGTTGGGGTGAGCCTTACCACTTCATCATGCCGGTCATTGCCTACGCCCTTGGCCCCCTGTCGGCCGTCGCCCGCTACACCCGTTCCAGCATGTTGGAAGCTATACGGGGGGACTATGTGCGCACCGCGCGGGCCAAGGGACTGGGCGAGCGAGCAGTGGTCTTCCGCCACATCTTCAAGAACGCCTTGATCCCCATCATCACCGTCTTCGGCCCCCAGATACCCAACCTCCTCACCGGCTCGATCTTCATCGAAGCCACCTTCCGAATCCCGGGCCTGGGCAAGTTCTTCATCACCAGCACCTTTGAACGGGACTATCCCATGATCATGGCCCTGGTGCTGATGGTGGCAGTGCTGTGGGGCTTTACCTATCTCGTCAGCGACATCCTGTACACCGCCGTTGACCCCCGCATTCGCTTTGAAAGGCAGGCCTGATGGAACATGCAGAGGCAGGTGGAGTAGCCACCAGACGCGAAGAAGCCCGAAGGGTCAAGCATGCGGCGGAGCGGACGGCTGAGGGGGTGTTGGCACGAGAGCATCGTACCCTGTGGGGCGATGCGATGCGGCGCTTCGCCCGCAATCGTCTGGCTTTGGCCAGCCTGGTGGTGGTCCTGGGGCTGATCTGTATGGCCCTCTTCGCCGATATCATCAGCCCCAGCCGCTACGATGAGATTGACCTGGCAGCCGTACATCAGCCCCCCAGCCCGCGCCACCTGCTGGGCACCGACCTGGTGGGACGAGATTACCTGACCCGCATCGTCTACGGGGCGCGCACCTCGATGGCCGTAGCTCTCCTGGTGCAGGGTATCGCCTTTGGTGTCGGTATCCCTCTGGGAGCCACCGCTGGCCTG
>CAYRNM010000171.1:1839-6420 GCA_964425465.1 uncultured Anaerolineae bacterium | reverse complement strand
AATATGCATAGCTTTACCTCTATGACAGGAAGGCTCAATCCATACCCCATCAAACGCTGAACAGGCGATCCTCCACAATGTGAAAGAGGTGAGCGACGACCAGACCGGTGAAGAGCCCGACGTGGAGGTCGGGATGGAGAAGCCAGAGGGGACGCCAGCCGGTGACCAACAAAACCAGCGCTGGCAGCCACCAGGTGTAGACGTAGATGATCAACGCCCCGAAGATGGAGGCATGGGAGATACCCCGGTGACGTAGCACCAGAGCCAGGGGATAGTAGTACAGGTACAACAGATAGCCGATGGGACGGAGCCAAAGCGGTCCTCGGACCCACTTGGACTCGCTGTAGGTAAAAGCCTCCAGGTCCACATCGGGGGTGACCAGCCAGATGCCGTAAGCAGCGCCCAGGGGGAAGCTCAGGGCCATGAAGAACTGATGGAGGTAGAACAGGAGGCCGGTCAGGGGCAGAACAATCACCAGGAAGAGGACCCGGTTGATGCGCTCGTGGATCAGGCCATCTGCACGGGATCGAATCCGGTCTTCCATAGCTACACCCGGGTGACGTACTCACCGGTGCGGGTGTCCACGCGGATCACATCCCCTTCCTCCACGAAGAGGGGCACCTGCACCTTGAGGCCCGTCTCGGTCGTCACCTGCTTGGTGGCGCTGGTGGCTGTATCGCCGGCAAAGCCAGGCGGCGCCTCAATGACTTTCAGGTCAACGGCGGTGGGCAGGTTGATCTCGATAGGCTCCCCCTCGTAGACAGCCAACCTCAAGGTCATGTTCTCCCGAAGGTAGTTTACTGCATCGCCCAGGGCCTCCGCCGAAAGGACGGGCTGCTCATAGCTCTCAGTGTCCATGAAGTGATAGAGATGGCCATCGGTGTAGAGGTACTGGACCTCCCGTGACTCCAGCCGGAAGTCGTTGAACCGCTGGTCGGGAGAGAAGGTGTGGTCGGTGGTGGAGCCAGTGCGCAGGTTGTGCAGCTTCACCCGCACATTGGCGCTGCCCCGCCCGATGTAGGAGTGCTGGTACTCCACCACCCGGTAGAGCTCACCCCCCCACTCGATGGTTGTGCCTCTCCGCATGTCATTCGCTGCGATCATATATCCTCCTGCATCAATAGCCCCAGCTCTTCCCCCGAGAAGTGGGCCGGCAAAAGCTGGCCCAATGTGTAGCGCCGCTCATCCCCCTGGCCGTTGACGACGGTGATGGCCACTTCCTCTGGCTGAGGCGCGAACTCGGCCAATACCTGACGGCAGGCTCCGCAGGGAGTGGCCCCTGGCTCGGATACGACCGCCAGGGCGGTGATTTCCCGCTCTCCAGCAGCCACAGCCTTGAAGATGGCCACCCGTTCTGCGCAAATGGTCAAGCCGTAGGAGGCATTCTCCACATTGCAGCCGGTGTAGATAGCCCCTGAAGGGGTCTCAACCGCTGCTCCTACCGTGAAACTTGAGTAGGGAGCGTAGGCCCGCTCTCGCGCGGCCTGAGCGGCCTGGACCAACTCCCGGGTCATGTTTCCTCGGACCCTTTGCGCTTGACCCGCGCGGGGACGCCGTAGGCCAGGCAGTCGGGGGGTATGTCGCGGGTGACCACTGCTCCGGCCCCAATCCGCGCACCCTGTCCAATCCGCACCGGCGCCACGAGCATCACGTCGCTGCCGATGAAGGCTCCATCCTCAATGATCGTCCTGTGCTTTCGGACCCCATTGTAGTTGCAGGTCACCGTGCCCGCGCCGATGTTCACCTCCGCACCCACCTCCGCATCCCCCAGGTAGCTGAAGTGACCTATCTTGGTGTCAGGCCCCAGCCGAGAGTTCTTCACCTCGCAGAAATTGCCCACGTGCACCCCTCGGCTGAAATAGGCACCGGGGCGCAGGTGGCTGAAGGGCCCGGCATCCACCTCATCCTCCAGCACTGCCCCCTCCACTACCGACAGGCGCACCTCACAGTGAGCTCCTAGGGTGGAATCGCAGATCAGCGTGTTAGGGCCGATTTGACAGTCAGGGCCGATGCAGGTGGCCCCTTGCAGGTAGGTATTGGGATAGAGGACCGTGTCCTGGCCGATCTCCACATCGGCGTCAATATAGGTGACGCTGGGGTCCACGATCGTCACTCCAGCGCGCATCCAGCGCTCATTGATCCGCCGCCGCAGGATGGCCTCCGCCCGGGCCAGCTTCACCCGGTCGTCAACGCCGACAACCTCCTCTTCGTTGGCCACCTGAGAGCCCACATGAAGCCCCTCTTCCACGGCTATCTCCACCAGATCGGTGAGATAGTACTCCCCGTGCTTAGGCTGGACCTTGGCCAGCGAGGGCCAGAGGAAGTCCGCCTGAAAGCAGAGGATACCACTGTTCACCTCCTGAATGGTCCTGATTTCTGGCGAGGCCTCTTTCCACTCCACAATGGCCTGCACCTGGCCATCCCTTCCCCGCACGATGCGCCCATATTGTGCCGGGTCGGAGGGGCGAAAGGTCAGGATGGTCACCGCTGCCTCTGTCCTCCAGTGCTGGTCCACCATGGCCCGCAGCGTCTCCTCACTGATGAGGGGATTATCGCCGTAGAGGACCAGAACCGTCTCCGTCCTGTCGCGCAGCAGGCCCTCCGTCTGCTGGACGGCGTGGCCTGTACCCAGCAGTTCACTCTGACAGACGTATAGCGCTCGATCCCCCACCAGGGCCTGCACCTGCTCCGCGTTGTGGCTCACCACCAGCACCGGCTTCTCGGCGCTGAGGCGCTCCCCGACGGACACCACATATTCGATCATGGGGCGTCCGGCCAGGGGGTGCAGCACCTTGTTGACTTTGGACTTCATGCGGGTGGACTCACCCGCCGTGAGGATCACCACCGTCAGATGGGGCAAAGCCGTTATCCTCCTTTAAGCAGAAAGGACTGGGAGTGATCTTGGCAACATAGGTGTGACCATCTCTCAGCCCTCAAAGACCGATCTTGTTGTTTATTCGGACATCGCCTCCCAAGTGTTAGGCGCTGGTCTTGTCCTTCATCTCGCGCTCAGATGCTATCCCGCGGGCAATTTCATCCGCAACATCCGCTGGATCGGCTTTCAACAAGTATTTTCTCAGCCTGATTGGCCCTGGGATGTCCTTCCACGGCACATCTGTACCGCTTCTGGCATGATAACGAAAACCACATGGCTACTTTCTCGGAGACCTTTTTCCATCCGGTCGAGTAGCATATCCCCAGGTTTCATCCCTGTCTCATCGTACCAGACGCACAGTCCTTGCTCCGAGAGGGCACTTGCCAGACGTCTAACCCAATCACGATCCTCAGGCGGGTAAGAAAGAAAGATGTCATATTCCTTGGACATGTCTACATTCCGGTCATACGGAGTCGTCCGGTTCATCGATACCACCTGATGAGGCTGGGGCGGCAGGATTCGAACCTGCGAATCACGGCTCCAAAGGCCGTTGCCTTACCGCTTGGCGACGCCCCAGCGGCAACTACCAGATATTTTACCACGCTCAGCTATTTTCCGCAACGCTCAGAAGGGCAGACGGATCAGAGTGCGAAGCAATGGGCGCAACGCCGGAGAGCCGATTAGACTGTGGACCATGGACTGAGAACTATGAACTATCCCTTCATCTCCTGCCGGCCCTCGATAGCTCGGATGAGGGTCACCGCATCAGCGTACTCCAGATCGCCGCCCACGGGCAGCCCGCGGGCCAGGCGGGTGATGCGCACCCCCAGCGGCGCCAGTTGCCGATGGATGTACATGGCTGTGGCTTCCCCCTCCAGGCTGGGGTTAGTGGCCAGGATCACCTCCCTGAAATGGCCCTTTTGCACCCGCTCCACCAGTTCTGGGATGCGGAGGTCCTCGGGCTCGATCCCCTCCATGGGGGAGATCACGCCGTGCAACACATGGTACAAGCCCTGGTATCCTCGCGCCCGCTCCAGCGCCAGCACGTCCAATGGCTCCTCCACCACACACAACAGGCCCCGGTCCCGAGAGGAGTCTTCGCAGATGGCACAGATGGGGGACTCGGAGATGTGGTAGCACTGGGAGCAGAAGATGATGCGCTCCTTGAGCTGAGTGAGGGCCTCTGCCAAGGCTTTCGCCTGCTCATCGGTGGCCCGCAGAAGATAGAAGGTGAGCCGGGAGGCAGTTTTGGGACCGATTCCCGGCAGCCGGCTGAACTCTTCAATAAGACGGGTCACGGGTTGCGGGACGGATGACATCTAAATCAACCCCGGGATATCCATGCCCAGTCCAGCGGTGAAGCGGCCCATCCGCTCCGAAACCAACTCCTGCGAGCGGTCCACCGCCTCGTTGACAGCGGCAATGATCAGGTCCTCCAAGAGCCTCACATCCTCAGGGTCCACCACGGCGGGATCAATGGTCACCGATTGCACCTTCTGATGACCGGTCATGACCAGTGTCAGCGCCCCGCCCCCCACAGTGACCTCCACTGTCTCCTCACCTAGGGCCTCCTGGGCCTCGATCATCTCCTCCTGAAGCTTCTGGAGTTGTTGCACCATCTGTCGCTGTGGTAGTCCACCCCCACCCCGGGGGAAACGCCTGCCTCGCTTTGACATGGACTCTTACTCCTCTGAACGAATGGGCGA
>CAYRNM010000171.1:0-1739 GCA_964425465.1 uncultured Anaerolineae bacterium | reverse complement strand
CGAATGGGCGAATCATTATATTCGCAGATTCGAGACTCGCTGATTCTACTGCACATCTACCACCCGCGCTCCGTAGCGGTCCATCATAGCCTGAACCACGGGGTCGTTGGCCACGGCCGCCAGCCTGTCCCCTGGACCAGCCTCTTCTGGGGCACGCCAGCCTTCAGGCCCAGGCTCTCCCTTAGAGGCTGAGGATGGGGTGCCAGCCAGTGGTGAACTGCCTATTACACAGCGGATGGAATGGACCTCGCCTAAGACAGAGCTCACCACCTCTTCAATCAATGCCCTGTTGGCCTGCTCCTCCACCTTGTCCCGGTGAAAGGAATAACGGAAGCCCAAAATGATCCTCCCCTTCTCCATGCCCACCGGCTCGCAGGCTTTGAGCAACGCTTCGGCGGACACGCTGCGGCTTCGCACCTGCCGGAGTATCTGGGGCCAGGCCGCCTGCACCTGAGCCAGCCCCATCTCCCCTTGAGCCGGGGAGGGCATGGGGGGTGGCTCTTTGACCTCCGCCATAGCCTCTGCCCTCACCTCCCGGACGGCTTTCGCGCTCCTCGAGGCCCTCTTGGCCGCTGGCTGAGCCGGGGAGGGAGATACAGCCTCTGCCTGCCCTTCCCTGGCATCTAAAATGGCCTCCACCAGGGCCAGTTCCAGTGGCAACTGCGGTTGGAATCCTCCCCTCATCTCCTGTCCCGCTCGATTGAAAAGGCGTAATGCCTGGAGGACCTGGCGGGTGGAAAGCTCTGCAGCCTGCTCCTGCATTCGGGTCACCAATTCCGCTGGCACTGGCGGCTCCAGGTTTCCCGCCTTGAGGAGCATCAGCCCGTGCAGGTACTCCACCACCTGAGCAGCGAACTGTCGGGGGTCGGCCCCCTCGTCAATGACCTGGTTGATCAGCCGCAGCCCTAGGCCGACATCCTCCTCGATGAGGTTGGACACCAGATCGGCTGCCGCACCCATGCGAGCTATGCCTAGTGCCTCCTGAACCTGCTCCAGTGTAACCTTCTGTCCGCTAGCGGTCATCATCTGATCCAGCAGGCTTTCGGCGTCGCGCAGGCTCCCCGTGGCCGAGCGCGCAATCAGCTCCAGCGCCTCCGGCTGGACGACCACCCCTTCCAACTCGGCGATACGCTCCAGCTCGCCGACGATGTCGGGAAGGGAGAGGCGGTGGAAATCAAAGTGCTGGCAGCGGGAGGTAATGGTCGCCGGCAATTTGTGGGGCTCAGTGGTGACCAGGACGAAGATCACGTGGCCTGGTGGCTCCTCCAACGTCTTGAGCAGGGCGTTGAAGGCCTCATTGGTGAGCATGTGAGCCTCGTCGAGGATGTAGACCTTGTAGCGCGCCTGGGAGGGGGAGAAATTGACCTTGGCCCGCAGGTCACGGATCTCATCAATGCCTCGGTTGGAGGCCGCGTCAATCTCGATCAGGTCCAGGAGCCGGCCATCGTTGATGGCCTGACAGATAGCGCACTGGTTGCACGGTTTCCCGCCGTCCTGGCCCAGGCAGTTGACCGCTTTGGCCAATAAGCGCGCGGTGGTGGTCTTTCCTGTGCCCCGTGGTCCGGCAAAGAGGTAGGCGTGGGCTACCTCGTCTGCCGCCAGCGCATTGCGCAGGGTCTGGACCACATGCTTTTGGCCTACCACCTGCTCGAAGGTCTGGGGCCTCCATTTGCGGTACAACACCTGAGCCGCCATGCTGATCTCCTTCTCTACGGGTCACTGGCTGGTAGTTTATCACT
>CAYRNM010000170.1:0-6444 GCA_964425465.1 uncultured Anaerolineae bacterium | reverse complement strand
CAATTGGCTAGAGATGTTCCGTTTTTCGTTCATGGACTGGGATTCAATATCCACTTCTCGTACAAGTCATCCAGTTCCTGGCCTGAAACTTCCTCCGCCAGGGCCAGAAACCCCTCCGGGGTGGCAATCTGGTAGCGGTAGGCCCCCAGATAGGCGCGCAGGATGGCGAAGAACACCTCATCACCCACCTCATCGCGCAGGGCCTGGAAGAAGAGGGGGCCTTTGCCATAGACCACCAGGCCATAGTCCTCCCTGCTGAAAGCCTGCACCGGCTGGCCCACCGGCGCGTCACGGCCTTCCTCGACCAATCTCTCATAGGGCTGCTCAAAGACGCGCTTACGCACCTCGTCTGCCACATTGGGACCTCGTACCGTCTCGCAGTAAAGCAATGTTGAATACTGGGCCAGTGCCTCGTCCAGCCAGGGTTCATCCACCTGATCGCTGCCCACCAGCCCATACCACCACTGGTGGGCCACCTCGTGCGCGGTGGCGAACTCGAAGAAGCCACCGCTTTGGTCATAGAGCCGTTGGGCGATGACCACTAACCCCGGATATTCGATCCCCCCGGCCGTGGTGGGGGTCTCTACCACGTCGAACTCCGCGTAGGGATAGGGGCCGAAATACTCACTGAAAAACTCCAGCGCATCGGCGGCATAGTCCAAGGCCCACTTCCCACCCTCCGCATCCTGAGACAGGTAGTAGCTGGTGACCAGGGTCCCATCCACTCTGGCCGTGGAGGTGACGAAGTCGGCGCTCATCACCACCGCGAAATCGCGCATGGGCCCCGTCACGAACGCAGTGGTTGCGGTGCTGTCGCCATGCTCACTCCGTGCCAGGGCGGATCCCGAAGCGACCACGATCTGGTCCGATGGGGCCCTCACCTGCACACGATAGAGGGCCACATCGCTGTAGACCGCGTCGCCGTAGGCCGGGGCCAGCTCCACATTCCAACCCTCGTCGTCGTAGACGGGGATGAGGGGGTAGACATTGGGCAGAGACAGGATGCCATCGGCGCAACTGAATTGGCCATACCCCACCTCAGCGTCCTCCGGCACGGTCACCTGAAAAGCGAGTTGGAAGGTGGCCGTCTCCCCCGGGTCAAGCGGTTGGGGCAACATCACGTACAGCGCAGAGCCCATGAGGTCCAACTGCGTCGTGGCTGCCCCTCCGTCCACCCGTACCTCATCCACCTCCATCTTCCCGCCGTAGCCCGGGGTCTGGGGGAACAGACGAAAGACCACCTCATCCAAGGGGACATCCTCGGTGTTAGTGTAGCGCACTTCCTCCCGGCCCTGGATTAGTAGGGGCGAGGCATCCGGTACAGGCGTTGCACTTTCATCCGGGCCTTCTTGCCCCGAATGCCTCGCCCCCATCTCCATCGTCAGCTCGATAGAGTATTGGGTGAGGTTCTCCAAGCCCGCCAGGTCTACCTGAGCCCAGGGAAGCAGTGCTGTGGCCTGCTCTGCAATGTCCAGACGCCAGGGAGTGGCAGTGGGCAGGGGTGTGGGAGTAGAGGTGGAGGAGAGTGGGGGGATAGGGGTGGCGAGCCGCAGGGTCTGGGAGCTTGGCGTCGCCGTGGGAGAGGGAAGGGGGGTAGGAATGAGCGAGGATGGATGCCAAGCTTTGCAGCTACCGAGAAGGAAGTAGATAGCCAAGAGAAGGCAGACGAACCGGGGCATCACCTTGCTCCTCGTGCCTGGCCGGCACCGGACAGGCCACCTCTCAAGTATCGCTCAGCTACTGCGGCCAACATGGCCGCGCCAATGGGCAACGCCCGCTCGTCCATGTCGAAACGGGGGTTGTGGCCCTCCCGCGGCTCCTCTCCGGGGAATCCTGATCCCAGGCGGAAGAAGCAGCCGGGCGCCTGAACCAGATAGCAGGAGAAATCCTCAGCGCCCATGGTGGGCTCGACGGTCAGCACCCGGTCGGCACCCAGAAGTTCCTCCGCCACCCGGCGTACCAGAGCGGTCAGGGCCTCGTCGTTGACTATCGGTGGATAGCCCTCGAGGATACGCAGCCGGTAGTCGCCGCCCAGTGCCCGCGCGATCCCGCAGGCCCGCTCGATCTCGCGGTGCAACGTCTGTCGCACCTGGGGATCGAAGCTGCGGATGGTAGCGCTGAGGGCCACCTCCTCAGGGATGATGTTGTCTGCGGTGCCACCGCAAATAGTGCCTACGGTGATCACCGCAGGGTCAAGGGGCCGCACCCGACGGGAGACGATGGTGTTCAAGGCGATGATGACCTGCGAGGCCAGCAGGATGGGGTCCAGGCCCCGGTGGGGATAGGCGCCGTGAGCCCCCTGTCCACGAATGGTCACATAGGCGGTATCCACCGCCGCGCAGGCCAGCCCAGCTCTCACTCCGACTGTTCCCACCTCCACATCCGAGAAGCAGTGCAGGGCGAAGATGGCGCCCACCCCCTCCATAGCGCCCGCCTCCACCAACCGTATGGCCCCGCCCTTGCCCTCTTCATCCTGCTCCTCCTCCGAGGGCTGAAAGAGGAGGCGCACCTGGCCCGGCGGAGGATCCTGGGCCAGCAACATAGCCGCGCCCAGGAGGCAGGCCACGTGCGCATCGTGGCCACAGGCGTGCATGGCACCTGGCACTTGGGAGCGGTAGGGAACGTCATTCTCCTCTTGGATGGGCAGTCCATCCATGTCCGCCCGCAGGGCTACAGTGGGCGGCCCCTGTCCCAAATAACCGATCACGCCCGTCTTGCCCACACCTGTGTGGACAGGAATCCCCAACTCCGCCAGCGTCTCGGCAATCAGGCGAGCTGTCTCCACCTCCTGGAACCCCAGCTCGGGGTGTTGGTGGATCTGGCGCCGGATAGCGATCAGTCGATCCTGTAAGGTTTTGGCTCTTTCCAGCATGGGGTCTCCATTGTGAAGTAATGAGTGGATGAGTAACGAGTCCGCAGGCTAGATTATAGCACACCCGGGGCCAGAGCCAAAATGGTAGGCCAGTTGACAGTCCATGCGATTTCGGGTACACTATCCCTGACTGTGGAGCGGCATGAGCCCACCTGATGCCTGAGGAGGAAGAAGATGGGAGGTTGGTCTTTGGTGCTATTGATCCTGGTCATCGCCCTGCTAGGTTTCGCCTTGCTCATCGCGGCTCTGGTCCTGGTCCTGCGCTTCAGCCAAAGATGGATTGACGAATACTACGCCAGACAAGAGAAAGGGCACGCGGGTCCATCAGCCGCCGAGCTTTATATGGAGAGCCTGAAGGAGAAGAGGAAATAGAGAATGGGAAGGCCATCTACAAAGGCTATCTACAGCTTGGAGGATAACTGATGCTCATGCACTGGCTTGGGCTGTTCATTTCCATGGGAGTGCTTCTGCTTGTCGCACGGAAGAACCTTCCGCTGGCTTTCGTTCTCAGTGCGGTCACGCTAGGAATCTTCACCCTCTCTCCAATAGAGATAGGGATGGGTATCTGGAGCACCGTGACCGATGCCTCCATCCTCCTACTGGCTCTGGCCATGGGGGTCATCCCGATGATCGGAGGAGTTATGGAGGCCTCGGGGCAGATGGACCGCTTGGTGAACCATCTCCGGATTGGCAAAAGGGCCTTCCTCGTCCTATCGCCGGCCCTGATGGGGATGCTCCCTGTGCCGGGGGGCGCTCTGCTCTCCACGCCTCTGGTAGCCAGGGTGGGAGAGGGAATCGAGGGGAAAACCAAGGCCGCTATCAATGTCTGGTTTCGGCATGTCCTCTTGATCATCTATCCCCTGAGTCCAGCTCTGATCGCCTCAGCCAAGATCGCCGGGTTGGAAGTGTACAGGGTCATCCCTTATCTCTTTCCCGCTTTTATCGCCACAACGATCATTGGATGGGCTTTCTTCCTGCAGGGTGTGAAAGGGGAGATAGCATATCGAGGCCCACTCTCCATCAGAGACCTGCTGCTGCCGCTGAGCATTCTCCTGCTGGCTCCCCTTCTGGATTTCCTGCTCCCGAAGGTATTGGCCCTCAGCGTGCCCGAATGGACGACCTTGATCGCTATCTCGTGCAGCTTGGCCCTGGCCCTGCTCCTCAGCGATCTGTCCTGGAAGGAGGTGCGAGGGATCAGCCAGAGCATGGCTCCCTGGAACTTCTCCCTGATGATTGTGGGGATGTTTCTTTTCTTCAACCTCTTCAAAGCCTCAGGGATGTCGGAGCTCATGGCCGCGCTGGCTTCCTCCGAACCCCTGCTGTGTTTGGTCACCTTCCTTCTGGGCGTGGTCACGGGGAGAACCCAGTTGCCCACTTCCGTGGTGATCCCCACCTATCTGAGCGTGGTGGGATCCAATCCCATGAATCCCCTGATCTTCGCCCTGGTCTTCTTCAGCGCATCGTTGGGGTATTTGATATCCCCAGTCCACCCCTGTGTCTCTGTCTCCGTGGAATACTTTGGGGTGCGGATTGGGGATTACCTTAAAGTGATCGCGCTGCCCACCTTCGCAGCTTTGGCCCTGACATTGGTGCTTGCGCTTCTGTTTTAGGTACAGGTAGGGAAAGGAGCGAGTCGTGATCCCGCTGGAAGAACTGCTGCAACAAGTGGAAGCCGCCGAGGAGGAGATCATCGAGCTGGAGCAGGCATTGGTCCGCTTTCCGAGCGTCAACACCGGCCGGATGCCCACCGGCCACGAGACCCCCCTGGCCGAGTTCCTGGCCGGCAAACTGGAGGAGGAGCCCATTCCGGCCCAGGTCGTGGAATCAGCGCCCGGACGGGGCAACCTCATCGCCCGGCTGGCCGGGAGTGGGGGGAGCCCGCGCCTGCTCTACATGGCCCACACCGACGTCGTCCCTGCCGAGGATGAGTCCATCTGGCGCTATCCACCCTTCGAGGGTACAGTGGCCGAGGGGCGGATCTGGGGCCGAGGGGCCAGTGACTGCAAGGCGCTGGTGGCGTGCGAGACCATGGCTACTATCCTGCTCAAACGGGCAGGCGTGCCCCTCCGGGGCGACCTCATCCTCACCGCCGGAGCCGACGAGGAAACCGGAGGGAAATATGGCTACGGCTGGATGGCCCAGAACATGCCCCAGGCCATCCGCGCCGATTTCGCCATCAACGAAGGGGATGGGTTGCCGCTGAAGACCGACAAGGGGCTGCTCTTCCTCTTCCCTCACGGTGAGAAGGGACGGCTGGAGGTGCACATCACCCTGCGGGGCAAGAGCTTCCATGCCGCCTCCCCCTGGCGGGGAGTAAACCCCCACTTCGCGCTGACGGAGGTGCTGCGCCGCATTCAGGGTTACGAGCCGGAGCGGGATGTCTCCTCGCCCATCTTCCAGCATCTGGGGCTCTTCGGCATCGAGGAGGAGGTCACGGTGGAGAATGTGGACGCCATCGCCGACCGGGTGACTGTCGAACAAAATGAGGCCCTCGGCTCCAAGCTGCGGGGGTTGTCGCGCATGACCCTCACGCCCACCGTGGTCTGCGGCGGGGTCAAGTCTAACCAGATCCCTAGCTGGTGCCATGTGATCTGCGACGTGCGGACGCTCCCTCATCAGGATGAGACCACCGTCCGCCGGGAGGTGGAGAGCCTGCTGGAGGGCGTGGAGGGGGTGGAGGAGATCGGGGTGGACTATACTGCTGTCCCCAGCGCCTCACTCTACGACACCCCTTTTGCCCAGCAGGTGAAGCGGGCCACGGAGATCGCCCTGGGCCGCGAGGACCTCATCTGGGTGCCCTGTCTCACCACCGGCTTTACCGACTCGCGATGGGTGCGCCCCCTAGGCACCATCGTCTACAACTTCTCCCCTGCCCACCCCGATGCCGACCCGGACAAGGCCGGAGCCCACTGTGTGGATGAGTCGGTGGACATCGCCAGCCTGGTCACCCGCACCAAGATGCTGGTGGCCCTGGCCTGGAATGTGCTGAGATAAGGGGAGGTCTGAGGGATGGCTGATCCGGTGAGGCTGTTCATCAGCGCCGGGCCGGAGCTGGAGCCGGAGCGGGAGGCCATTGGGCGAGCGCTGACGGAGTTCCCTATCAACCTGGGGTGGGAGATCAAGCGCACGCCCCGGCCCGATGAGCCGGTCAATCTGGAAGCGGTGCGACATTGTGATGCCTTCGTGCTCCTTTTCGCCAGCGACATCCGTGCCCCGGTGGGCTGGGAGTGGATTGCCGCCCGCCGGGCGGGGCGGGTTCGGCTGGCCTTTCTGAAGGAGGGTACATTGCAGACCCCTGCTGGGCGGGAGTTCGCCCGCGAGCTGAGAGCGGATTGGCGGACCTTCCGCACCGGCTATGACCTGGCCAAGCAGCTCATGGAGGCCCTGTCCGCGCACATCCTGGAGCGCTGGCGGGAGTTCGGCCTGAGCGCGCAGGAACGGGAGGTCCTCTCAGCCTATGTGGCCCGGCTGCGAGGGGAGCAGACCGAGGAGGGACCCGAAGCGGAGCCAGCGGGAGCGGGCGAGGGTGGGGTGACCCTGGCCCCGGGACGGGATGTGCCGCAGGGTGGGGT
>CAYRNM010000169.1:0-6489 GCA_964425465.1 uncultured Anaerolineae bacterium | reverse complement strand
CAGCGCATGCGCTGCTTTCTGCTGTCCGCCTATCAATCTCACCTCTTCAACCGCATTGTGACTGCACGGTTAGGTGAGCTCGACCAAGTACGGGAAGGAGATCTGGCCTGGAAACACGACAGCGGAGCCGTGTTCCTGGTGGAGGATGCCGGTGCTGAACAGCCCCGCATCGAGCGGTGGGAGATCAGCCCCTCAGGGCCCATCTTTGGCTATAAGATGCGGAGGGCGGAGGGAGAGCCGGGTCGCCTGGAGCACGAGGTTCTGGAAGGAGAAGAGCTATCACTGGAGGATTTCCGCCTGCCAGGAGGTCTGAGGGCCGAGGGTGCGCGGCGGCCGCTGCGCATTCCGATGGGGGAGGTGGAGTTGTGGTACGATGGGGGGTTGATGCTCCGCTTTGACCTGCCCCCCGGGAGCTACGCCACCAATGTCCTGCGCGAGATCACGAAAGTGGAGTGCGGGGCTTGACCTGCACTGGCGCGCTCAACCTCCAAGCGCTACGAAGGGCTTGATGTCCAGCAGCGGTGGGCCATTGAGGGCATCCAGCCCTCGTATCACCAGTATCCATTCCCTCCCGGAGGAGTTTACCTCAAGACTATCTCATCGGATCATCTCAAAACCCTGGAGTCTCTCGCCTGAAGGCGGATAATGTCCATCCTACACTCTTTGGGGCAGACTCTTGACGAACGACGTTGGCTAGGCTTTTCCATCTGGACCTTCGCCCTACGCAGCCTGAGCCGAAGATATGGCCATGCTTTTCTGCGGCAGGTGCTCCTCCGCCATTCCCACCCCGTGCTGCAGGGGCTTTTGGCCTACCGTCGTTTCCTGGCCCAGGAGAGCAGGTGGGGCGAGATGGTTCCTATCGGGGTCTCCGATGCGGGGGTGCTGTGGATGAGCGTGGCCGAAGCTGGCCCTCGCTTCTTGGTGGGGCTGGGTTTCTGCCAAAAACCCGGCAGCCTTGAGGATGGAGGGCTGGCCTGTCCCTCGGGCCGGTTCAGCCACAAATGTCGCTAAAGGAGCAAATCCCATGAACTTCATTCTCCTCATCTCCGACACGCTCAGGCGCGATCACCTGGGCTGCTACGGCAACGAGTGGATATCCACGCCGCACATTGACCACTTCGCCGAAAAGTCCATCGTTTTCGAGCGGGCCTATGCTGCTTCCTTCCCTACTGTGCCTCACCGCCACGACGTGCTCACCGGTCGCTACACCTTTACCCACGCTGCCTGGGCCCCCCTTCCGCGCGATGAAGTGATTCTGGCCGAAGAACTGGGCAAGATGGGCTACGTCTCCATGATGATCTTGGACGAACCCCACATTATCGAGAATGGCTATCACTACGACCGGGGCTTTAGCGGCTGGGAGTGGATACGAGGACAGGAGTCAGACCGCTGGCAGACCGCCCCGGCTCAGCCTAAGCTTCCCTGCTCCCGCGAGAAGCTGCGCAACCCCGACCGGCTGGTCGCCGTCCACCAACGGAACATCCGACTCCGCCGCTGCGAAGAGGACACCTTCGTGGCCCAGACCATGGCCCAGGCCTGCCGTTGGCTGGAGCTCAACTACCGCGAGCACGAGAAGTTCTTCCTCTACGTGGACACCTTCGATCCCCATGAGCCCTGGGATGCTCCCCAGTGGTACGTGGACCGATACGACCCCAACTACGAGGGGGAGGAGGTGAACTACCCAGTCTATGGTCCCACCGACTACCTCACGCCGGCGGAGCTGAGCCACGCCCGCGCGCTCTATGCCGCCGAGGTGACGCTGGTGGATCGCTGGGTGGGGCGGCTGCTGGAGAAGATCGAGGATCTGGGCCTGCTTGAGGATACCCTGGTCATCTTCACCACCGACCACGGCTTCTATCACGGCGAGCACGGCTGGATCGGCAAATCCCATATCACTCCGGAGTGGTCGCGGAACATCCAACTGTACGAGGAGGTGGCTCACATCCCCTTCATCCTCTACTTCCCCGGCACTGAGCCCCGCCGGGAGCGGGCCTTCACCCAGCCACCCGACATCATGCCTACCTTCCTGGAGCTGGCTGGTGCGCCCGATCCTGGAACGGTGCATGGCCGCTCTCTGGTGCCCATTCTGGAGGGGAAAGTGGACCAGTTTTGGGACTTCACCGTCACCTCTCCTACCATCATCCGGGGTGCTGGCGGCGGTGTGCGGACGACCATCACCACCGACGAGTGGGCCTTCATCTGCGCCGGGAAGCCACCGGCCAGGGAGGAATACGTCACCCGCGAGGTGGATGGGCTGGCCAAGCGGGTGCGAGCTGAGGAGGCGGCGTCCTCGGAGCTATACCATCTCCCCACCGATCCCCATCAGGAGCAAGACGTCATCGCTGAGCATCCTGACGTGGCCGCCGAGCTTCGGGCCCGATTCGTGCACTTTCTGAAGAAACTGGGAACGAAGGAGGAATACGTGGCCCCCTGGTGGGAGGGGTAGGCTCTTGCCCACCTGGTCAAAATCCAGTACAATGAGGGCACGACGCTATGGGAACTTCGGAGGTCTTATGCGCTCCTAAGATCTACGAGCAATGGGGTAAGGGGATAGATAGATGAGCCCCAGAGGAAGGGAAAGGATTAGCATGGCACAGGAGACGCTCTCTCTTGACACCCGTGCGGAACGCGGCTTCCTAATGGGGGTGGAACTGAAAAGCGAGTGCTCAGAGTGGAGCATCGAGGACTCCTTGGCCGAGCTGGCACAATTGGCCCGCACGGCAGGGATCGAGGTCATTGGGCAGACCTATCAACGCCTGGATCGCATCCACCCTGCCACCTATATCGGCTCCGGCAAGGTAGAGGAGCTGGTCCTGCTCCAGCGAGCGCTGAATTACGACGTGCTCATCTTCGACGAGGAGCTCTCCCCCCGCCAGCAGCGGGAACTGGAGGAGGCCCTGGGCGAGGATGTGAAGGTCCTGGACCGCACGGCGCTCATCCTCGATATCTTCGCCCAGCACGCCTACACCCGCGAGGGTGCCCTGCAGGTGGAGCTGGCCCAGTACGAGTACCGGCTACCCCGATTGACCCGTGCCTGGACCCATCTGGCCCGCCAGTTCGGAGGCGCGGCCGGCCGAGGCGGGATCGGCGGGGTGGGGCTGCGTGGCCCCGGCGAGACACAATTGGAGGTGGACCGACGGCGCATCCAAGAGCGCATCATCCGGCTAAAGGAAGAGCTGGAGGCCGTGCGCCGCCACCGGGAACAGTACCGTACTCGCCGTAGCCGGGCGGCCATCCCCGTCGTGTCCATCGTGGGCTACACCAACGCCGGCAAGTCCACCCTGCTCAACGCCATCTCCGGAAGCAACGTGTTGGTGGAGGACAAGCTCTTCGCCACCCTGGACCCCACCACCCGTCGGGTGACGTTGCCGGAGGGGATGGAGGCGCTGTTGACCGACACGGTGGGCTTCATCCAGAAGCTGCCCACCCAATTGGTGGCAGCCTTTCGCGCCACATTGGAGGAGATCGCCGAGGCGGACCTGCTGCTGCATGTCATTGATGTCACGCACCCCAAAGCCGAGGCTCAGTGCCATGCAGTGAAAGGGACACTTCGCGAGATCGGCGCGGATCACATCCCCGTGGTCACCGCGCTGAACAAAATTGATCGCTTCCCCGATCCCGCAGGTGTGCAGTCAGCGGTGAGGGCTTTTCCCAACAGCATCGCCATCTCCGCCCGCGATGGGCTGGGACTACGCTCGCTCCTGGAACGCATCGAAGCGATCCTCAACCAACGTTGGATATCGCTGGTGGTCCACATCCCCTTTTCGGCGGGGGAACTGGTGGCACTGTTTCACCAGCGGGGGCAGGTGGAGATGGAATCCCATGATTCCACCGGCACCATCATCAGCGGGCGACTTCCACCCCAACTCGTAGGCCGCTTCCGGCGCTACGTGGTGGAAGGGAAGGATGTACCGAGAACAGTAGGGGCGTAGCGTGCTATGTCCCTGCTGCTTCCCTTGGAAAGCTAACCACAATCTTCCACTTGCGCACCCCGCGCACCACCATCGGCTCTCCCCTGGGAATGGCCCCCGCAGGACAGTTCTCCGCGCACTTCAGACACTTGCGGCAGAAATCCTGCATCCCCAAGTCCACCGGCACATCCAGCTCCATCGGTAGGAGCGCTTTCACCTCCTGACTGGCGACGGCAGGGGCTATCTCCACCGGTGTGGGCGCTGTGGGCCCATCCACCGCGTCGGGCAGGCCCAGGTGATGGACCGAGCCGAACGCCGCCTGGTACAGGGCCGAGTTCCTGCCACAGAGTGCAAACAAAAGAGAGGGGATTTGCATCCCCTCTCTTTGGCTCCTCGGGCAGGACTCGAACCTGCAGCCCGCCGGTTAACAGCCGGCCGCTCTACCCATTGAGCTACCGAGGATTGATCACGCCCTCAATTATAGCCTAGAAAGGAGTTTTCGTCAAATCGCCTTTCCCACCGCAGACAATTTGAAAGCCCCCTGTCAGCGGTCAGCCATCAGCTACAGACTGAGAGCCGCTGCTGATGGCAGAGCCTTTCCACCACCTCCCTCAGATTCTCCGCACACCACATCGGCACGCCCAGTTGCTCCCCCAATTGGTCAGGCGTCCAATCATCCAGCGTCCGCCCCCCTGGCGCGTCGAACATGGCCCGGGGCAGGATCACCGCATCGCCCAGGTTCCGCTCCCTCAATGCACCGACCACGTCCTGTCCCGTGAGCAGGCCCGACACGGTGACGGTAGGGCCGAAGAAGTGGTTGACGATGGGGATGACCTCGAGGTCCAGGCCGGTCAGCGATGTGAGCTCGTGGGCCATGTCCCTCAGGATGGGAGCGATCAGCGTGCCACATACCAGGGTCAGCTTCGACCCCCGAAAGGTCACCGATGAGAGAGCTCCTTTCACACTCTCCCAATCATCCACCAACTCCCGCACCAGCCCCACCCCATTCTCCAGTTGAGGGAAGCCATCGTAGGCCCAGGCCGGGGGGACCGGCTCCCCGGCCAGCAGGACCCACTCGTCAGCGAGGTAGATGAAACCCACGCTCCACCGCTGACGGAAGTCCCGCTGCCAGGGGGCCACCTGGGCCAACAGCTTCCGCGCCTCAGCCGAGGTGTAGGGCCGACAGCCACCACGGTGGTGCTTGGTCAGCCCCACGGGGACCAGGGCCACCGACTTCACGGTGGGGTACAGCCCCGCCAGATCGAAAGCAGTGCGCTCCAGATGGGGGCCATCGTTGAGGCCCGGAATGAGGACCACCTGAGCATGGACGTGGATGCCTAGCTCGCCCAGCCGCCGAAGCTGCGGGCGGATGTCGGGCACCGGGCGGCCAAAGATGCGACGGCGCAGAAGAGGATCGGTGGCGTGAACTGAGACATAGAGGGGGCTGAGACGCTGCTGGGCCAGGCGCTCCCAGTCCGCCTCGGTGAGGTTGGTCAGGGTCACGAAGGAGCCGGTCAGGAAGGACAGCCGGTAATCATCATCCCTCACGTAAAGCGAGGAGCGCAAACCCTTCGGGAGTTGGGCGATGAAGCAGAACTCGCAGCCATTGGTGCAGCGACGGAGGCCATCGAACAGGGGCTGGACGAAATCGAGGCCCAGCTCCTGACCATACTTTCGCTGGGTCTCGATAGTCATTTCTCTGTCACCGCGGCGAAGGCGCAGTTCCAGGTGCTCCTCCGCAGAGTAGAATTGGCAATCCATCACATCGCGCAGCGGGTGGCCGTTGATGGCCAGCAGCCGGTCGCCCGGGCGCAGTCCTAACTTCTCACCCAGGCTGCCGGGGGCCACGGAGGCGATCTCACCTCCCGATGGCTGGAGCGACACGCCCCATCCTCCCCAGGGCCGGCTCCGGTTCCACCGGTTCGAACACGATGTACTCCTCGGTGGCTTTGGACAGATCCGAATAGACCCCCCTCCGCTCCGGGGGCATCAGCCGGGCCATCTGGTACATGATCTCTTCCGTCATCTGGTGGAGCACCTCTCGGCGCACCACTTTGGCCGGCTTCCGCAGTCGGAAAGCCGGGCCCAGCACGATGCGGACCGGGGTACGCCGCAGTTGAGAGAAGTAGGAATAGAAACGCTCCCCGCCGATGATGGCCATGGGCACCAGGGGCACATCCATGCGGGTGGCGATGTAAGCGGTGCCGTGCTTTGCCTGTTGTAGACGCCCGACCCCGCTGCGCGTGCCTTCGGGGGCGATGAGGAGCACGTGTCCCTGTTTCAGCGCGTGGAAAGAGTATCGAAAGGCCTGGAGGTCCACTTCCCCCCGTCGCACAGGGAAGGCCCCGTACCAGCGCAGGAGCTGGCCGAACACGGGGATTTCGAAGAGTTCCACCTTGCCCATGGAGATCACCACTCGGGGCACCAGGGCGCAGGCCAGGGGGCCATCGAGGAAGTTGGTGTGGCTGATCAAAAGAAGCACCGGCCCGGTGCGGGGCACATTCTCCAGCCCCTCGATTTCTGGTTTGATGAGGGTATGGACTAGAAAGCGCAAGATCAGGTGAAGCACTCGGCGCAT
>CAYRNM010000168.1:5316-6532 GCA_964425465.1 uncultured Anaerolineae bacterium | reverse complement strand
GGTTGCGGCCTGACAGGCGACATACCCCGCCGCCGCGTCAGGGCGCACGCTCGCATCGCCCAAGGCCAGATCGAAGAGGATGGCCGCCGGGACAATGGGCACCCGG
The DNA here is from genome assembly GCA_964425465.1 of uncultured Anaerolineae bacterium. Classification (GTDB taxonomy): domain Bacteria; phylum Chloroflexota; class Anaerolineae; order JAYEMR01; family JAYEMR01; genus JAYEMR01. The sequence continues at coordinate 6,426 of CAYRNM010000168.1, read as the reverse complement.
GCAACGCCTGTCTCGAAGCCGATGGACCGCTCCTCCAGGTAGCGCATCACCCCATCGGCCGCGGCCAGGCCGAAGGCGCTCCCCCCGCTCAGGCAGATGGCGTGCACCCGTTCCACCAGACAGGTGGGGTCCAGCAGGGCGAGCTCGCGCGTGCCCGGAGCCCCGCCACCCATGTCCACCCCAGCCACAGCGCCACTCTCTCCACACAGCACCACCGTGCACCCTGTGGCCGCCCGCTCATCCGTCCAGTGCCCCACCCGGAGGCCCTTCACATCGGTGATCGCGTTGTGCATCGCTGTCTCCCTCATGGTCTACCACCAAGGACACAAAGAGCACAAAGAATCCTTTGCGATCCTTGTGCTCTTTGTGGTTCAGAGTTGAGCTCCGCCGCGGCCGGTCTCGATCCGTTTCCAGGCCAACACCACAGAGGTGGTGATCAGAACTGCCACAATGATCTCTGGGATGCCGTTGGTCACCCCCACGCCCAGCAGCACCCTCCAGGGCACCGGTGGCTGAGCCAGCCTCACCTGGCTCAGCAGGCCAATGCTGCTCAGCACCAGGATGGTGTTAGTCAGCGTGCCCGCGATGGCCGCGACGGTCAGCGCCAGCACCTCTGTCTCTCGCTGGAATGCCTGGTAGATGAAGGCCGCGATGAGGCCCAATACGATCCCCCCCACCAGCAGCGCCAGCGGCACACTTGCCTGGGCGAGCTGATAGCCAAAGGCACTGGTCAGCCCCACCATCGTCCCGGCCAGGATCAGCCCCCAGGGGATGCTGGCCCGGCGAAAGGCAGCGTAGCTGGCCCAGGCGGTCAGGCCGATGAAAAGGCGGGGCAGGATGGAGATGAGGGGGTTCTGAAAGTAGAGGTCGCCCGGCCCGGTGGGGGCGACGAAGGCCCACACCAGGCTGAAGAGGCCGAACAGCGCCCCGATGAGGGTGCCTACCAGGGGGCCCTCCAGGACGGCGCCGATGATCACCGGCACATGCATGATAGTGATAGCCACCCCCAGCACGAAGGGGATGAACCCCAGCCGGGTCGCCCCCAGGAAGATGGCGATACCACTCATCACCCCCGCGACGACGATTTGACGGACTGAAAGTTTCATGGGA
>CAYRNM010000168.1:0-5216 GCA_964425465.1 uncultured Anaerolineae bacterium | reverse complement strand
AAGTTGGTTGCCAACAGAAGCGCGGCAAAGATAAGGGCGGAGCCCAGAGCGACAAAGTCGGCCCTCTGGGCGCGCAACCGAATGAGGTGTGTTCGCCCCCGCCCGCCCATGTAGCAGCGGGCCTCCATAGCCTCGATCAACTCCTCGGCCCGGCGCAGGCTGATGAGGAAGAGAGGGATCAGCAGGGGGAATAGGCGTCGGGTGCGCTGCAGGAAGTTCCAACTGTGCGCGCCGAAGTCCGCTCCCCGCGCGGCCTGGGCCTTCATGACCCGCTCCATCTCTCTGGCCAGCAGGGGCAGGAAACGCAGGGCCAGAGTGAGCACCAGGGCCAGTTCGTGGGCTGGCAGGCCGGCCCGCTGCAGGGGGCTCAGCAGGTGCTCGGTGCCGTGCGCCAGCTCGGTGATAGTCGTGCAGAAGGTCAAGAGGCTCACCAAAAGGATCAGCGAGCTCAGGCGGGCCAACAGCAGGATCAGCAGGCGCAGGCTGGCATCACTGATGAGCAGCGGCCCCCACTGCCAGAGTGCCGCGCTCCCCTGGGCTACAGCCTGATGATGGGGGAAGAGCAGCAGTTGCAACACCGTGACCATGAGGAAGAAACCCCAGGCGGAGCGCAATCCCCGCAGGGCGTGGCGCAGCGGGATGCGTGCCAGGCCCAGTGCGGCCAGCACCCCGATGAAGGTCAGGGCCACTCCCACCAGATTGGAGGTGGCCATTACCGCCGCCATCAGCACCGCTCCCGCAGCGAGCTTCACCCGGGGGTCCAGCCGGTGCACGATGGACCCTGTGGGCAGGTATTGGCCGATGGTGATGTTGCGCAGCAGTTCAAATTCAGACATGAGATAGGCCTTTCGAATCAGCGAATCAGCGAATCAGCGAATGGGCGAATGAAGGCCTTGATCTCCGCTGCTGCCTCCTCGACGGTGAGACAATCGGCCCGGACGGGGAGGCCCCGCTCTCGGAGCTCCCACACCACCGCCGCGGCCATTGGCACCCCCAGGCCCAGGCGGGCCAACTCCTCTCCCCGGCTGAAGACCTGTCGCGTTTCCCCCTCCAGCACGATTCGCCCGCTCACGAGCACGTACATGCGATCGGCCAAGCGCGCCAGGTCCTCCATAGTGTGGGAGGCCAGCACGATAGTCCTGCCTTGCTCAGCGCGCCAACGCATCAGGTGAGCCAACAACTCCTCCCGGCCCTGAGGGTCCAGCCCTGCGGTGGGCTCGTCCAGGACCAAGGCCTCCGGCTCCAGAGCCAGCACCCCGGCCAGGGCCAGCCGGCGCCGCTCTCCCTGGCTCAGAGTGACCGTCAGGCGATCCTTGAAGGCCATGAAATCCAGCCCCACGGCCTCCATGGCCCGGCGCACTCGCTCGCGCATCTCGTCGCGGCCCAGCCCCAGGTTTCGCGGCCCAAAGGCCACATCATCGCCCGCGTAGCGTTCGAACAACTGATCCTCCGGGTTCTGGAACAGCAGCCCTACCCGTTGGCGCACTCGCCGCAGGTCAGTGCGGGGGTCGGCCAGGGATTGCCCCCCCACCCACACCTCGCCCCGCTGGGGGCGCAGCAGGCCATTGAGATGCTGCAACAGGGTGGACTTGCCAGAGCCCGTGGGGCCGATGAGGCCCACTGTCTCCCCCCTTTCGATGACCAGGTCCACGCCCTTCAGGGACACTGTCTCCATAGGGGTGGAGCGCAGATAAGTGTGGTGCAGGTCCTTCACCTGGATGAGGGGGACGCTCATAGCCGTGCGCCCCCTCTCACACGGCCCCACACGGCCTCGACCACCTCCTCGACGGTCAGCAGGTCAGGGGGAAAGCCTTCCACCTCCTGGTTGAGGGCCCGGGCCAGGAGGGTCGCGCTGGGGAACGTCAACCCCCATCGCCGCAGGTCCTCCCCTCGGCGGAACACCCGGCGTGGGGGTGCATCCATGGCCATACATCCATCTTTTAGCACCACCACCCGATCTGCCCGCGCTGCTTCATCCATGAGGTGGGTGATCAAGATGATGGTTCTCTCTTGAGCGTGGAGCGTGTCCAGTATCCTCAGCACCGCTGCCCGCCCCGCCGGATCGAGCAGCGCTGTAGCCTCATCCAACACGATACACTCCGGTTCCAGGGCCAGCACCCCGGCCAGGGCCAGCCGTTGCTTCTGGCCGGCGGAAAGGAACTGCGGGTTTCTCTCTCGCTCAGCGGTCAACCCCACTGTGGCCAGCGCATCCTCCACGCGGCGGCGGATCTCTTCCCTGGGCAGCCCCAGGTTCTCCGGGCCGAAGGCCACCTCCTCCTCGACGACGGTGGCCACGAGCTGGCTGTCGGGGTTCTGGAACACCATGCCCACCGTGCGGCGGATGTCCCACCGGTGGCGCGGATCGCGGGTGTTCCAGCCCTTCACCCACACCTGCCCCTCATCAGGCAGAAGCAAAGCGTTGAGGTGCCGGGCCAGTGTGGATTTGCCCGAGCCGTTGGCCCCGATGAGGGCCAGGTACTCGCCGGCCCGCACGCTGAGCGACACCTCCCGCAGGGCGGGGATGCTGTGGCCACCAACCTCGTAAGCAAAAGAGACCTCCTCAACGCGGATCAGTGGCTCCACGGGCTGTGTGCTTTCCTCCTACCCTCCTGCAGGTTGGCAAAGACCCTCCTTCATGCAAATTGGCTTCCAACCTGCGGGAGGGTGAATAGTTCTCCCAACCAAAAACCCCTCGGCCGCGGCCGAGGGGCAGAATATCCCATCTCTTCCCTCCAGAGGGGAAGGTCTAACAAGATCATGCCGTCTCGGTCGCAGCCGCGATCCCAGCGACAATGTGTGATCCCATCAACTCACCGCCCTAGAGGGGTCAGTGGCAGGAATATTATATCTTACTCCTGTGAAAAGTAAAGTCCAGCGCCGATCCCTTGACCGATCCCCTGCTCTGTGGTAGTATTAGATGTGCACTTTGCGATTCAGACAGGAGGTGTCCATCCGCATGGCAGAGCTGATCGTCATTGGCGGGGGGTTGGCAGGCTCAGAGGCGACGTGGCAGGCGGCCCAGCGGGGCGTGGAGGTGCTGCTGTATGAGATGCGGCCCCAGCACCAGACGCCCGCCCACCGGACCGGGCTCCTGGCCGAGCTGGTGTGCAGCAACTCCTTGGGTTCCAATCTCCCTGACCAGGCCCCCGGAGTGCTGAAAGAGGAGCTACGACAGTTGGGCTCGCTCATCCTGGCCTGCGCCGACGAGATGGCGGTGCCGGCCGGCGGAGCGCTGGCGGTGGGACGGGAGGCCTTCGCCCAACGAGTCACGGAACGGATCGGGTCACACCCGCGAATCACCCTGCTCCGGAAGGAAGTGACGGCCATCCCATTGTCAGGTGTGGTGGTCATCGCCACCGGCCCCCTCACCTCCGAATCCATGGCCCGGGAGATTTCGGCCCTCACCGGCCAGGAGCACCTCTCCTTCTACGATGCCATAGCTCCCATTGTGGAGGCCGATTCCATCAACATGGAGGTGGCCTTCCGGGCCTCCCGCTATGGACGCGATGCGGAGGAGGGGGGGGATTACATCAACTGCCCCCTCACCCAAGAGGAATACGACCGCTTGGTGAAGGCCCTGCTGGAAGCGGAGCAGTTCCCCCTGCGTGACTTCGAGCGGGGGGATGCCCGGTTCTTCGAGGCCTGTCTGCCCGTGGAGGAGATCGCTCGGCGGGGGCACCAGGCCCTGGCCTTTGGTCCTCTCCGGCCAGTGGGATTGGTTGACCCCCGCACCGGGAGGCGACCCTACGCGGTGGTGCAACTGCGGCAGGACAACCTGGCGGGGACGCTGTACAACGTGGTCGGATTCCAGACCAACCTGCGCTGGCCGGAGCAGCAGCGCGTCTTTCGGATGATCCCCGGCCTGGAAAGGGCGACGTTCGTGCGCTACGGCCAGATGCACCGCAACACCTTCCTCAATGCGCCCGCCTTGCTTCTGCCTACCCTGCAGCTTCGCGGAGAGAAAAGAATATTCTTCGGGGGGCAGATCACCGGCACGGAGGGGTATGTGGCCTCCACGGCCTCGGGGCTGGTGGCAGGGATTAATGGGGCCCGACTGTTGCGCGGTGAGTCGCTGCTCACCTTCCCCCGCGAGACCCTGCTCGGAGCGCTGCTGCACTACATCACCCACGCCGATCCGCAGCACTTCCAACCTATGAAGCCCAACTTCGGCCTGCTCCCCCCGCTGGAGGAGCGCGTACGCGGCAAGCGGCAGCGCCGCCAGGCCCACGCGGAGCGAGCACGGCGGTCCATGACTCGTTTCATCAAGTTCGATCCGATAGGAGGATACTGAAAGATGATTGCTCTTTCCACCGGATCGCTCTACTCCTACGGCCTCAACCGGGCCTTCGAGTTGGCGAGGGAGACTGGCTTTGACGGCCTCGAAGTCCTGATTGACCAGCGGCCTGATACCTTCCAGCCCCACTACCTCCACCGCCTGCAACGGGAGCAGGGGCTGCCCATTCTCGCCCTGCACAGCCCCTTCTTTCCAGCGGACAGTTGGGAAGGGGGGGATTTGGCCTGTGTGCGGCGCACTGTTTCTCTGGCACAGGAGGTGGGAGCGGGGGTGGTGATCGCCCACCTGCCTCGCCGTATCCGAGGCATCTTGGTGCAATTCCTATGGCGACGAGGCCACCGGGCCCTTCTCCCCATCCCCTGGGGTGGCGATCGGGAGTGGCTGGCCTTCGTCCAGGATGGTTTAGCTCACCTGGAGGCCGCCACGGGCGTGGTCATCGCCGTGGAGAACATGCCTGCCCGCCGCATCGGCCCCTTACGGTTGAATGGAAACTGGCTGAACACGCCCCAGGAGATGGAGGTCCTACCCCACATTACCCTGGATACCACCCACCTGGGCACCTGGGGCTACGACGTGCTAGCCGTCTATGAGCAGTTGAAGGATCGAGTGGCCCATGTGCACCTCTCCAACTTCAACGGCAAAGAGCATCGCCTGTTGGATGATGGCCACCTTCCGCTGGATCAGTTTCTGGAGCGGCTGGGGGCTGATGGCTATAAGGGCATCATCACCTTCGAGACCGGCCCCAATGTGCTCAAGGCGGAGGACGAGGGCCAGGTGCGGGCCAACTTGCGCCGCAGCCTGGACTTCTGTCGTCAGCACCTGGCTTGTGCCGAAACCCGATAATGAGCCTCAGAGTCCCTCAGCGGACAATCTCCTACGCTCTCTACAACGCAACTGCTCTATCGCTTCCTGCATTCTCCAG
>CAYRNM010000167.1:0-6554 GCA_964425465.1 uncultured Anaerolineae bacterium | reverse complement strand
ACGTCACCGAGTCCAGCGGCCACAACTCGGAGTACAACTGGTGGTTCCGCAAGCGCCCCGACCTGATCGAAAAGTACTGCATCCACGGCACGGGGTGGAATCCGGGTGAGTATGCCTACATCTTGAAGGAGTATCAGCAAAAGGAGCACACCTGGAAAGATGAGGCCAGAAGGTGGTCCGCCGCGGACACCCCCATCCGCCTGGAGCGGGGGCACGAGTACGCGGCGTACATCATCAACGCTTTGCAAGGGGGCGAGATATTTACCTTCAACGGCAACGTGCCCAACACCGGGCTGGTCACCAACCTGCCCCAAGGGGCCTGCGTGGAGGTGCCGGTCTTCGTGGACAAGGCGGGCTTCCACCCCGTTCACGTGGGCCCGCTTCCCCCTCAGTGTGCTGCTTTGACCAGCTTGAACGCTACGATTGAGGAGATGGCCGTCGAAGCGGCGCTGACCGGCGATCCGCGTCTGGTCTACCAAGCCATCGCCCTCGATCCGCTGACCGCCGCCGTGCTCTCGCTGGCGGAGATCAAAGAGATGGTCAACGAACTGTTCCAGCAACACCGCGACCACCTGCCGCAGTTCAAGCATCTGAAGGTGTAGGATGCCCTCACCTACCCCCGCCTCGCTGCGCTCGGCATCCCCTCCCTCTCCCAAATTTGGGAGAGGGAGGGGACTGGGGGAGGGAGAGGGCATGAGGGCTGTTCCGGTTCGCCGGTGCGCGTGGTGGCCGTGGTCTGACTGCTATCCATGACATAAACAACATCGGGAGGGGGTCCATGAGAATCAATACAGCCAAACGACGCATGCTGGAAGGGAAACCCGCCATAGGCACTTCGGTCGGGCTGGGGTCACCCCTGGCCGCTGAAATCCTTTCGCTGGCGGGGTTTGACTTTGTGTTGGTGGACAACCAGCACGGCTCCTGGGAGGATGACAGCACAATGCTCGCCTTCAAGTCCATCTGCCTGGGGCCAGCGGTGCCTATGGCACGGGTTCAACGGAATGATTTCTACGCCATCGGGAGGTTGCTCGACCGAGGGGCTTTGGGCATTGTCGTCCCTATGGTCCACTCGGTTGAGGAGGCCCAAGCCGCGGCCTTTGCGGCCCGCTATCCGCCCCAAGGAGGCCGCTCCTGGGGGCCTTTCGGCGCCGGATACTACGGTCCGGACTACGGAGATCGGATTGACGAGGAGGTGTTTCTGGCGGTTCAGATCGAATCAGCGCGGGCGGTCAACTGTGCTGAGGAGATCCTGGCAGTGGATGGTGTGGATGGCTGTTGGATCGGGCCGAATGATCTGGCGAGGTCCATGGGGGTTGACCTCAGCACTTCAGAGGGAAGGGAGGCTCACGAAGCGGCCATTCTGAGGGTGTTGGAGGCCTGCCGGAAGACCCACAAGATCCCCGGCATAGCGGCCGGTGAGGATGCCCAACGTTGGATCGAGCGGGAATTCCTCTTCGTGACCGCAGGTGCGGACGCCGGGTTCGTGTTCAACGGGGCGCGGGAGGCATTGCGGAAGCTGGGGTGGTTGCACTAGGTGGAAAATCTCGCTCCAGGCGGTTTCAGGTGCGTCGCACCTGGGAGGAATCGGACAGATGCACTGGAGACCACAGGGAAGGTTCATCGGCGACATGATCCCCTTCTTCTGGGAGGGCACATACCACCTCTTCTATCTCCCCAGGGCCGAGGGACATCGGCATCCCTGGGGACATATCGTCTCAAAGGTTCTCGTCCACTGGGAGGAACTTCCTGACGTGCTCCAGCCCGGCCCCCCTGGAGCACCGGATGCGGGCGGATGTTGGACTGGATCGGTTATTGCATGTGAAGACATTTTCCACACCTTCTACACCGGCTGGAATCCCGAATCCAGATACCCGCAGACCATCTGCCACGCCACGAGCCAGGACCTGATCCACTGGGAGAAGGACGCGACGAATCCGATCCTCGTCCCCGACGAGCGATGGTATGAAGGGCGGGATTTCCGCGACCCCTTCGTCTTCCACAACCCCGAAGCGGGCGAGTTCTGGATGCTCATCTGCGCCCGCGACCGGCGGGTCCCCTTCGTCCGCCGTGGCTGTATCGCGCTCGCGGCCTCGCCCGACCTGGAGCGATGGGCGCTCCGCGAGCCCCTCTGGTCGGGAAGCGTCTGCTTTGCGGCGGAGTGCCCGGACCTGTTCCGCCTCGACGAACGATGGTACCTGGTCTACAGCCACGGCACCACGCGATACCGGTTCGCCGAATCCTCCACCGGCCCCTGGCTTGCGGGCCGACCCGATACTTTCGATTCCCACTTCGTCTCCGCGGCCAAGAGTTTGAACGACGGGCGGAGGCAGATCCTCTTCGGCTGGATTCCGACACTGGAGGGCGAAAGAGACGACGGCGAGAGGATATGGGGCGGGCACATGGCCGCGCCCAGGGAGCTCGTGCCGCTTGACGATGGCTCGCTCGCGGTCCGGCTTCCAGCCGAGGTCGCCGCGGAGGGCGATTCCGCGTCGGAGGTCAACCCGCTGGAGGGGCGCTGCGAGCCACTCTGTGGCCGGTGGGATGCCACGGAGGGAAGGGCCGTGGGTGAGGCAGCGGAAGGCGTTGCGGTCCTCAAGCTCCCCGGTGTCCCGCAGGACTTCATCCTCTCCCTGAGTGTGGCGCCTCGGGGACCTGCGGTCGAGCTCGGCTTCCTGCTGCGCATGACTGAGGTGGGAGACGATGGTCGAAAGGTGGTGGTGGAGCGGGCCTGGAACAGGCTGGTCTTGTACCGCTGGAACGCCTGGGGCGATCCCGAGCCGATGATCTCCCGTCCCCTGACCCTTGCCGAAGGCGAGCCGGTCCAGGTGCACCTCATCCTCCACGGCTCGATCCTCGAGCTGTTCGCCGCCGAAAGGGTTTCGCTCGCCGCTCGGCTGTACGATCCGCCGGCGGGATGGCTGGGGCTGTATGTGGCCAATGGCTCCGCCGAGTTTTCCGACCTTCGCCTTCGTCCACTTGAGTGAGGTGGGGAGGCTAAAACCAATACGGTTTAGATAAGGGTTCTGAGGCAGTTGTACTGCCGTTATCGGGAGTACAACTCCCTCTTAACTAAACCGTATTGAGGCTAAAACTGTGGATGCGATTACCCTGGATCACATTCCGTTTCAGATAGACCTCGACCAGCTCCTGAAACGGCTGCATGTAGAAAAGGACAGCCCATACGGTGAGGACATCAAGGGCCTGGCCAGTGACGCCCAGGCCGTGGGGAGTCCCAAGGCGCTTTATAAAGTAGCTTTCATCGAGTCGCGGGGCGACGACTCCGTGGTCATAGACGACGTGGTGTTCACCAGCCGTGTGCTTCGCGTCAACCTGGATAGCGCCCATCGGGTTTTCGCCTATGTGGCCACCTGCGGCGTGGAACTCGATGATTGGTCCAATTCCATTGACGACCTGCTACACCGCTACTGGGCTGACACCATCAAAGAGATGGCCTTACGTTCGGCGATGAGGGCTCTGGATGAGCACCTGGTAGCACGCTATCATCCGGGACGCACTGCAACGATGAGCCCCGGCTCTCTGGCGGACTGGCCGCTCCAAGAGCAACGGGCGCTGTTCACCCTCCTCGGCAACCCACGAGAGGCTATCGGCGTTCAGCTTACCGACAGCTTCTTGATGATCCCCACCAAATCTGTTTCCGGGGTACGGTTTCCTACGGAAGAGAGTTTTGAAAGCTGTCAGTTGTGTCCCAGGGAGCGCTGTCCTGGAAGAAGAGCCCCATACGACGAGGGGTTGTACGACAGAAAATATCGCATTCCTCATCATACTGCATAGGGAGGTCTTCACATGTCCAATATGATCGTCGCCCCCCAGCCCATCGCTGTCGAGGAGGGGGCCAAAGTCCTCATGGAAGGCGGGAACGCCATTGACGCCGCCGTGACCTGCGCCTTCGTCCAATCTGCCGTCAGCCCTCAGATGTGCGGCATCGGCGGCTATGTGCTCCTCACCCTGCACCGGGGCTCCGGGCCCATCACCCTGGATGCCCCGGCGTTGGCCGGCTCGAAGGTCAGGCTGGAGATGTGGCAGAAGATCGCCATCCGCCCCAACCCCGACGGCTGGGGCTACTTCCTTCAGGGCCGGGTCAATGACCTGGGCTACCCATCCATCTGCACGCCCGGCACGGTCAAGGGGCTGGCCACAATGTTGGAGCAGTGGGGCACCATCTCCTGGGAGCGGGCCATCGCGCCCGCAGCGCGCATCGCCGAGGAGGGCTTCATGGTGGACAGCCACCTGGCTGCGGGCTGGAAGCAAAAGGCGCAGTACCCCGAGGCGTGCTCCCTGCTGGATTATGTCAAGGGCAACGCGGAGGCGCGCCGCATCTATCTCCATGAGGACGGCACGCCCTACGAGGCCGGCGAGGCGCTCCGCAATCCCGACTACGGCCGCACCCTGCGCCAGCTCGCCCAGCGCGGGCCGGAGGACTTCTATCAGGGTGACCTCGCGCAGCGCATGAGCGAGGACCTGGCCGCGAATGGGAGTTTTGTGACAGCGGAGGACTTCGCCGCCTACAGGGTGCGCGAGCCGCAGCCCGTCGTGGGCACCTATCGGGACTTCACCATCGTCACCTCCCCACCGCCGCACGGCGGCCCCACCCTGCTGGCCATCCTCAACATTCTGGAGGGGTACGACCTGGCCGCCTGGGGGCACAACTCGCCGGAGTACATCTACCGGGCCTCCATGGCCATGAAGGGTGCCTTCGCCGACCGCAACCCGTATCTCGGCGATCCGGAGTTCGTGGAGGTGCCGTTGGAGTGGATGACCTCCAAGGAGCGCGCCGAGGCGTGGCGGAAGCGCATGGACCGGGGTGAGGCGATCACCGTCTCCTTCACCCCCTCCGAGCCGCCGGACACGACCCACGTGAGCGTGGTGGATAGGCAGGGCCACTGCGTGGCGCTTACCCACTCGCTAGGTGCCTCGTCGGGGGTCATCACGCCGGGGTTGGGGTTCATGTACAACAACTCCATGGTGAACTTCCATCCCTGGCCAGGGCATCCCAACTCCATCGCCCCGCGCAAGGGGCGCACGACGGGCATGACGCCCACGATTGTCTATCAGGGGGACAAACCCCTGCTGGTCATCGGCGCTCCCGGCGCGACCCGCATCATCACCTCCCTGGTGCAGGTCATGGTCAACGTGTTGGACTTCGGGATGGGCATCAGCGATGCGGTGTTGGCGCCCCGTTTCGACTGTCAGGGGGAGCTCATCAAGTGCCAGGCGCGCATCCCCGAATATGTCTGCGCCGAAGTCCGCAAGAAGCACCCCATCCGGCGGCTGTCCCAGAGCCACGGCGGCCTGGCCCTGGTCCACGCCATCGCCATAGACCCCCAAACCGGCCACCTCTCCGGCAGTGCGGACGCAGGGAGCGGGGGGATGGCGCTGGAGGTGTAGCCCCAAGCTGAGCACCCAGGAGGGCAACATGGATCGAGAGGTCATGCTGTTGATATTGGGTGGCATAATCGGCCTCGTGGGAGCCATCATCGGCGGCATTGCTGAGGGCGTGTCCAACTACCTCCTGGAGAGCAAGCGAGAGGCCGGGTGGAAGAAACAACAGTGGTATGACCTTACCCTAAACTGGGATGGCAAGCAGAGCCTTCGACGGGCAGACTTGAGAAAAGCTGACCTGCGAGGTATTAAGCTCCACAAGGCCGACCTCAGCTACGCAGACCTCCAAAGAGCTAACCTAGCGAGAGCCCAATTAGTAGGAGCCGACCTGACGGGAGCCAACCTGCAAGGGGCTGATTTGCGGATGGCTGTCCTCCACACGACCATCTTGTCAGAAGCCGATCTACGGGGAGCGAACTTGGCAGGAGTATACTTGTTGAAGAACGCCACCCTCGACGGCGCAAAAGCCAACTCCCAAACCCAATGGCCCGAGGGCTTCCAGGTGCCGGACACGGTGGTGATGGTAGAGGATTGAGCTTCCGGTTAGCCTAACGATCAGAAACTCGTAAGACAGTTTGTCAAGTAAGATAAGGAGGCCCAAAATGGACGAAAAATTCATCACAGTCCAGTGTCAGAATTGTAAAGCCCAACTTCACATTGACGCCTATGACGAACGAGCCCAATGCCCTTTCTGCGATACAATATACATGGTCCAGAGGGCAGGGAATACAATCGCCTTAAAGATAGTTGAGTGCCTGGAACAGATTGACAAAAGTAGTAGCGAAACCGCAGACGAACTCCAGGCTATCAGGCCCGAAAGAGATTCGGGATTCCCGCCCGTACAGGTGATATGTCCTCGATGTCACAGGGGAGATCTTTGCCCACCTGTTCCGAGTTTTACTCAGCTTACCTGCCGGCACTGTAAGCGAGAGTTTGCTGTCTGCATTGGGACACTAGAAGGCGGCAACCGTGCAACCATCCCTGGATGGGTGATCGGTTCGGTACATGAGGAGTTCAGGGCTCGTATTGCGGGACTCGATGGACAAAGATATCACTTTCACTTTGAACTACCAGGCGTTGGTTTTGATGTCGCAGGTGGGGGATGGTTCAATTACGGGCTGAAATAGGTTGACACTTTTGGCACCTTGAAAAAT
>CAYRNM010000166.1:3432-6643 GCA_964425465.1 uncultured Anaerolineae bacterium | reverse complement strand
CGTCTCACTCGATCAATAGGCATCACCTCCTCCAAAGAGAAGTTTGGAGAAACCGGGTTTCTAAGCGCTGTCAAAAGCCGATGGAGATCAACTGCGCATCCACGTGGTCGTTGAAGGGGTCAATGCGGACCTCTTCGTGGATGAGGCCCGCCCAGAAGTAGATGGGATTGCGCGGGGGAGGGTCCTTGATGCGGATGGAGCCTGTGACGACGGCCCGCTCTCCGGGCATCAGATAGCGGCGCGGCTTGCCGTCCATGACCCTCACCTCCAAATCCTCGTCCGAGCCCAAGGCCCAACGGTAGGGATAGGGCCGGCCGCTGGAGTTGGTCTCGAAATCAATCCCCACCCGCCAGGCCCCCGGCTCCTCGTACCACTCCAACTGGTTGAAGTTGATGTCGCTTTCGTAGAGCGTGCCAGGAGGGGGACCAGTGGTGCGGATGGGTACGGCGCCGAAGTTCTCCACCGTGAGGGTGAAGTAGAGGGTCTCCCCCAGCGGCACAATCTGGGGATCGAAATCCACCTCCAGGTTCACGATGTCAGCTCGGGGGACGCCGCCCTCGCGGATGGTCAGCGTGTCGGTGACGGTGGCCTTGTTGCCCACCCTGTCCTCTGCCTGGGCCCATACGGTGTAGGTGCCGTCGGGCGGCGGCTCGGCTCCCAAGTCCACCCCACCTTCGTAATCGTAGAAGTGGGCCCCCACTTCGCCGGGCTTCACCTTGCGCTCCTTTTCCGCGATGGGGTACTTTTCGCCATGGGGGCCGAGGAGGAACACCTGTACCTGTGCTAGCTTGGTAAGGTAATACTCGATGGTCACTCGGTCGTCGAAGCCATCCTGATTGGGGGTGAAGGTGTGAGGGTAGACGCTGAAGCCGCGCAGCTCAGGAGCCACTGTGTCGGCATCTACCAGGGTCAATTGCGTCTCCTGACGAGCAACCCTCCCCCCTCCCACCTCCGTGGCCTCCAGCACGCAGGTGTAATCGCCGTCGGGGAGCATCCGGCCTTCGATCACGCCCCCGAAATCCACCTGATACCCGCCGGCTGAGCGGCGGCGATCCTGGCGGAAGTAGTGGCGCTGGCCCTCGCTATCTATGAGGTAGATGGACAGGTCGGCGCTGCGGGAGAGCCGATAGGCGATGCGCGTCACATCGGTCTGCCCGTCGGCATTGGGGGAGATGAGCTGGGGGGCGATCCGAATGTCGTAGAGCAGGGGCCGGGAAGCGCATCCTCCCCACCCCAGGGTGCCCAACAGGATCAACAAAATGAGGCCGCAGCGTTTCACCAAGGAAAACCTCCTGTGGACATTACCGACCAGAAGTGTACCAGATTAAGGGGCCATAGTCAAATTTGCAACAAGGGGAGCTCACTCCTCCGCCATCCTCACCCGCAACGTGCCGATCCCCTCGACCGTGCCCTCTACCAGGTCGCCGGGCTTGAGGAACAGGCCGCGGGCCATGCCCACGCCGGAGGGCGTCCCCGTGGCGATCACATCACCCGCCTCCAGGGTCATGAAGCTGGAGGCGTAGGCAATGAGATCGGCCACGGGGAAGATCATGTTCCCCGTGTTGGAATCCTGCATGGTCTGTTCATTGACCCTCAGGCTGATGGCCAGGGTCTGTGGATTGGGGATCGCCTGGGCGGAGGCGATGCAGGGACCCAGGGGGGCAAACCCATCGTGCCACTTGCCGTGCATCCAGTCGAAGAAGTCATCCCAGGGCAGGCGGGGTACCCGATGGGGGTTTAACCTGAGGTCCCGATCGGAGAGGTCCAGCAGAAGGGTGTAGCCTGCCACATGGTCCAGCGCCTGCTCCGCCGGGATATGCTTTCCCCGACGTCCGATCACCACCGCCAGCTCCACCTCCCAGTCAATGTGGTGCGGTGAGATGGTGGGCAGGGCCACTGTCGCCTCGGGGTCGCTCAGGGTGGTGGAAGTGGGCTTCAGAAAGAAGCGGGGGAAGGTCTCCTCGCGCTCCTTGGCCAGGAGTCCACTCTCCTCTACATGCGCGGTGTAGTTGCCCGCCAAACACAGCAGCTTGGGCGGATGGGGGATGGGCACCCGCAGCCGCACTGCCTCCCACGGCCAAAAGACGGGGGGCTCTCTCAACACCGGCTCATCCGATCGCGCCAGGAACTCCCACAGCGCCTGAGCGGTAGCCATTCCCTCGCCGTCGGGGGGCAGGTAGACCAGCAGATCATCGGGCAGGGGGTCCGCTTCGAGGGGCAGTGGCCCCTCCTGAACGCGATACCGGCGCGCCAACGCGTTCAGGTCAATCACCCCCTCATCCTGGAAGAACCCCGCCCTTGTTATTCCCCGTCGTGCAAATCTACAGAGTCGCATCTTTATCCCCTCTCGGATCTCCGGCACCTTCACCCTCGCGTCCACAGTTCATACCCTCTCATGGCCAACTCCTCCAGCGTGTGCTCGGCGAGCCAGGGTACCGCTCGCCGCACGTAATCGGCCAGCGCCTCCGCTGCTGCCTCCATCAGCCGCTGCCCCTTGGCCGCCTCCCCCAGGGATGGGTCATCGGTAATTCCTGGCACCAGTCGCCGCTCGTCGGCCACCCGTTCGGGTTGGAGGTAGAGCTGGATAGAGGTTTCCAACTCGCCGGAGTGGCCGATGCTGACCCCTTCCCCCTCGCGAACCTCCTCCAAGGCATCGGGGATCAGGTCCCAGTAGGTGACGGCCAGGATGGGCAGGCCCAGTCGGTGTCGCAGCTCCAGGGCCAGCGCTTCCAGCAATGATCGGTTGCCCCCGTGGCCATTCAGCAGCACGATCCCTCCGAAGCCCTGGGAGCCGATGTTGGCGCAGATGTCGGCGATGAGCGAGGTGAGGGTCTCCAAGCGCAGGGAGATGGCTCCCGGAAAGGAAGAGTGTTGGGGCGAGAGCCCGGCCCAGACAGGCGGCGTGACCACCACTGGCGGATGCTCCACCATGCGGGCTGCGCTACACGCCACGTGCCAGGCGCTCGTCGTATCGGTGTCCACCGGCAGGTGTTCGCCGTGTTGTTCCATCGAGCCCACGGGCACCAGCACCCAGGCCCCGGCCTCGGCCAGTGCACCCAACTCACCCCGGCGCAGTTTCCCCCACTCTACCACGTCGGCCATGTCACACCTCCCACTTCTTGGACTAGACTGCACCTTGATCTTGCAATAGAGGTGCAGGTAGTTCACACCAGGGCCATGTAGCACACCAGTGTCAAGTCATCCTCGCTCA
>CAYRNM010000166.1:0-3332 GCA_964425465.1 uncultured Anaerolineae bacterium | reverse complement strand
CAGGTAGTTCACACCAGGGCCATGTAGCACACCAGTGTCAAGTCATCCTCGCTCAATTCCGGCACTTCCGGCCGCTCAGGATGGCTGACAGGGTTGTCGCGGACAAAGGTTTGCAGAGCACTCAGAAGCGCTGGGCTACTGCCTCGGTTGGCCTGCCAGATTTTGCGCAGCCGGCGCAGGTACGGGTCGGGTAGTGGTTCCGCGAAGTAGGCCAGTAGTTCTTCGACAGCTTCGCCCCTTCGCCGGGTCTTGAGCCAATTGAGGATGTGATTCTGCGGTGATTTTAGCCTCGAGACTCGGACCCGCGCCTGTCGGAGTCGGCCCACCACATGTCGCTTGGCTTGCTCGATGATAGAGTAAACGTCGAAGTCGGGCTCGACGGCTGGCTCGTTCTCTGAACAGTGCACCAGCCGGATGACCTCCAGTTTGCGCTCCAAGAAGCGGCGGGTGGCTAAGTCGTAGAACAGCCAGAAGTGTTGGCTACCGCCTTTCAGATGTACAAACAGGCCACGTCGTCCATCGGGCGCTTTCTTCCCCGTGCCCACGCCAGGGGGAAGCGCCTTGAGCTTTTCCTCGCCCACCCGCTTCAGGAAGTCCAGCAATTCCTGCTGGAGAAACTCGCCAAAGTCGAGTTCTGAGAAGGACTCCAGTTCGCTCCAGACAGTTTGGTCCGCTTGAGCGATGCGGCGCAGGGCATTGAAGTCCTGAGGAGTGGGCAGTTCCCCCAATACGGGAGCATCCAGCAAACCGGCCCGGTTAATGGCCTCCAATCGGTCTCGCAGCCGCTGCATCAGCCCAATGAGGGACTCCAGGGCATCCTCAGGGATGAAGTTGTAGCTATGCACTACCTCGTATTCGGAGCCGATGCGGTCAATGCGCCCTGCCCGCTGCACCATGCGCACCGGGTTCCAGTGTAAGTCGTAGTTGACCACGGTGTCGGCGTCCTGCAGGTTCTGCCCCTCGGAGAGGACATCGGTGCTGAGTAGCAAGTCAATCTCCCGCTCCGTGCCCCGTATCTCCAGATGGTCGTGGGCCTTGGGAGCGAAGCGGATGATGCGGTCCTTGCGTTCCTGGGGCTTGATCCCGCTGTCGGTGATGCTCAGCCGCATGTGGCCCAGTGCCCGCAGGAAACTCTCATCTTTGCGCAGTTCCCGGTACAGGTAACGGGCCGTATCCTTGAAGTAGGTGAAGACGACCACTTTCCGCCCATGCAGTTCACCGGTCAGCAGTGTCTTGAGAACTGCCAGCTTGGCGTCCTCGGCCGCCGTCAGTGGTTCCAGCTTGCGGCACACCTCCTCCAGGGCTTTGACGTCTTGGGTCACCGCCGCCTCGATAGCGGCCAGATCGTAACCGCTCGGGTCTATCTCAGGCAGTTCGGCCAGGACCTCGGCGATGAGGGCTTGAACCTCTTCATCGGCTTCCTCCCACTCCACGTCTGTGTCCTCGCCAGCCATGCCCCTGACGATGCTTTCGATGCGGCGGAAAGAACTCGCGTCCAGCAGCCGACCGGCCTGGAGTTGCTCTAGAAACCGCTGCTGGAAACGCTTCTGCCGATCCAGACTGATCTGGAGCGCAGCCACTGAGGATTCCAGTCGCTTCAGGTAGAGGGTTTTGAGGATCTGTACCAGCGACGCCTGTCGGCCCAGGGTCATGGCCAGGGCCTGGGCCTGCTCCTGGGGCAGCCCTGCTTCTTGGAGGATCTCGTTCAGCCGTTCCCAAAGGCCCAGTCTCTCTCCCGGCAGCCCCTTGCGGTAAAAGTCCAGGTGGTAGGGGGCCAGACGCAGACCCTCGATTAGCCGGGCGACCTCAGAGTAGAGCCCTTCGTAGGTCGCCTCCAGGTTGTAGCGTTCAGCATGGAGCTGGCGCGCTGGAAAATGGAGGCGCTGGCCGTCTATTTCCGCTTCGGGGTAGTTGCGGCGGATGAACTCCCGGCTGCGCCGCACGGCGAGGGTCTCCAGCAGGTCGTGGAGTGTCTCCCGATTCTGCTCAGCTTGGACGAAGTAGCTCCGCAGGCTGGGAATGCCCACGCCGGCCAGGTAGTCGTCCCGGTCGCCGGTGATAAGCCGCACCTGCTGGTAGAGGTCGAAGACGCTCGTATTGATGGGTGTGGCGGTCATCAGGACAAGCTTTTTGCGCTGGTCTGTGTGCAATAGCCGGGACAGGTTCTCATACCGATTGGCCGAGGTGTTGCGAAAGTTATGCGATTCGTCCACGATAATCAGGTCGGCGTCGGCGTAGGCTTCCACCGGGAAGTCGCGCTGGCTGACCCGCTCCTGTGATTCCACGTGGGCGTAGATGCGATAAACGTCGAGCTTTGGTTTCCACCAGATGTCGCGAAGTTGGGCCGGGCAGACGACCAGAGCCTTCTGCCGCAACTGGTAGGCGTAGTCGTCCAGCAGCCGCAGGGCGAGGTACGTCTTGCCATAGCCCACCGGGTCGGCGATGAGGACGCCGCCGTAGGTCTCCAGGATGTCCTTGGCAGTGAGATAGCCATCGTGTTGGAAGTCGGCCAGCAGGATGGGGCTGGGGCGCTCGTCAGTGGGGGCCAGATCACCGCCCAGCCGGTCGGCCAGGGCTTCATAGAGGGCTTTGATGTAGATAAGATAGGGTGGATGCAGAGCTGTGGCCCGGGTGTAGAGTTCAACCAGCGCCGCTTTGTAATCCTCGGCCTCGGCCCAGAAGCGGTCGAACCAGGTGGCGAACTCGTGGGCAACGGCGGCCTGTTTCTGAGCCATGTTCAGTTCGGTGTTTCCGGTGAGGCCAGCGGTAGTGAAGTTGGAGGAGCCGACGATGGCGATGGTGCCGAAGGGGGGCACGCCGTCGAGGATGTAGGCCTTGGCGTGGAAGAAGCGGCGAGGGTAGAGACGGACTTCCACCTGGGGCTGTTGCAGAAATGCTAAGAAGTCGCGCACGCGGTCGTGCTCGGCGCGGCGTCCGGTGGCCATAGTCTCGTGCAGGTCAGCTTCGACTGCCTCAGTAAGCTCCTCTATCGGGGGTGGTGTATCGGGTGAGGTGCCCTTCAGTGCTGGCTCTTTGCCCAGCAGGATGCGCACTCGCGGCGCCCGATGCAGGCCGTCGCGCAGCAAGCCGTAGCCGCCCAGGTTGAAGAAGCCGGTGGCGATGTGGACGGCGGGTTCTGTTGTCAGGAGCTGGTTGAGGATGTGGCTCAGGGTACGGTCTGGCGTGCTATTATCTATCAAGTCTGGAAGTGTAAAAGGTTGGCTGGTGCTCATGGCATACTCCTACTCGGCCCCGATGGATTGTACTTCCCACTCTTTTGCCGAAATGGGACTCTTTGGAAGCTCTATGCATCAGTCTCACAATGAAACGGC
>CAYRNM010000165.1:0-6659 GCA_964425465.1 uncultured Anaerolineae bacterium | reverse complement strand
ACCAACTTGCAACCTGCAACGTGCAACTTGCAACTGACTATCCCCAGCCTATTCGCCGCTCGCGCGGCTACGCTCCCTATCCTATCACCCTGCCCTTCGAGATGAGACCCACCCTGGCTCTCGGCGCAGAGTTGAAGAACATCTTCTGTCTCACCCGTGACCGCTACGCCTTCCTCTCCCAGCACATCGGCGATATGGAGAACCTGGAGACGCTGGAGCACTTCGAGCCCAGCAGGGAACACCGGTAGCGGAGACCAGCGTCCGTTTCCACTGCACCATGGCCACGTTGATCGTGGAGATGTGCCAGTGTATCCAAAAGGACACTGGACTGGAAACCGTGGCCCTCAGTGGATGAGGGTCTGAGCTTGGGGCAGGCAGCGATTGCCCAGTTTGCCCGAGGATGGGACGGTGACGCTGCGTGAGGGACTGGCTCCGGTGGTTGAGTCCTTGCAGCGGGTGCTGGGCGACCGACTGCTGGCCCTGGTGCTTTTTGGCTCCCGGGCCCGAGGCGATGCGGAGGCCAGCAGCGACTGGGATATTCTGCTGATCGCCGAGGGACTTCCTGAGAAGTATCTCGAACGCCATTTCTTCGTAAAACGAGCCCTGCCGGGGGAATGGCGGGGCCGGGTGGCCCTGCTGGCCAAGACGAGGGAGGAATTCGAGGGTGGGTTCCCCTCCCTCTATCTGGATATTGGCCAGGATGGGGTGATCCTCTACGACCCGGAGGGCTATGCAACCGAGCGGTTAACCCGCATTCGGGAGTTGACAAACCTGGCGCACCTCAGGCGAGAGCATCGGGAATGGGGCTGGACATGGCGTTGGGAGAAGCCGCCCCGGGGGGATTGGCGCATTGACTGGGAGGGCGTGAGTGGAATCGAGACGGGAGAGTAGCGATGTGTCTAGCTGTGCCCCTTCGCATTGAAGCCATCGAAGGAGAGATGGCCACCGTCGAGCTGGGCGGGGTGCGCCGCCAGGTGAGCCTGGTCCTGACCCCCGAGGCCCAGGTGGGCGATTACGCGATCGTCCACACCGGCTTCGCCCTCAGCGTGCTGGATGAAGAAGAAGCTCGGGAGACACTGGAGCTCTTTCGAGCCATGGAGGAGATGGCCGATTATTCTTGAAGTCCGTTGTTGCTGTGAAGTACATTGACGAGTTCCGTGATCCCAAATTGGCCCAGGCACTGGTGAAACGCATCCGCGCCCGCTCGACGAAACCCCTGCACATCATGGAGTTCTGCGGTGGGCACACTCACGCTATCCTGCGCTATGGCATCCGCCAATTGCTGCCCGAAAGGATCATCCTCTCCTCGGGACCAGGTTGCCCGGTGTGCGTCACCGACGACACTGATCTGGACCGGGCCATTGGACTGGCTCGGCTTCCAGAAGTGATCCTGACCACCTTCGGCGACATGGTGCGCGTGCCGGGGAGCAATGGCAGTTTGCAAGAGGCCAAGAGCCAAGGAGCCGATGTGCGAGTGGTCTACTCCACGCTGGACGCGCTCCAGATCGCCCGCCAAAATCCCCACCAAGCGGTCATCTTTCTGGGCGTGGGCTTCGAGACCACCGCCCCCACCGTCGCGGCCTCCATCCTCCAGGCCCAGCAGGAGGGGGTGGACAACTACTTCGTGCTCTCCCTGCACAAGCTCACTCCCCCGGCCATGCGGGCCATCCTCGACGCAGGGGAGGTGCGTCTAGAGGGGATCATCGGCCCCGGCCACGTGACCACCGTCATCGGCTCTGAATCCTGGCGGTTTCTGCCGCAGGAGTACGGCATCGGCTGCGCCGTGGCCGGCTTCGAGCCGCTGGACATCCTCCAGGCCATCGGAGAGCTGGTGGAGATGCGCGAGATGGGCAGGGCAGAGGTGGCCAATGCCTACACCCGCTCCGTCCGGCCGGAGGGAAACCGCCGGGCTCAGGAGATGATGGAAGAGGTATTCGAGGTCGGCCCGGCGGCCTGGCGCGGCCTGGGTGAGCTCCCGGACAGCGGGCTGCGGATCCGTCCGCGCTATGCCGACCACGATGCCACCCGCGCCTTTCCGGTGCAGGTGGAGACGGCGCACAGGCCCACCGGCTGCCGCTGCGGTGAGGTGCTTCGCGGGGTGGTCACTCCACCTCAATGCCCTCTCTTTCGCCGCGTCTGCACCCCACAGAATCCCATTGGCCCCTGCATGGTCTCAGCCGAAGGGGCCTGTGCAGCTTACTATCACTACGGGAGTTTAGATGCGGACGGATAGCATCCAATTGGCCCACGGCTCCGGCGGCCAGCTCAGCCACCAGCTCGTCGTTGAGCTCTTCCTGAAGCACTTCAGCAACCCTATCCTCGATGAGTTAGAAGATGCGGCACGTCTTCACGTTTCACGTTTCACGTCTCACGCCTCAGGTCCGCCGGACTTAAAACTTGCCTTCACGACGGACAGCTATGTTATCACCCCTCCCTTCTTCCCCGGCGGCGATATTGGCAAGCTGGCGGTGTGCGGCACAGTGAATGACCTGGCCATGCGCGGCGCGCAGCCGCTGTACCTGAGCGCCGGATTCATCCTGGAAGAGGGGCTGCCCATGAGGGACCTGGAGCGGATCGTGGAGTCCATGGGCCGGACGGTGGCGGAGGTGGGAGCGCAGATTGTGGCCGGCGACACCAAGGTGGTCAACCGGGGAAGCGCGGACCGCATTTTCATCAATACCACCGGAATTGGGCTCGTGCCCGCCGGGATGGAGCTTTCGGCGACCAATGTTCAAGCGGGCGATGTGGTGCTCGTCTCCGGCACACTGGGCGACCACGGCATGGCAGTGATGATCCGGCGTGAGGGGTTGGCCTTCGAGTCTGAGCTGAAGAGCGATTGCGCACCCCTCAACGGGTTGGTGGCTCAGCTCCTGGAGGCAGCGCCCCACGCTCATTGCCTGCGCGATCCCACCCGTGGAGGGTTGGCCACCGCGCTCAACGAGATCGCCGGACGGGCTGGAGTGGGCATGGAGATCGAGGAGCAGTCCATACCGGTGCGCGACGAGGTCCGCGCGGCCTGCGAACTGCTGGGCCTCGATCCCCAGTACGTAGCCAACGAAGGGAAGCTCATCGCCATCGTCCCGGCCGATGAGGCCGATGCTGCCCTGGCAGCGATGCGTGGCCATCCCTTGGGCTGTGATGCAACGATCATCGGTCATACAACAGAGGAGCACTCAGGACGAGTGGTGCTGCGAACCCCTCTTGGTGCCCGTCGCATTCTGGGCATGTTGGTTGGTGAGCAACTGCCTCGCATCTGCTGATAAGCATTTAGCCATCAGCGGTCAACTTTCAGCCTGTCGAAGAGTGATAGCTGATTGCCGACCGCTGGAGTAGTGAAAGGAGCGAGATGGAGTTGGATCCCGAGCTGCAAACCATCCTGGCCGAGTACGACAGGACCCGCCAGGGCGAACTGATCACCCAACTCCAGCGAGTGCAGTGCGAAATGGGCCACATCTCTGATAAAGGCAAGAGATTCCCGTTCACAGAAAGGAGCGACGAGAGCAATGGCTTTCAAATCACCGCTTGAGATCGCCGAGGCCACGTGCGCAGCGGGCTGCAAGAAGACGGAACTGCCCATTGACAAGATGCTTGTCTTAGGCTTTCTGGCCGGCGCTTACATCGCCTTCGGGAGTCTGCTGGCCGTAATGGTGACTCCCGACACAGTGAAGTTTCTGGGCATGGGTCTGAAGAAACTCGTTTTCGGTGGCGTGTTCCCCATCGGCCTGATGTTCGTTGTCATCGGTGGAGCGGAGCTCTTCACCGGAAACTGTTTGGTCCCGACGATAGCCTGTCTGACGGGCAGAGCCAAGTGGGGTCGCCTGCTTAAGAACTGGCTCTTTGTGTACATCGGCAACTTCATCGGCTCCCTTGTCGTCGCCTTTTGCCTCAGCCACCTGACGGGCTTCTTCACCACGGGCGATTGGCAGACCTCCATCAACGGTATTGCCGAGGCAAAGGTGGCCATCCCCTTCTGGCAAGCCTTCTGGCGCGGAGTGGGCTGCAATTGGCTGGTCTGCCTGGCTGTATGGCTGGCCACTGCAAGCGATGACGTCACCGGTAAGATCTGGGGCATCTGGTTCCCCATCATGGGCTTTGTGGCCATTGGCTTCGAGCACAGCATCGCCAATATGTTCTTCATCCCGGCGGGGATCTTCGCTGGCGCCAACGTTACTTGGGGACAGCTCTTCCTCAATAACCTCATTCCCGTGACCCTCGGAAACGTCGTCGGAGGTGCCCTCTTCGTGGGCGGTATCTACTGGTACGTCTATATGAGGGGAGAGTCGTAGGACTGAATATTCGAGGCAAGGCGGAGGCGGGCACGCCCCTGGTGGTGGCCGATCCCCGCGCGACGGACATCGCCCCCGGGCCGACACCCACCCAGCACACCAGTGGCCATCAGGGGGTGATGGCCTGCGCCAACCTGCAGATGCTCCTGGGGAACATGGGACTGCCCGGCGGCGGGGTCAATCCCCTGCGGGGACAGAACAACGTCCAGGGGGCCTGCGACATGGGGTGCCTGTATAATTACTACCCCGGCTATCAACGGGTGGCCGACCCGCCAGTGCGGGAGAAGTTCACCTCCGCCTGGGGTGTGCCCCAGCCGGAGGAGCCAGGGCTGTCGGTCACTGAAATGCTTGACGCCGTGCTTACGGGCCGCATCAAGGCTCTCTACGCGGTGGGCGAGAACCCCATGATGAGCGAGCCGGATGTGAACCACACTCGGCGCTGCCTGGAGTCGCTGGAGTTCCTGGTCGTGCAGGATATCTTCCTCAGCGAGACGGCGCAACTGGCCGATGTGGTGCTGCCCGCGGCCTGCTTCGCCGAGAAGGATGGCACCTTCACCAACACTGAGCGTCGGGTGCAGCGAGTGCGCAAAGCGGTAGATCCGCCGGGACAGGCGCGGGCCGATTGGGAGATCGTGTGCCGGTTGGCGAAACGGATGCAAGATGCGAAGCCCAGGACACAGGATGCACCCTACTCTGGCTGGGACTATGCTTCGCTGGCCGAGATCATGGCCGAGATCGCCGCCTTGACGCCCATCTACGGCGGCATCTCCTACCAGCGCATCGAGGAAGTAGGGCTGCAGTGGCCCTGTCCCACCTCCGATCACCTGGGAACACCCATCCTGCACGTGGGGAAGTTCAGCCGCGGCCTGGGCAAGTTCAATCCCGTGGAATACCAGCCACCAGCCGAGGAGCCGGACGAGGAGTATCCGCTGATCCTGACCACGGGCCGCATCCTGGAACATTATCACACCGGCACCATGACCCGCCGCGTGGCAGGCCTGGATCAACTGGTGCCCGAGGAGCGGGTGGAGATCAACACTGCCGACGCGGTGCGACTGGAAATCCGTGATGGCGACTGGGTGTGGGTTTACTCACGGCGGGGGAAGGTGCGTGTGCGGACCAGAGTGGATGGGCGCTGCCGCCCCGGAGTGGTCTTCATGACCTTCCAGTTCGCCGAGGCGTTGGGCAACCTGCTAACCAACGCCGCCCTGGACCCAGTGGCCAAGATCTCGGAATACAAAGTGTGCGCGGTGCGCATTGAGAAGGCAACACCCACCTGAGACATGACACGTCAAGGCCGACAAGGGTAAGAAGAGCTGACAAGGAGGTCAACCGTGGCATATGAATTGCTGGCACCTATGGCGAGTATCTCTGCGCTGTTGTTCGCATTGTACTCGACTTAGCGCGTCCTTAGACATGAATCTGGAACCGCGCGCATGAAAGAAATCTCCAAGGCCATCCGAGATGGGGCCATGGCGTACTTGAACAGGCAGTACAAGGTGATAGCTGTCTTTGTGGCCCTGTCGGCGGTGGCCTTGGGGTCTGTCCTGGGGGCCTTTACCGCATTGGCCTTCCTTGCAGGCGCCATTTGCTCAGCGTTGGCCGGATACCTGGGTATGACCATCGCCGTAAGAGCCAACGTTCGAACAGCTCATGCAGCGAGGAGTGGATTGCGCAGCGCCCTCATGATCGCCTTTCAGGGCGGAAGCGTGATGGGCATGATGGTCGTGGGCCTGGCGCTACTGGGTATCTATCTGCTGTACCTCGCCAGCGGAGACCCCTTCGAGGTCGTTGGATTCAGCGTGGGGGCGAGTCTAGTGGGGTTGTTCGCCCGGGTGGGCGGAGGCATCTACACCAAGGCCGCCGATATCGGGGCGGATTTAGTGGGCAAGATCGAGGAGGTCATACCGGAGGATGATCCCAGAAACCCCGGCGTCATCGCGGACTTGGTGGGCGACAACGTCGGCGATGTGGCGGGGATGGGAGCGGATCTGTTCGAATCCAATGTGGGAAGCATCCTGGCGGCCATGCTCATCGGCACAATCGGAGCGGTGGAATACGGAGGGGAGGGCGTGGCCTTCCCCCTGGCGTTTCAAGCGGTGGGGATCTTCTCAACGATTCTGGGGATGTTCGCGGTGAAGGCACTGAAGGGAGCCAAGCCTCGAACAGCTCTCAGTGGGGGGATCTTCGCCTCGGGCATTTCGGTCACCATCGCAACCCGCTTCCTGGCGCAAGGGATGTTCGGCCAGTTGAACGTGTTTTATGCCGCCCTGTCGGGTATAGGAGCGGCCCTTTTGCTGGGCTTGATCACTCAATACTACACTTCATCGGATAACCCCCCGGTACGAGCGATCGCCAAGTCCTCTCAAACGG
>CAYRNM010000164.1:1653-6741 GCA_964425465.1 uncultured Anaerolineae bacterium | reverse complement strand
TGACAGGCATGATAACCGCGAAGCCCCCCCCTCTCTGAGAGGCCCAGGTGATGATCGAAAAGTGAGCCTTTTGTTCGTAGGCATTGCACTTCTGGAGGTGAAGGGTGTCATCGTGGCACTGTGGGAAAGCGTTGGCACTCTTGAAGCTGAGGGAGTGCCATCGTGGCGCTGTTGATTGGAGAGTGTCATCGTGGCACTGTCGAAATGTATTGGCACTGTCTCCTGTGGGGGGGAGAGCGTCATCATGGCACTGTCGGAAAGTGTTGGCACTCTTGGAGCCGAGGAGTGTCATCGTGGCACTGTGTGGAGGCGTTGGCACTCCTGGGAGTGGAGAGTGCCATCGTGGCACTATCGAGAAGCGTTTGCACTGTCTCCTCAGTCAGAGGGGTGTCATTGTGGCACTGTTGGCTGAGGAGTGCCATCATAGCACTGTCGGAAAGCATTGGCACTGTCCCCTCAGCCAGAGAGTGCCATCGTGGCACTGTTGGAAGGCGTTGGCACTTCTGGGGGTAGGGAGTGTCATCGTGGCACTGTGGGCTAGAGGGTGTCATCGTGGCACTGTTGGAAAGCGTTGGCACTCTTGGAGAGCGTTGAGTGGGGGTGTCATCGTGGCACTGTCTGGAGGCGTTGGCACTATTAGGGGTCGAGGGTGTCATCGTGGCACTGTCGGGATGCGTTGGCACTGTCTTCTGACTGAAGAGTGTCATAGTGGCACTGTGGGCTGGAGAGTATCATCGTGGCACTGTCACGAGGCGTTGGCAC
Source organism: uncultured Anaerolineae bacterium (assembly GCA_964425465.1). Lineage (GTDB taxonomy): Bacteria > Chloroflexota > Anaerolineae > JAYEMR01 > JAYEMR01 > JAYEMR01. Next base: position 5,979 of record CAYRNM010000164.1, on the reverse strand, counting down.
TGTGAGTTGAAGAGTGCCATCGTGGCACTGTCTGGAGACGTTGGCACTCCTGGGGGGACTGACATCATGACACTCTCGAAGGCAGTGGCACTCCTGGAGGTGGGGAGTGCCATCCTGACACTGTTGATAAGCTGACACTTCTGGAGGTGGGGGGTGTCATCGTAGCACTGTCGGCTGGAGGGTCTCATCATGAGACTGTTGGGCTGAGGGTCTCACTGTGAGACTGTTGGCTGGGGAGTCTCGCCGTGAGACTTGGAGTCTCATCATGAGACTGTTGCGGAAGTATCTCGGACTACTTGGGCTAGGTGAGCCTGTCCCCCCAAACTGCTCCTTTCCCTCGGACTGGCCCTTTCCGTCTCTGGAATGACCGCCAGGGCAGGCCCTTACCCTTACAGCCTGTCCCCTTCCCCCTCCGGGACAGGCAGGACAGGCTGTAAGGGCCTGTCCTGGCCAAGGGACAGGCGACAACGGAGGATCACCATCCGAGGGATGGATGTCTCAGAAGGACTGGCCCAGGCCGATGGAACTGGGCAGCACAGGGAGGGAAGCCATGTGGTGGGCCACAATGTTGGTTACACTTCCCTGCCTTCGAAGGCGACCACTGACGAGCAGCAGCGCAGCGCCCTCCACCACAGCTCGATGCTGCCGGTACACATCCGGGTGGATGATCACATTTATCAGCCCCTCCTCATTCTCCAGGGTGAGGAAGACGAACCCCTTGGCCGTGGGTGGCCTCTGGCAGACCACTGCCAGACCCGCGACCTGCACCCAGGCCCCATCGGGGTGACAGGCCAGCTCCCCGCTGGAGAGCACTCCCTCGCGCTCCAGCCAGGGCCGGTAGAGGGCCAGGGGGTGATCGTCGGGAGAGAGCCCCAGCAGCTCATACTCGTCCACCAGCTCTTCGGCTCGGGTGAGATCAGGGAATCGTATCTCATCTGGGGGGAGTGCCAGGTCCAGTTCCTCCGGGTACGATGTCTTCCCCAGTTCCCACAGGAGGTTGCGGCGGGGAGTGAGCCAGTGGTCCATAGCTCCCACCCGGATCAGGTGCTCCACCGCCCGGCGGGGCAGGCGTGTGCAGTGGCAGAATCCCCTCAAGCTGCGGAATGGCCCCTGGGCCTGTGCCTCGATCAATTTCCTGATCGCCGCCTCCCCCAAGCCCCTCACGTAGATGAACCCCAGTCGGATGCTTCCTCCTTCCAGGGTACAGAGCTTCCGACTGCGGTCCACGTGTGGGGGCAGCACCTCCACCCCGTGCCGCCGGGCGTCTCCGATGATCACATCCGGGGAGTAAAAGCCCATGGGTTGATTATTCAGTAGAGCGCAGTAGAACTCGGCCGGGTAGTGAGCCTTGAGGTAGCAGCTCTCGTAGGCCGTGCGGGCGAAGGCCGCAGCGTGGCTCTTGCAAAACCCATAGGAGGCAAAACCACGGAGTTTCTCGAAGATAGCTTCAGCAAGCTCAGGGGCCAGCCCTCGCTCCAGGGCACCCTGCACGAACCTCTCTCGGAGCTCCTCCATCGCTTCTTGCGACCGCGAGCGGCTCATGGCCCGCCGCAGCTTGTCCGCTTCCCCTCCACTGAAGCCCGCCACAGCCATGGCAATCTGGATCACCTGCTCCTGGAAGATCACCACGCCCAGTGTCTCGGCCAGGATGGGCTCCAACAGAGGATGGAGGGTGGTGACCGGCTCCCCGTGTCCCGCCTGTCCCGCCCATGCCTGGGGCACTGGCACAGGCGGCACGGGGGGACGGGCCAGCCCCTGCCTCCTCAGGTAGGGACGCACCATGTCCCCCTGGATGGGGCCGGGGCGGATGAGGGCCACCTCGATGGTCAGATCCTCGAACCGCTCCGGCTTCACCCGAGGAAGCATTTGCATCTGAGCCCGGCTCTCCACCTGGAAGCAGCCGATGGTATCCGCCTCCTGGAGCATGCGGTACACCGCCGGGTCGTCCAGGGGGATCTCCTCCAGGTCCAATTCGATGTCCCGATGCTTGCGGACCAGCTCCACCGCCTCCTGGATCATGGACAGCGTCCTCAACGAAAGCAGGTCCAGCTTGATCAGCCCCAAATCCTCGATGTCCTCCTTGTTCCACTGGCTGACCACCCGGCCGGGCATGGTCGCCTGCTCGAGGGGGACGACGTCCATGAGAGGCGGTCCGGTGATGAGCATCCCTCCCACGTGGATGGAGAGGTGGCGGGGGAAGCCCTGGATGGCGCGCGCCAACTCGCTGAAAAGTGCAAACTTTGGAGGTATATTGGGAGTACCATCCTGCAACTCGGACTCTGAAGCGTGTAGCTCATACTCCCTGTAGGTGTGCAGCCATCCGTTCAGCAGCTCCGTGGGGATCCCCAGGGCCCTGGCCACCTCCCGGCGGGCCAGGCGGGGCTGGTAGGTGACCACGTTACACACCATGGCCGTGTGATCCTGGCCATACTTGGAGTACACATATTCAATTACCTCATCCCGCCCTCGATGGCCGAAATCCACGTCAATGTCGGGCATGGTGTGGATGTCAGTGGAGAGGAAGCGCTCGAAGAGGAGATGGTGCTGGAGGGGATCAACCCGGGTGATGCCCAGGAGGTAGGCCACCAGGGACCCCGCAGCTGAGCCACGCCCCTGGGCGGGGATATCTCGCTCCCGGGCGAAGCGCAGGATGTCCCACACAATGAGGAAGTAGCCAGCCAGTCCCGCCTCCTTGATCACTGAGAGCTCATGCTCCAGTTGCGTGCGGGCTCGCTGCGGGATAAGGCGGTATCTCCGATGCAGGCCTTCCTGGCACAGGCGACGCAAGAGGCGAGAGGGTGTCTCACCGCGAGGGAGCTTCAGCCTGGGCAGCCGATGGGCCGAGAGGTCCAATTCAACGTTGCATCGTTCGGCGATGAGGTGGGTGTTGGCGATGGCCTGGGGAAGGTCAGCGAAGAGGGAGGCCATCTCGGCGGGGGATTTGAGATAGTACTCTGAGTTGGTGCGCAGGAGCGGCCCTGCCTCATCGAGGGTGGCATGGTGACGGATGCAGGTGAGCAGGTCCTGTAAGCGGTGCTTTTCTCGACGGGCGTAGTGGACGTTGTTCGTGGCCACCACTCCCACCCCCAATCTCTTGGCCAGCTTCACCAGCTCGCCCACCAGGTATCTATCCTGGAGGAGGTAGTGGCGGGAGAGCTCGATCCAGAAGTTCTGCGGGCCGAAGACATCCAGGAGGCGGCCGGCTGCCTCTTCAGCGCCACGACCCTCTTTGGCCAGGATACGCCTGGCGAGTGGCCCCTGGTGGCATCCGGAGAGACAGATGAGCCCCTCTCGTTGTCGGGCCAGCTCCTCCAGTGTAAGGATGGGGTGAGCTTTGCTGCCAGCCAATTGCGCCTGGCTGATCAGTCGGCACAGGGAGGCATAGCCGACGCTGCTCTCGGCCAGGAGCACCAGGTGCCCTTCGCCCTCGACCTCCATCTCGACGCCGATGATAGGCTTGACACCCTGCTCCTGGGCTGCCTTCCAGAAGCGCACTGCACCGTAGAGCCCATCGTGGTCGGTGAGGGCCAGCGCCTCCATCCCCAACTCCCGCGCGCGAGCTACTGACTCCTCGGGGAAGGACGCGCCATCCAGGAAGCTGTAGTTGGAGTGGCAATGCAGCTCCACGTAGGATAGGGCTGACCTCTCCCCGCCCACTTTCGCTCCTTTCTTCTTCCCATCTCAGTCGTACACCCTTTCCAGGTACCAGTGGTCAGTCAGCAGATCGTGATACAGGGTGCACAGGAGTTGTGAGTCAACGAGCGTTTTGAAATACTCCCGCCAGATCTCCTCCCTCCACCAGAGGGTATGTACCCGCCAGCGGTTGGCGATTTGGGTCACCTGGTGCGAATGGTGAGCCCATTGGAGGGCCAGGGGCTGGGCCCCCTCATCAGCCTCCACCTCGATCACCACCGGCTCACTCCACACTCGAGTCAACCTTTTCCCTCTCCTCCACCCACGGCTGCCAGGCGAAGCGAAGCTCGGCCAGAGGGGAGGAGGAGTCCAGCACTCTCCCCCCGTAGAATGAGTCAGCCCCGAACCTGGCCGCCAGGGGACGGACGAGTCGAACCAGATCCACCTTTGCTGGCCGGGTGATGACCCCCAGGGTCAACTGCTTTCCCTCCTGGGCCTGAAGCCCTCCCAGCACCAGGCGGGCCTCCGTGACCCTGTCGGCACAGGAGAGTCGGGTCAGTAGCTCCCTGGCCGAGGCCTCCACCAACAGCCGATCCGCTGTCGGCCCGCTCAGCGTCTGCTGAGCACTGTGGGAACTTCCATCCTCGAAAGAGAGGGTCAAGTGTACTTCCTGACAGGAGAGGCCCCGCTTAC
>CAYRNM010000164.1:0-1553 GCA_964425465.1 uncultured Anaerolineae bacterium | reverse complement strand
CTTACCCCCTGATCCAGGGCCTCCGGAGAGCAGTCTAGCACTTTTCCCTCCTGGGCGATGACCACCGGCTGGCCATCCAGTCCCGGCTCATCCCGCCGCTCCAGGCTTGCGGGGAAGTGAGGGATGAGTAGACACAGGATCCTCATGGAAACTCGCCCCCTCCGACTCACAGGCCATTGCCGCGCACGGTCCCATCGAAGGTGATCTCAATCTGCACCGGCCCTGCAGGGGGAGCCCATCGGTTCTTAAGGACGGTCACGATGGCCTGGTAGCCTCGCACATCGCCATGCTGTCGGATCCATTTCTCCCGCTTCAAGGCCAGCCTGAGTGCGGTGTAGTGGTCCAGGGAGAAGCCAGGTGGGTAGTTGGCCGCATCCCCCGGTGGGCCGAAGTAGGTGGTGGTCAGGAAGATCATCGCACATGGAGAGTGAGCCAGCCTATGATGGATCTGGGCTAATGCCCCTTCCAGGAAGACCGGCGACAAGTTCTGCCCCTTGAGGGAGGTCACCTCATCGAAGACGAGTACCCCCAGCTCGCCCGCGGCAAGTGAGGCGGCGATGGCCAGTGCTTCCTGCCCGTTGTGAGGACGCACGACCAGTAGCTCTTTCAGATTGACCTGGCAGCGATGCAGGTAATCGGCATCCAGCATCCAGCCCAGGTCCACCCAGGCTGCCTGATGGCCTGCCCTTTGCGCCTGGGCTATCACTTTGGGCGCCAGTGTCACCTTGCCCGAAGTCGCCGGCCCCAGGAGCTCAGTGATCTGCCCCTGGGGGATACCGCCGATCCCCAGTGCCTGGTCCAACTCCCCAAATCCCGTGGGGATGTGAGGTAGCAGGGTAGGGGTGGAAGGCTGCTCATACCGGTAGATGGCCCGGGGGCCGAAGCGGCGTTGCAGGCTGGCGACGACGAAGTCCAACTTGCGGTATTGGCGTCGGTTCATGATCTGTCAGGTAATAGAACAGCTGAAGCTGGTAGACCAACGGCGCTATGGAAGCACACTCCTGTGTTTCTACCCATCATCTGCCGCCGAGGGCAGTGGAGGTTAGTGCAGCCTCTCGCAGTCGGCGGGGACGATGGTGTTCTCCTCCCCCACCACGCGGAACTGTCGTGTCCCAGCCGGAGGGGGCATGGGGGACAGATAGGGCAGCTGGGGGTAGGTCGGACCAGCCTGCCCGGGCTGGATGATGACCACCGGCGGGTAGTCCCGCTGGAGTTGAGGGTGCTCCCTCTCTCCCGATCTGCGGTTCGTCACCGCCACAATGAGCAGGCTGGTGGGGATCCCCGCCGCCACGCCGCACACCACTCCGATCACCACTGCCATCGCCTCCGTGCTCATGCGTGTTCCCACAATCACCGCCAGGGTGATCACGAAAGCCACTACCGCTACTGATGCGACCTTCCTCATCTTTCTCCCCTCCTCTGTTCAACGACCGCCGACCACTGACCGTGGACCGCTGATTTGTTGCTTGTCCTGGCCAGGGATTGACAGCGGTCGGCAGTTACATTGAGTTGGGCCGATATTGAGCTATAATAGGGGTGTACAGCACCCCCTG
>CAYRNM010000163.1:0-6785 GCA_964425465.1 uncultured Anaerolineae bacterium | reverse complement strand
TCAGGCTAAGGCGTAGGGGTGGGCGTGATGGCCCCTTCCTGGAGCGCCGTCTGGAGGAAGTGCTCCATCGCCGGCCGGATCACCGGTTCTAACATGATCCACGCCGCCCAGACCAGGATCACGACCAGGACGAAGATGAGGAAATATTCCAGCTTGCTGAGGCCCTGCTTTCCCTGTCGGAAATCCATGTGTCACTCCTCTCTTTTTCGAGCGCAGAGGGTGAACAGATCGGCGGCGTGGATCAGGATCGGCCATTCTGCCAGATGGAGCCTTTCCAGGGTCCATTGCAACCCCCGGGCTAGCCTGGGGCTGAAGGACTCCAGACGCGAGGCCAGGTAGCCCAACCGCAAGTAACGGCCCAGACGCGCCCTTTTGACCGAGGTAAAGCCCACCTCTTCCAGCAGGCGGGTCAGGGTGCGAGGGGAGAAATAGTAGAGGTGCATCTCCATCAACCAGGGCCAGTGGGGGCCCAGCAGGCGGGCCGGCCAGCTTTCCACGTTGAGGGTCTGGATGATGATCCACCCCCCTGGCTTGAGGACGCGCCGCGCCTCCACAAAAGTGGCGCGCGGATCGGCCAGGTGTTCCACCACATCCCAGAAAGTCAGCACATCGAAACTCTCGGCCGGGAGAGACATCCCCTTCAGCGTCCCCTCCAGGATGGACAACCCTCGACGACGCCCTTCCTCTACGGCCCAATGGCAGGGCTCCAATCCCCAGGCCTCCCAGCCGCACTCCTGCGCGACCTTGAGGAAGAGGCCGATGTAGCAACCCACATCCAGGAGACGACGCCCCCCTGGAGAGATGCCAACTATGTCCTCCACCGTTTTGAAGTGGCGTCGGAAGGTAAGCTGTCTCCCCATCTCCTCCCGGAGGTAGAGGGGATCCACGACCTCCTGATAGGCCCTCAGCACCTCCTCCTCGCTGGGGCGGGGATTGGCGTACACCAGTCCACACTGCCGGCATCGCACGATGGTGTGATGCTGCCGGTACAGTGTGGAGGTACAGCGGTAACGTGCGATGCTATCGGGGCTGTTGGTTCGGGGCAAGAGGGCAGGATACAGCAGTACCGCATCATCGTTGCCGCAGAGATTACAGGCTACCCATTCCACGGTGTGCCTCGGTTTCCCTTAGAGCCGTTCCCAGGCCAGGCGTAGGACGGTGTAGATGGCTTTGAAAATCTCCTGCCGGGATATCTTCGACACACCGTGGCGGCGATCCTCGAAAATAATGGGCACCTCCGCGATGCGGTAACCCCGGTGCTGGCAGTGGTAGAGCATCTCCATCAGGAAGGAATAGCCATCGGAGAAGATGGCGTCGAGGTCAATGGCCTCCAGCGCCTGGCGACGATAGCAGCGAAATCCGGCCGTGCAGTCCCGCGCCTTCAGGCCCAGCATCAGCCGGGCAAACCCATTGGCTCCCCGGCTGAGCAGCCGCCGCTTAAGGCTGCAGTAGCGGGTGCCACCCCCCTGCACATACCGCGAGCCAACCACCACCTGAACCCCATTGCTGCGGGCCACGAGGGAGGGGATGTAGCGGGGGTGATGGGAGAAATCTGCATCCATAGTGACGATGCACTCGGCGCCAAGGGAGAGGGCCTGTCGGAAGCCGGCGATGTAGGCCCCTCCCAGCCCCAGCTTGTTGGGGCGGTGGATGACGTGGACCCTCCTGTCCTCGGCGGCCAGGCGATCGGCGATCTGGCCCGTGCCATCAGGGGAGTCGTCATCCACCACGATGACCTCCGACTGCAGGGGCAGGGCCAGGACCAGGCGCACCAGGTGTTCCAGGTTTTCGCTTTCGTTGTAGGTGGGGATGATGACCGCAGTGGCAGGCAAAGGGTTGTTTCTCTCCAGGATGATGGAACACGGTGCATAGGTTGTGGATATCTCAGCTTGCGGGCCTATTGTAGCAAGGAACATCCCGCTTGGCAAGCGTGTGAGGTAGTCAAGGTGCGACGCACTTGCCAAGTGCGTCGCACCTGGCTCGTTACCCTCCATTTGCCCCTTTGCCCACCCTATAGTACAATAGCCTGTAGTTGATAAAGGCTTCCCCCCTCGACACAAGGAGCGGCCATGGCGAGCGTACGCACCCTCTACCGGTTGCAGACCACTGATCAGGCCCTCACTCTGGCCCGTGAACGGCAGCGAGAGATCGAGGAGCTCCTGGCAGGAGACGAGGAGCTCCAGGCCCTTCAGCGCAGCGTAGACTCCCTGACAGCTCAGGCCTCCCAGTTGCGCACGCGGGTGCGCGACTCCGAGCTGGAGATCCAAAGCCTCAGCGAGAAAATCGCCGCCCTCCAAGAGAGACTCTATGGAGGGCAGGTGACTAATCCCCGCGAACTGGCCTCACTTCAGAGTGAGGAGAGCTATCTGAAGCGGCGGCAGAGGCAGTTGGAAGATGAAATGCTGGAGGCTATAATCCACCTGGAAGAGCAGGAGGGGGAACTGGAGAGCCAGCAGGAAGGGCTGGCCCAGGCCACAGCCCGGTGGGAAGCTGTGCAGGCCTCCCTGCGAGCTGAGCAGGCGGAACTTGAGGCCCAGGTGAGGCAGTTGAAGGCTCAGCGCGCTGCGGTTCAGGGGGCGCTCCAGCCTGAGGAGCTTTCGGTTTATGACGACCTGCAACGGCGAAAAAAGGGGCTGGCAGTGGTGCTTCTTCAGGGTCAGGCCTGCGGAGGCTGTGGCGTGCGGCTGCCCACGAGCATGGCTCAGCAGGTACGGCAGGCGGAGGCGCTGCATTTCTGCCCCAGTTGTGGGCGTATCCTCTGCGGTCGGTAGCATGCATCAAAGGACAGGCACCTCACTTCTCCGAAGCGGGTGTCCATTCCACCGCGCTAACCGGTTATTGACAGCGAGCCGCTTTTGCAGTAAACTACCAAGCGCTTCAACCACCTGTCTATCGAAAGGAGCGATTCATGTACCAGAAAGTCATTATCATCGGCAACCTGGGCCGCGATCCTGAGCTCCGCTACACTCCCCAGGGTGCCCCCGTCACCACCTTCTCCGTGGCCACCAACGAGCGCTGGACCGACCAGGAGGGCCAGCAGCAGGAACGCACCGCCTGGTTCCGGGTGACTGCCTGGCGCCGACTGGCCGAGACCTGCGCTCAGTACCTCACCAAAGGGCGTCAAGTGCTGGTGGAGGGACGCCTAAACCCCGATCCCCAGACCGGCAGCCCCCGTATCTGGACGGGGAACGATGGCATCGCCCGCGCCTCCTACGAGGTGACAGCCCTAGCGGTCAAATTCCTGGGCGGAAGAGGAGTGGAAGCCGCAGAGGAAGGGGTAGCGCCTGAAGAGGAGGAGGTCCCCTTCTAGCGCCCTTGTCATAGGGAGCTATTTCCCCACACAGAAGGTGGCGAAGATGGCCTCCAGCAGGTCTTCGCTGACTGTCTGACCGGTGATCTGTCCCAGAGCGGCCACCGCCTCGGTGAGGTCTATGGCCACGAAGTCGTTGGGCAACCCCTGAGCCAGAGTGGCCTGGGCAGCACAGATTCCCTTCCTGGCCTGCTGGAGGAGGGCTTGATGGCGAGGGTTGCTGACCAGAGGCGTCGGGGAGGCCAGCACCCTCCCAGAGAAGACCAGATCCACGATGGTTTGCTCCAGATCAGCCAATCCCTCCCCCATCAGCGCGGAGAGATGGACGCGCGGGGTCCGGGCCAGGAAGCCCTCCAGATCCACCCGCTGGGGCAGGTCCAGCTTGTTGACCACCACCAGTGTCGGTTGCGTCCCTATCGAGTGAGCGATCTCCCAGTCCTGGGGCTGAAGCGGCTCGCTGCCATCCACCACCAACAGGACCAGGTCGGCCTGAGCCAGCGCCTGACGGCTGCGCTCCACTCCCAACCGCTCGACCAAGTTCTCGGTGGCGCTGATCCCCGCCGTGTCCACCAGCGTCACGGGGATACCCTGCAGGTTGCAGCTTTCCTCCAGCGTGTCGCGTGTGGTGCCGGGAATGGGGGTGACGATGGCCCGACTGACCCGCAGCAGCGCGTTCAAGAGACTGGACTTGCCCACATTGGGCCGTCCTATGATGGCCACTCGCACCCCTTGGCGGTAGATGAGGCCCTGCTGTGCCTCGGCTAAAAGGGCGGTGAGCTCCTCTTCCAACTCTGCCAGCTCCGGGCCGATGTCGTGGGAGGGAATCTCATCCTCGACAAAATCAATGGTGGCCTCCAGGTAGGCCAGCAGTTGCACCATTTGCCCCCGCAGGCTTCGAACCTGGCTCGAGAGGTGGCCGGCCAGTTGGTCCATGGCCACCCGCAGGGCAGCATCGGTCCTGGCGCGCACGATGTCCAGCACCGCCTCCGCCTGGGCCAGGTCAATGCGTCCATTGAGGAAAGCTCGCAGGGTCAGCTCGCCCGGCTCTGCCAGGCGGGCGCCGGCGGCCAGGGCCAGTTGCAGCACCCGACGCAGGGGGACGATCCCGCCGTGGCAGTTGATCTCCACCACATCTTGGCGGGTGTAGGAGGTGGGAGCGCGCATAAAGCTGACCAACACCTCATCCACCACGGTGCCATCGGCCGGATCCACGATGTGGCCATAGTGCAGCCGATAGGAGCGCAGCCTCTGCCCTTGGCGGCGGGGCCGAAAGAGCCCCTCCGTGATGGAACGCGCCTCCGGCCCGCTGAGCCGCACGATGCCGATGCCCCCCTCACCTAAAGGGGTGGATATGGCCGCAATGGTATCATCCAGACTGTACATGCCCTTCCCTAGATAGTTTTTGGTGTGAAACTATTAGCCACTATTGACCACCGAGTGTATCATAAAGGGCAGGCACATCAAGTATGCACCGCGTCGGAGGTCAATAATGCTACGCGACAGGTACGCCCCCGCTCCCTCCTTCTGGTCCGTAGTGAAACCACGGGCTATAGAGATGGACCCCGAACTGGCAGAGATAGATCGCATCCTGACGGAGCACCATGTCAGTGATAGCCTGGTCTTGCGCTGGTTTTGTCGGGTCTACTTCAACCCGGTGGGGGATCATTCCAATCTGAACAAGTGGGCCTTGCTGATTCCGCCCGAGACGCTGCATGCCTTCAACGAGCGCGTCACCACGATTGCCACGGAGCTTCACCTGACTCGGGGGCGCAAACTGCGCACCGATGGCATCATGGTGGAGACCCACATCACTACCCCACCGGCAGCAGCCTGTGGGCCGATGGCGTCCGGGTGCTCAGCCGAACCATCAAAAGGGCAGGTGTACTCAAGCGGAAGCATGACCTGGACCGCTGCCCAGATCCTCCCCTTCGGGCCCCACCCCCCGCCAGAACACCGCGTTGTCCAGGTCGAGGCCGGCCAGGATCTGAGGCAGAATGGTGATGTGGCCGAAGGCATCAGGGGCGTAGCCCACCCGCATCACCCCTCCCAGCTCCTCCGCCTGCACCAGCCGATCAGGGAGGTTGCGGATCATGGACTCCGGGCTCACCAAGAACTCATCCACCAGCACGTACAGGGGCCCACCTGCAGCCGTCCCTCCTGTACGAAGCGCTTCACCCGCTCCCGGTTCTCCGGTCGGATGGCGAAGTCATCCTCCAGAACCACCGTCCGCCCATCGAGCATGAAGCAGCGGAAGCCGGGTTCGCGCTCCAGGAGCTCCAGCAGGCGGTCCATGAGGCGCACTAGCCGGACGCGAAACTCCTGGAAGGGCACGTACCAGGCCCGATCCCAGTGGGTCTCAGACACCACCGTCGCAGTGTACTTGCCCTTCTTCCTTATCCGCATTGGTAGAGCTCAGCATGGACCAACAGAACACTATCAAGTATAGCCCAAAACCCTCCGGCGGACAACACGGGGGATAGAGCTCAATTTGTGTGTATGTGTCCCTTGTGACAATGGTAAACGGGTAACAAGGCAACAGATAATGGGTCATCGGGGCTCTTCCTCGTTACCTCTCCCTTATTGACTCAGGAGGAAGCATGCAGGCAGAGATCATCTCCATTGGAACAGAACTACTACTGGGTGCCATCGTGGACACCAACGCGGCCTATATCTCCCGGCAGCTGGCCGAGATCGGCATTGACCTGTATCATCGCGTGACGGTGGGGGACAATGAAGGGCGCATCGCCTGCTGCATCGAGGAGGCCCTGGAAAGGGTGGATGTGGTGCTCTGCACCGGCGGGTTGGGCCCCACGGTGGATGATGTCACTCGCCAGGCGGCGGCCCGGGCTACAGGCCGGGATCTGGTGCTGGACGAGGAGATGCTGGGTTGGATCGAGGAGCGCTTTCGGGGCTGGGGCCATCCTATGAGCGAGAACAACCGTCGCCAAGCGCTCAAACCCGAGGGTGCTATCGCCATCGAGAACCCGGTGGGCACCGCGCCCATCTTTATCGTGCAGGATGAGCGGGGTGACGTGATCGTGCTGCCCGGCGTGCCCCATGAGATGAAGTATTTGATGGAGCATGAGGTGATCCCCTACCTCAAGCGCAAGCTGGGCCGCCAGGAGGTGATCAAGACCCGGGTACTGCGCACAGTGGGTATTGGAGAGTCACAGGTGGACGCGCGCATCGGGGATCTGATGGAGAGCGCCAATCCCACCGTAGGGCTGGCCGCCCACCCGGGCCAGACCGATGTGCGCATCGTGGCCAAGGCAGCCAGCGAGGAGGAAGCAGATCGGCTCATTGCAGAGATGGAGGGGCGGGTGCGCAAGCGGCTGGGGGAGGTGATCTACAGCGTGGGGGAGGAGACGGTCGCAGAGGTGGTGGCCCGGATGCTCGCCGAACGGGAGTTGACGCTGGGCACCGTAGAGTGTGGGGTGGATGGCATCGTCAGCCGTCAGATCTTTGACGCGCCGGA
>CAYRNM010000162.1:0-6804 GCA_964425465.1 uncultured Anaerolineae bacterium | reverse complement strand
GGACATCCTGCTGAAGATCCGGTCGCTGTCTAGGACGCCATCGGTCGGGAAGGCGTAGACGTTCAATCAGCGCATCGCGTTCCGGCCCAGGAGGTAATGTCAGCAGGCGAGTGAAGTCTGGGTGGAGACGGTAGTAGGTATTGGGGTCGTTGGTGTTCAGTTGGTGGCGAATCACCCAGCCAGCTTCCATAAGCGGGCGCAGAGAAGTTTTGCGGTACGATTCGCGGGTGTTCTCCGCCACAGGGCGACCGATGCCCTGTCGCACAAAGTTCAGGATGTCGTGTATACGAGCCCCATCGGCCAGACAGGTATGCCCAGCAAGCAGCCCTTGGCGCAGTGTGGTGTTGGAAAGGGCTAGGATGCAAAAAGCTGTCTGCTCGGTGATCCAGCGGGAGGAGAAGTTTAGCGCTTGCAACAATGCTTTGATCTCATCAACGGTCATCGGTGTTCTCTGGGACATACCGGTTCCTGGCCAGACTTTCTTGAATGAAGCGAAGTTCGTCAGGAGTGAGGCCATAGACTTCGGCCACCTGTTCGTTCAGCCGCTGCTCCAGTGATGTTCTGGCAGTAGAGTCTGGTGTGTTTTGCAACTGTCGGGCCAGGGCAGCGATCTGCGGCTCCCGATCACAGCGGGGGATGGGCATAAGGTTGAGTTCAGTGGCTGAGACCTGGGTGTTGCCGTTCATGGTGCGGAAGAAGAACTCCATCGCATCAGAGCAAAGAATGCCTAGCAGATAATAGAGATCAATGGGCGGTGCATCGGGGCGGGGCTGGATCACATTCAGGTGGTTTTCCACGAAATACCCCGTTGTGTGCTCAGCACAGAAGGATTCCGGTATGCAGGCAACCAAGCGGTGAGGTTGCTCATCGGCTGTTACTCGCTGAGCCAAGAGGCTTAATCCCCGGTTCATCAGCCGGCGAGTGCGTGCAGTCACCTTCAGGTACGAAGGCCGGCTCTCGCCAGCACTGCCGAAAGAGAAGGCAAATCGCCCCATATCGGTGGCCCATACCAAGGGGAGCGCGTCGGCTTCGGAGCTGGAGCAGAGAAGAGGTTTGACTCGGTTCCACACAATAGGGCCAGTCCTGGCTGGGCAGCCAACGGCTGGGCTGGATAACAAGGGATGATGGCTGAGAATCTTGTCCAGAATATCGTAAGCCCGCTGGGTATTGGCCACGAACCACACGCTGGTGCCGTTTAGGTGACGGACAGCCTGTTCTTGGTTGATCCGGGTGGAGGGCATCTGCTGGGTCTCCAGGTCCCCGGCCGAGTGGGTTATGGCCGTTTTGAGGGGACGCGCGGGAGCTGGCTGACGCTGCAGGATCAATACCATGGTGCCCTGCAATACATTCTCAAAGACCTTCTTGCGCTCGGCAATCAAGGTTACTTCTCGTAAGACAGCTTGTTGCTCAATAAAGCGCCGCAGGTTCTTGAAATACAGCCCGGAGAGCATGGAACGAGGAATGATGTAGCCCAGAACCCCACCGGGCCGGAGCATCTCCAGTCCAGCATGGAGAAAAAGGCCATAGGCATTGGGGTGGCCGTACAGGGAAGCCCGAAAGGCATCCTTCAACTCCCTGCCCAGCCGACCGATCTTGTGGTACGGTGGATTGCCTACCACGAAGTCGAACGAGTCTGTCAGACGGAGAGGAGGCGTATCGTAGAAAAAAAGCCGGGGAGCGCTCAGCTCTGTAACTATCGCTCTCAGTGTGTCTAGACAATATATCGGCAGAGCTGGCAGAGAGGCGTTCGGGTGTGCATCAACCCAGAACAGGATGGCAGGGGTCAACAACAGGCTCAAATTGAAGCGAGCATACAGGCAGGCGATAGGGTCAACATCCACACCTACAAAGGCGGCTCGCACTCGCGGATACCACGCCTCGATAGGGTCGCCCGCCCGCCGTAAGGCTGCCAGGTAAACCCTAGTCGCTTCTACCAGGAAGATGGCCGATCCGCAGGCAGGATCGGCCAGCCGTCTGTCCAGAATATCGGCATCTTCTCGATAGCCTGCTGCCTCCAGGATATACTTCACAATGACGCTGGGGGTGATATACTGGCCCAGACGTTTACGCATCTCCTGAGAGACTAGGTGCAGATAGTCGTGTACCTCCAGATTTTCTGTGTAGTAAGTATCGAACAAAGAGCTTTCTTGCAGGATGTACACTGAAGGATGCCAGTTGGCCCCAGGAATTCTAGCGGGTCCTCTCAAGAGAGAATAGCACAGAGAGGCAACCTGAGAGGCCCCGAAAGACAGCCCAAGCCGCCTCGCCTCCCGGTACAGATGTGCAGCCAGAGCATCCCGCAGCCTATCTAACAGTTTTTGTTCATCAATCGCTTGGGTGTGCTGCTCTTCAACCATCCTTCTACCTACAATACATAGTTCGTTACTCGCTCCTGGGAAGGCTACACTGATTATATTATGAAAGAGAAACAGGGGCAAGCTATGGAGAGTACCAAAAGCCAGTGGGAGGATCTCGTTGGGAACCAAGCTGAGGGAGCAGACATCCCGGCCATCTTGTGCAGCGCAGGGCGCTCCGCTGGCAGCGAGGGCTGAACCAGATGGCCGTCTTAGGCTGCTGAGGGATATAAGGATGAGCCCTTCGTCATGCTGGATATCTTCTACCCAGTACGGGAGGACTTCATCATCCGGTGTGGAATACCCACGTCACCTCTGTCACCTCACCGACCACCTCAAAGGTCCCGATCAACACAGCGGTTCCCTCACCCATAAGATCTTCTGGCCTGGGCTGACGCCCGCCGACGGCCACTTGGAACTCGCCCGGTTCGATCACCCGCCGTCCCTCATCGTCAATCAGCGAGAGTTGGCGAGGCGTGAGGGTAAAGGTGACCCTTTTCGTCTCACCGGGTTCCAGGTGGATGCGCTCAAACCCCTGGAGCTGCCGGATGGGCACCGGAACCGAGGCAGTGACGTCGCTGACGTACAACTGTGCCACCTCATCGCTGGCGTGCTGGCCCACATTCTGCACCTCCACGCTAAGGGTGAGCGGCTCGCTTGGGGTGATCATTTTGGCGCTCAACTGGAGGTCGCTGTAGACGAATGGAGTGTAGCCCAACCCAAAACCGAAGGGGAACAGCGGCTCTCCCCGGAAGTAACGGTAGGTGTGGCCCTCCATGCGGTAATCCTCGAAGGGCGGCAGATCCTCCACCGACTTGTAGAAGGTGATGGGCAGCCGCCCGCCGGGGTTGTAGTCGCCAAAGAGCACGTCGGCGATGGCGTCTCCACCGGCTTGTCCGGGATACCAGGCCTCCACGATGGCCGGGATGTTTTCGGCCGCCCAGTTCACGGCCAGGGCGCTGCCGTTCAACAGCACCAACACCATGGGCTTGCCCAGGGCGTGGATTCGCCTGAGCAGTTCCTCCTGCGGACGAGGCAACTGGATGTCGGTGCGGTCGCCGCCGACAAAGCCCTCGACCTGAACCGGCATCTCCTCGCCTTCCAGGGCAGGGGAAAGGCCCATCATCATGATCACCACCTCTGCCTTTTGGGCTGCCTCAACCGCCTCGGTCAGGTAATCGGCGCCGGGAACAGACCACAGGAGTTGCACCTGCGGATCGGAACCCCGGTTCACATAGTCCAACCGCAGGCTGTAGAAGCGACCCGCCTCCAGCTCAACCTCTTTGGTTCTGGTGATCGGATGGTGGATTCCCCAATAATCCACAATGAGTTTGCCGTCCAGGTAAAGGGCGTAACCGCTCAGGCCGCTGACGCCGAGTTTGTAGGTTCCGGTGACCGGTGGTACGAGGGAGCCGGTCCAGCGCACCGCAAAGGCATCGCCCATGCGGCCAGTCAAGGGTGTGGTGCCTTTCCAGACAAAGTCAACAGCAGGATCCACCCGACTGAGCGCCGGCTCCCCCTCGAACTCTATATTGTCGTAATAGGCCGCCGTCAAGCCGGTCTGGTTCGCGTCGGCGTCCACTGGACGCAGGTAGGTAGAGGGGACCACGCTCAGGGGAGGCACGCCCTCGGCGGTTTCGCAGCCTCGCGCATAGTAGAGTTTGGTGGCAGGTGAGACCTTTTTGCGGATGCCTTCCAGGGGCGTGGTAGCCCTGGAGGGGGTACCGTTGTAATTCCCCAGCAGCACCTGCAGGTCATCCGCATTGGGGCCGATGACGGCGATAGATTGGAGATCTTTGCTCAAGGGCAGGAGATTGTCCTCATTCTTGAGCAGCACGATGGATTCCCGGGCGGCCCGCAGCGCCAGGGCGCGGTGCTCGGGGCAATCGTTGACTTCGTAGGGGATCTGAGCGTAACCCACCTCCTCAGGCGGGTCGAACATCCCCAGGCGGAAGCGGGCCGTGAAGAGCCGCTTGACCGCCCGGTCAATGGTCGCCTCGTCAATGAGGCCCTTTGCGACGGCCTCGTGCAAAGCAGGATAAGTGGTGCCACAGTTCAGGTCACAGCCCGCTTTCACGGCCAGGGCAGCCGCTTCCTCGGCTGTTTCCACCACTTTGTGATGTTGGTAGATGTCGAGGATAGCCCAGCAATCGGAGACCACATAGCCGTCAAAGCCCCACTCTTGGCGGAGGATGTTCTCCAACAGCGTCGGGCTGGCGCAGCAGGGCTCGCCGTTGGTCCGATTGTAGGCCCCCATCACAGAGACGGCTTTTGCCTCCTTCACGCAGGCTTTGAAAGCGGGCAAGTAGGTCTCCCGCAGGTCCCGCTCATCTGCACGCGCATCGAAGTGGTGGCGGTCGGGCTCCGGCCCGCTGTGGACAGCGTAGTGCTTGGGCGT
Source organism: uncultured Anaerolineae bacterium (assembly GCA_964425465.1). Lineage (GTDB taxonomy): Bacteria > Chloroflexota > Anaerolineae > JAYEMR01 > JAYEMR01 > JAYEMR01. The sequence goes on along the minus strand of CAYRNM010000162.1, from coordinate 2,052 downwards.
TGCGACCAGCTTGAGATAGCGCGGATCGTCGCCCTGGAGCCCTTTTACAAAGGCCACGCCCATCCGGGCCGTGAGGTAGGGGTCCTCGCCGTAGGTCTCCTGCCCTCGTCCCCAGCGGGGGTCGCGGAAGATGTTGATGTTGGGCGACCAGAAGGTCAGGCCGGTGTAGATCTCCCGGATGGACTGTCGGAGCGCTTCGTGATGCTTGGCCCGGGCCTCGTCGGAGATCGCCACCGCAACCCGGTACATCAGCTCGGTGTTCCAGGTGGCGGCCAGGCCGATGGCCTGAGGAAAGACCGTGGCGACCCCTGCCCGCCCCACACCGTGCAGGCACTCGTTCCACCAGTTGTACTTGGGTATGCCCAATCGCTCGATGGCTGGCGCGTCGTACACCATCTGGGAGATCTTTTCCTCCAGGGTCATTCTGGAGACCAGATCCTCCACCCGTGCTTCAATGGGCAGGGTGGCGTCTTTATACGTGGGGTTGGGATCGAACTCTTTACCTCTCATGTGCTCCCTCCTATCGCCTGAGCAGCAAGCTAATTCCCCTCCAACAGGCTCTCCACATCCACCCCCAGGCCCAACGCCGCCTCCACGATCTGCGACCAGGTGACCTCTTCCACGAAGACCCCCTCCCGTTCCCGCTGGGCCTGGGTCCGGTATTCGATCTCGCCGGGGATGAGGATCTCCTCGAAGCCGGGGGCCAGGGGTACTTCCTTCACTGCCGCGAACACCTGATCTACGGAGGCCTGGAACTCCGCTAGAGGGCAGAAGTTCTGGATGTCAATGGCCATCACGAAGGTGCCATTGCCCCCATCGTAGTCGGGCATGGCAGTGCAGCCGGTGCCGGTGAGGATGCCGCCCAGGATGTCAATGAAGAGGGCCAGGCCGTATCCTTTGTGCCCACCGAAGGGCAGGAGCGCTCCCCCTTCGTACAGGTCATGGGGGTCAGTGGTGGGGTGGCCCTCGGCGTCAATGATCCATCCTTCTGGTACCTGCTTCCCCCGGTTGCGGGCTACCCGCATCTTCCCCTCGGCCACGACGGAGGTGGCAAAGTCCAACAGCAGGGGCGGGCGCTCGCCGGCAGGCACGGCCAAGGCCAGGGGGTTAGTACTGAAGAAGGGCTTTCGGCCGCCGAAGGGGGCCACAATACCACCGGGGGGGCCGGAGTTGCAGAGAGCGATACCGATCATCCCCTGCTCAGCGGCCAGGGCGGGGTATTCCCCCACCCGACCGATGTGGGGGCAACGGAACATCCCCACGGCGGCGATGTGCTGCTCCTTGGCCTTGGCAATGGCCATCTCCATCCCCCGGGCGGCCACCACCTGCCCGAAGGCCCAGTGGCCGTCGAGCAGGGCGGTGGTAGGGGTCTCCCGTACCACCTCGGGCTGGGCTTGGGGGACGATCTGCCCCTCGCTGATCTTGCGCAGGTAGGAGGGGATGCGGATCACACCATGGGAGTCGTGGCCCATCAGGTTGTTGGTCACCAGCGAGTCGCTCACCCGCTGGGCGACATCCGGCGGTGCGCCCACGGCCTCGAAGATCGCTTGGCCGACACCTCGCAGTTGGTTGGCGGTGAAAGTGGGCATGGATCTGCTTCCTCTCTTTTGTCCCAATGTGAGTCAACTACTGCGGCTGGAAGCCATTAACGACGACTCTATTGTACTATTGTCTCCTTCTCTGTCAAATCCATCGGGGCGGGGATCGGCCGCCTCTTACCATCGCCGCCCAACTACCCGGCTCTACCTGGATTTCAGTGTGGCGTTAAAAAACCTGCCTGTTAAGGCAGGGAGGTCGTCTCCAATAAACTACACGGCTGTACTCTGACTGTGGGCTGTCACATTAAGTCGCCCAGGGGGCCCAGGTTGAGGTTCAGCTCCTCGTCCTCCAAACCGAAGACCCGCTTGAGTTCCTCCATCCGTGCCTCCAGCTTCATGAAGGTCTGGCCCAGCCGCTCGGTTTCCTCGTCGCTGAGGGAGCCGGCCTCGATGCGTCGGAGGGCCTGGCGCTCCATGAGCTGGCGTAGGAGCTTGATCGTGGTCAGGATGGGTT
>CAYRNM010000161.1:0-6814 GCA_964425465.1 uncultured Anaerolineae bacterium | reverse complement strand
TCGGCGTAGCGGAAGGAAAGCCAGGGGGGATTGCCAACTACGAAGTCAAAGTTGCCTTTGAGGAAAAGGGGCTTGTAGATGTTCTTGAGCACAAAGGCCCAGATGGTGTCGCGTTTGGATTTAATGAGATTCCCCAGGGCTTTAGAGATGACGAATAGCTTTTGTACAGGCACATCGGCTTCCAACAGATCGGGGTGTTGAACTCGCAGGTAATTGGTAAACTGTTCCCCGGTCGGTTGTCTGTCAACGCTTTGCACCGCAAACTCTTTGGCGGCCTCAATGGCCTGGTCATACAACTCAGGGCTCTCAAGCAACGCCTGCGGGAGGTAGATGGTCTGGTCATCAATCTGCACTTCGTAGTCGGCCATCGGCGTGTCCGCCCACCGCTCGGGCAACCTGATGGTGTCCGAAAGGTAGATCGGAATGCGAATGCTATCCTTGCCCCGCCGTTTCTTAAACAGGTCGCCCAGGGCCAGGATGTAGTTCGTCTTGGCCACGGTGACCGCCAGGGGGTGAATGTCCACGCCCACTACCGAGTCCAGGATGTGCTCTAACGTCGCTCGTGTGTCCCCCAACCGCGCCCGCTTCTCCCCCACGGCCAGGTAGAGGAAAGTCCCCGAACCACAGGCGGGGTCAAGGAGGGCACCCTGCGGGTTATCCTCAAGCAGCCTGCGGACCATTCGGTGGGCCAGCCAGTCGGGAGTGTAGTACTCACCCAGGTCGTGACGAGTCTCAGGGTCCACCAGCTCCTGATAAAGTGACTTCAGCACATCCTCTGAAAGCTCGCGTAGATTGTAGTTTTGAAGCAGGCTCGACAGTTGGCGGGTGGTTTCCATCCCGGCTCCTTTGGCGTCCCCCCGCGCCACCCAGGAGAAGAAATCCTCCTCCAGAAAGTTCTCGATGCCTGCTTGCTCTTTGAAGAACCGGCCTTCCAGCAGAGAGAGAATCTGGTCATCGGCGGGGGCTGTTGTCTCTCCTGTGAGACGGCGCCAGGCCATCAGCTTGGCTAGCGTGGACAGGTATGTGTGCCTGATGAAGAGCTCCTCGTCGGCCACAAAAGTCCCGTACACGATGAGCAAATACTTGGCCCAGCTTTCGTAGACCACGCTGAATTCGGGCCGGTCTTTGAGGCTGCGCCACCTGGAGAGCAAGGTCTGGCCGGCAGCGTGAAAAGCGTGGCTCCTGAGCCCAAAGTCTTTGACAATGGCTTCGGTCGTGGGGGCTAATACTTCCTTGCGCAGGAAGTAGCGGTCCAGCCAGAAGTAGACCTGCGGTGGCTCGAAAGCTGATAGGTCTATCTCTTCAACGAGGTCCAAGTAGACTTCCTCGGGTTGAACGTCTGACTTGTCAGGCTTCTCGATGGTCGGTGAATACACCACGAACTTGACGCCATCGGCGGCCATGCAGAGGTATGGCGCTCGTTTGGCCGGTGGCTCCTGAGACCAGAGGCAGGCCACGTACCTTTGGAGCTGTTCCTCTGCCTCCCGTCGCGTTTTGCTCAGATCGCGCTCGAACTCGATGATCAGGTTGCCGAACAGGTTATCAACCTGGCCTCTCAGGATGCGGTCTTTCTGCTTGACCTTCACGTGCTTCTCAATGCCAGCCACGTAGTCCTCGATGAAGCCGGGTTGCACCCCAAATAGCTCATTGAGGAGCAGAGCGAAGCGTAGAGACTTGGCCGGCTCGCTCTGCTGCGACCGCACCGATTCCAGGTACTCAGGAACAACCTGTTCCCACTTCGCCTGGCGAATGTCTGGCATACGAGCCGCCTTCTCAGGCAGCTTACTCTTCTTGGCCATAGCTCAATGCCCCCTTCGACAAGCGGCGGGCAATCTCAAAAGCAGCGGCGATGCGGATGATCTTGACGTCGGAAAGCCCCTTAATCTCCAAGAATCTCTCCAGCGGCACGTTGGCCATTTCGGACAGAGATCCAAACCGCTCCACAACTTCCTCGGCGATCTTTTCCGCTGGTTTGCCCTTGATGCCTGAGGAGATGAGAATAGCCAGGAGTTCCGCATCGGAGAGGGCCTCAGCCCCCAGTTCTCGCAACTTTCCGCCCGGGTGGGACCATTTATTCATTGTCGAATCCTTAGAGTATTGTGCCCCAGTCACACCAAAGTCAAGTTGAGTATTGTTTTGCTGCACTTAGACTGCTAGCCTTTTGTATAACGGAGAGAGCCAGGTCTATGAATCTATCCACATCCTCGATTTGAACTTTGTCATTCAACTTAAGCCGAATACACCCGTGTTTGCTGTGTACTGGAATAAGCCCAACTTTGCTTGCAGTTTCCATCACGGTTTTCTTACAATCGTCCAGTTCTCTCATTTCACCTGGCTTCACTGGAAGAGTTGACCAGTTTGTATCCAATGTGTCCCCCGTGATGAAAATGCTGCCTCCGCTACTATGTTTCCAAGATAAGCCCCTTGTATTCGCATTCTTGCTCAGTCCCTTGGCGGTACATTGTTTATCGATGTGCCTGATTAGCATTTGAACATGGGGGGACTTCGATGCTATGTAGGCTTCTTCATTTATCACTGTTCTGGAAAATAGGGTCTTTATGTACTTGGCTGCCCAGACAATGCCTGAGTGCAAAACCACACCTGAGTCGAAGTGGTACTTATTGATCTCAAGGACTATGAAATTGAGATTGTCTTTAGTCACCTGGTCAATGTAGTGAAACAACTTCTGAATCTCAAAACTAACCTTATTGGCGACAATCACCAAGTTAAACCGTCCATTCGCCAAGTTGTCAGCGATGATTTCTTTGTATTCACTGGCAGTTGGTATTGGTTCACCGTCCTTGCCTTGCTGTGCATAAAAATCATGGATGGCTTGTTCCAGGGAGCCATGCTTCTTAAGATATCTGAGACACTCGCTATTTATGTGTTCATATGGCGTGTCCGTGAGATTGCTTGCATATTCGAGGACCTGCCCGATTACCGTCCGTCTTAACTCTGGGTTCTCAGCCAGTTTGGTCTCAATAATGTAGAGTGAGCCGTCAACATCAGTGGCGAGGAAATCTATGGAGCCAGAAGCAACCCCCAACTCCCTTTTCAGGATGTAAAGGGGGTAATCCTGCCCATTTAGCTGTGGAATCACATTTAGCAAGCTCGGCAAGTTTGCAATGCTGTCTTGTAGCTCTTTCTCACTTAGAAAGCCTACGGGCTCAAAGACCTTTTTGTCATGCGCGGAAACAATCATCAGATTACCCCTCTGCATCTTCTGAGAAAAGATATTCGACCACTTGGGGCATAGATGGCGATAGATCTAGGGGAGCGCTCCTGTCTTCCAAGGTCCGGCAAAGTCATGGATGGTATGCTATCTATTATAACCCAACGCTGAAGAGCCCCGGCCGTGAACATCCGTCCTGGAAGTGCGAAGCCCTACGGGCTAAATCTAACCCCGGAAGGGGCTTTGCACTCTCAGCACGGGGATTCAGTGTTAGGCTTCGACCACAAGGGCCGAGGGATTCGGCCATTCTATGTAATAGGTCACCGGCTACCCCTTCCACTTCCCTCCCAAGCAGGTGACAGGGCGACCGAGAGGGTCTTGAGCCCTCTGGCGATGGCCTCCTCCTCGTTCTCACAAGCGCCGCTTTCCAGAAGGGCCCTCAGAATTTGGCGCATGTCGGGGCGCAGGAGGACATTACGGGCAATGCGTCTAGCCCGTTCTTCCATCAATGCCTCTGACAACGAAGCTACGTCCTTATCCACGTCTTCGGCCGACAACAACGCTGCCTGCAGTTCGTGCGGTGCAATTCTTTTCTCCATAGCCTTTCACCTCCCATATGTCTCGGCCACGTGCTCGATCAATTGGTCGCTGTAATGGGTGCCCTGCTGCTGACATAAGCTGAGCACGTGTCGAATGTCATTCCTGGTCAATAGCCCATCCAGGCCGGCCCGTCCTACCACGCCAGGAAATCCTGTGATTCGCAGCCCCTCCTCCTCTGCCACGGTGCGGGCTGCTAATTCGTCCAGCAAAATTCGTACACATCCAAGTTCTGGGCGGGCGGCGACGATCATTACCTCTGCTTCCGGCAAATGACCGTGGTAGTCTGGATCACCTGACGAGGGTTGCGCAGCAATCCGGCGAGCCAACATCTCTGCCTGTTCCTTCTCATCAGCTGTCAGCGCCTCTGCCAGCACTACAACGCCCTCCCGGGTGAGATCATCCAGTTCTTTGGCTGCGCCATGCTTTTCGAACTCTGCCACTTGTGAGGGTGCAATGTAGATCGTCTTGAAGTATCGCTTTAATAAATCTATTCGACCACACTGAAACGCCGATATGAGCGGCCCTGTGTTGCAGGCCACTGTAATTTTGTCTATTTTCTCGTTGGGCATTTCCATCATCGGGCCCCCGGAGTATCATACGCCCTCGCCACGCCAAAGTCAAGTTACTGATGACGATCATAGTCGTCCCATTTCCGCAAGGTCTTCAGATCGGCTTCAAACTTGGCAACTCGTAGTGAATCGGGATTTGACAGCTAGCCGGCGGAAGTCGTCCTTTACTGCTACAACGCAATCAACTCGTATTGCTGTGTCCCCAATCCCACCCTCTCCGCGGCCTCCAGTGTGACCCGCCAGTCGGGGGCCTGATCCTCACCTCCCGGTGTGGCCAGCCACCGTTGCCGAGCAATGGCGTTGAATTTCTTCACCCCTGCCCCCATCACCCCCGCCTCCTCGGACATGGAATTGGGCAACCCTGGTGTAGCAGTGACCGCGTCCACGCAGGCCCGGTCCAGGGCCACGGGATCACGAGAGGCAAAGACGCCCAAATCCTGCACGAAGGGCACGTCGGTGAAGGGGTCGCAGTCGCAGAGCGGGGTGATGTCTATCCCTCGCCCAGGGGAGCGAAAGGCGCGCCAATGGCCCCTGGGGAACAGGCGGGCAGACACTCCTCGCACAGCACACATGCCCCCTCGTCCATCACCGCCTTCTCCCCCTTCATGCGGATGGCTCCCTCGGGGCAAATAGGCACGCAGTCACCGCAGCCAGTGCACTGCTCAGGGTCCACGTGGAAGGGCTGCTCGTGGTGGATCCAGTGCTTGCCCTGCTTGGCCTGACAGCCCACCCCCAGGTTCTTCATCTGCCCCCCGATGGAGGCGCAGTCGTGGCCTTTGAAGTGGGCCAGGCTGATGAGCGCATCCACGTCGCCGAAGAGGGGGGCCACGTAGGCCCGCTCGATGAGCCGTCCCCCGATCTCCACCGGGATGCCCCGCTGCTCATTCACGTAGTCGGCGAAGATGAGGGGCGCGCCCAGCGTCTCGGGGGTGAAGCCATTGCGGGCGGCAGTGGCCAGCGCCTCGTGCATCCCCCTCCGGGTCCAGGTCTCCGTGGCCCGATAGGAGCCCCGCAGCAGGGTGTCGGTGACGATGGGCTTGCCGCCCCAGTCCCTGACCAGATCCACCACCTGCCGGACCAGCGTGGGGCGCAGGTGGCGGGCGGTGTAGCGCTCGCCCAGGTGCACCTTGATGGCCACCACATCGCCGGGGCTCACCATCCCCTCCAGCGCCCGGCGGCAGGCCACCTCCAGCTTGTAGACCAGGCTGTGGGTGTACCATTGGTCCACCGGGACCTGGGGGATCAGCACACTGGAGGCCCGCGCGCTGTGGAAGTAGACAGTGGATTTCTCGCTCATGGAAGTATCCCTTTGAAGACCGCCGACGGCAGACGGCCGACCGCCAAAACAACTGCGGCGGTCAGCGGTCGTTCAGGCGTAGCCTCCGTACTCCCGCACGGTCTCAAACATGGCCAGCAGGTTCTCCACCGAGGTGTTGGCCTGGACGTTGTGAATGGGGTTGAACACGAACCCTCCACTGAGACCGAGGATTTCCAGCCGCTCCCTCACCTCCCGTCGGACCTCCTCAGGCGTACCAAAGGGCAGAGTCCGCTGGGTATCCACGCCCCCTCCCCAGAATATGAGCCGGTCCCTGTACTTCTGCTTCAGCGCTGCTGGATCCATCCCCGCTGCGGAGCATTGCACCGGGTTGAGGATGTCGAATCCCGCCTCGATGAAATCCTCGATCAGCGGCTCCACGCCCCCACAGGTGTGGATGAAGGCCTTCCAGCGGGTGTGGGCGTGCACCCAGTCGTTGACCCGCCGGTGGAAGGGCTTGAAGAGCTCCCGATAGAGCGTCTGCGACAGGAAGGGGCCATTCTGGGTGCCGAAATCGGTCCCGGTGACGAAGATCACATCCACTCGATCCCCCACCGCCTGACGGAGGCGCTCCAGATTCGTGAGCGCGATCTCACACTGGGCCTCGAAGACCTCGTAGATGTACCCCTTGCGGGTGATGAGGGAGACGTACCATTCCTCGACATCCCGGATGCCCTTGGGGTACTTCAGCCAGGGCGCGGGGACCAGGGCGATGTCACCGAAGCTGGTGCCGCCGAAATTGGCGACGAGGGCCAGGTCAGTGTGGTTGTACAGAGCCTCCGACTGCCGACGGAAGTGCTCCAGCTCCTCGTCGCTGAGGGGTGCGAACTCCTCCAGGTTGTCCTCTACCCTCAGCTTGTCCTCCTCGATGGGCGGCTGGCGGATGATGGAGTCGAAGTAGAAGCCATCCTTGGGCATGCGCCCGCTGGGAGGCGCGGACCGGTCCCCCTCAGGATACATGAGGATGCTGCCATCGGGCTCCGGCTCGGTGTTGAACTTCTCGGGCACCAGGACGGGCGTCCCGTCGAAGAGCTGCCAGGGCTTCCAGCCCTTGTTCTCAAAGCCGAAGAGGGTCTTGCGCCCCTCCAGCCCCACCACGTCCACCCCGAGGATGGCCGCCGGCAGCAGGCCCACGGCGCTGAAGATCGAGAATCGCCC
>CAYRNM010000160.1:0-6856 GCA_964425465.1 uncultured Anaerolineae bacterium | reverse complement strand
GAGACACACTCCAAGACGTGGCCAATCTGATGGCTAACCGCCGGCAGACGGTCCAGTTTGTTGTCCAGGGAAAGATAGACCGGGGGCAGTTCTTTGAAGTGCGGCAGCCCAGCGGCCAGTACGTCAACCTGAGCGCCATCTTCGGCACCCGCCTGTGGCAGAAAGCTAATGACTGGCTGGTGGCATCGTTATGGATCTGACCCAGAAAACCGTCCCCGCCCGCACCGTCGCCGAGGTGCTGGCCGGGTGGACGAAGTGGCCAGCTTTGCCTAGCTGAGAGCGGAGAGTGCACTCCCACTTCTATCAAGCCATTGCTTGGCAGCGGCCTCTGGGGTGGGGAACTCGACTCATTCGTCAAGAATTTGACTTATTGAAGATGCCTGGTTTCTATCTGCCACTCAACCCCAAGGGTTGCCACGTTCTAGCTGACGCCCTCGGTGATACGCCTGAGACTGTCATTTCAGTGCATCTGCTCAGGCGGGGGCTGTGCCGCGCCTACGTGGCTGGCAATCCATCGCGATTCGATGGAGCTATCATACAGGACAACTTTTGCCCCGCTGAACCGATGGGCTTCGGCTCAGACCCTGAGGTCCTGTGGGAGCTGCTGCAGGCAGTCCGCGGGTGGGAGTGTGTCAACGTGGCTCCAGAGTGCGCGGCCGCCCTGGGAGGGATCATCGAGAAGAACGTAGGGATTCCGGTCCGATACTACGGGGACATCTATCATGTCCTGTCGAAACCGGTGGTGAATTTCTCAAACGAAGCCGTGCGCCAGTTGACCCTTGCAGATATCAAGCTCCTGGAATCCGCGCCCGCCGAGGTGCGAGGAGGCGGCTTTGGAAGTACACGCGGTTTGCTGTCAGACGGGATCGTTGCCTGCGCCGTCGTGTCAGGCCATATTGTGTCCATCGCCCATACCCATGCCCGATCCGATCACCACGCCGACATTGGTGCCTTTACGCTGGAGGTGTGGCGAGGCCGCGGATTCGCCACCGCCGCGGCAGCCATCGTCGCCCGGCGCGTGAAAGAGGCGGGGCAGACACCGGTGTGGAGTACGGGTGAGGATAACTTGGCCTCGCTTCGCGTGGCTCAAAAGTTGGGATTCACTGAAGTGTCGCAGCGAACCTATGTCATTCTGGATAAGAGCAGGTGAAATGAACCGGATGGCTTTTGCTGCGCTCGCCAACCTGGGCGAGCAACTGGAATCCACGACCAAGCGGCTGGAACTGACCAGCCTGGTAGCTGGCTTCCTGCAGTCCCTGCAGCCGGAGGAGATCCCTCCCGGCGTGCGACTGCTCATCGGGCAGGTCTTCCCCGAGTGGGACGGGCGGGCGCTGAACTTGAGCTGGCGGGCCGTGTCGAACATCGTGCGGGGGCTGGCCCATCCCACCGAGGCACAGCGAGCGCAGATCAGCGATCAGGCGGAGGACACGGGCCAGGGGGTCAAACTGCTGCTGGAGATGGCGCGGACCGAGCCGCAACGGGAGCCACCCCTCACGCTGCTGGAGACCTACCACACCCTGGAGCAAATTGCCGAGGTGGAAGGCCAGGGCTCAAGGGCGCGCAAAGAGGCGCTGTTGTGGGGACTGCTCCTCCGCGCTTCCCCGGCGGAGGCCAAGCACATCGTCAAGGCTGTGATCGGCGAGATGCGCCACGGGGTGAGCGAAGGGATCATGCTCGACGCCATCGCTCAAGCCGCTGGGGTGAGGGCGATGTGGGTGCGGCGGGCCAACATGCTGTGGGGCGACTTGGGCGAGGCAGCGCATGCTGCCCTCACCTCCGGAGACGAGGGCCTCCGGAGCGCAACCTTGAAACTCTTCCACCCCCTTAAGCCCATGTTAGCCCAGACGGCCGATGAGCTCTCCGAGGCCTTCCAGCGCTACGAAGGCCACGTGGCCCTGGAGTACAAGCTCGACGGGGCGCGGGTCCAGATCCACAAGCAGGGCGAGCAGGTGAGGATCTACTCCCGCCAGCTTTCGGAGGTGACCACCAGCCTGCCGGAGGTGGTGGAAAGGGTGCGGCAGGGGCTCGCCGCAGAGGAGGCAGTGGTCGAGGGGGAGGTGGTAGGGGTGGACGGAGCGGGCCGTCCGCTGCCCTTCCAGCACCTCATGCGCCGCCTCCGCCGGGTGCACGATGTGACCGCCCTGGCGCAGGAGATTCCGATCCAACTTCATCTCTTTGACCTGCTCTATGTAGATGGAGAGAGTCTGATTGATGCGCCCAACAGGGAACGTTGGGAGCGGCTGGAGAGAGTGGCCGTCGGCCTCTCCCTAGTGCTCCGCATCGAGCCCAGGACAATTGAGGAGGGAGAGGCTTTCGCCAAGGCGGCTCACCGGGCCGGCCACGAGGGGGCCATGGCCAAGGACCTGCGCAGCGATTACACCCCCGGCGTGCGGGGCCGGTCCTGGCTCAAGCTAAAGCACGTGATGACGCTGGACTGTGTGATCGTCGCCGCCGACTGGGGCTACGGCCGGCGGCACGGGTGGCTCTCGAACTATCACCTGGCCGTGCGGGATGAGCGGAGGGGTGATTTTCACCTCGTGGGCAAGACCTTCAAGGGCTTCACCGACGAGGAATTCCAAGAGATGACCGAGCGGCTGCTGGAGATGGAGGTGAGGCGCACGCGGGGTACCGTGTATGTGCAGCCCCGAGTCGTGGTGGAGGTGCTCTTCAACGAGGTACAGGAGAGCTCGCAGTATCCCTCCGGCTTCGCCCTGCGCTTCGCCCGCATCCACCGTATCCGAGAGGACAAGTCCCCGCAGGAGGCGGACACGCTCCGAACGCTGCGGGAGCAGTACGAGGAGCAGTTTCGGTACAAGGGGCGGATATAGGATTAGCACAGCTTGCTGTGCATTGAAGCGCGAAGCAAGCTTCGCTATTCCACTCTAATTAAAGAAAGGATGAATCCCATGACCAACATTCCCATTGCCCTTCAGATGTACACCCTGCGCGAGCAGGCCGCAGAGGACTTCGTGGGCACCATTCGCCACGTGGCCGAGATCGGCTACGCAGGCGTGGAGTTCGCCGGCTATGGGGGGCTGAGCGCGGCGGAGATGAAGGCCCTGCTGGAGGAGCTAGAGCTGAAGCCCGCCGGCAGCCATGTGCCCCTGCACCTGCTGGAGAACGAGCTGGACGGGGTCATAGACTACAGCCTGGAGATCGGCAACCCCTACGTGGTCTGCCCCTTCCTCCCGCCCGATCGGTGGCAGGAGGAGGCCAGTTTGCGGGCCACAGCTCGGTCCCTCAACCGCATCGGCGCGGCCTGCAAGGATCAGGGCCTCCAGTTCTGCTACCACAACCACGCCTTCGAGTTCCAGACCTTCGATGGCAAATACGTCCTCGACATCCTGTACGAGGACACCGACCCTGAGCTGGTGCGGGCCGAGGTGGATACCTACTGGGTGCAGTTCGCAGGCCTTGATCCGGCAGAACTGATCCGGCGCTATAGCGAGCGCGTGACGCTGGTGCACCTCAAGGACATGGACCCTGAGGATCGGTCCTTCGCTGAGGTGGGCGAGGGCACGCTCGACTGGAAGGCCATCTTCGCTGCGTCAGAAGCGGCGGGGGCCGAGTGGTACATCGTCGAGCAGGACCGCTGCAAGAGGCCCCCGCTGGAGAGCGTCCGCCTCAGCCTGGAGAACCTGCGGGCCATAGGGGTGGCATAGATAGTCCGCAGTCCATAGTCCATGGACTCTCAGGGCTGAGGACTACCTGACTTAGGACTAAAACCAGGTAGAAGTCGTGAAGCGTGGAGCGAACCCATGCCTACGCTCCACGCCCTACGCTACACGAGGGAATCGTGATATCCAGGCGCTTCAGACTCCTGCTCTCCTTCATACTCCTCGCTCTGCTCCTATCCCTCTGCTCGGAAGGGCACAGGCTGCCCGTCGGCGCTGGCCCGCCCACTCCGCAGGGGGCCTCGCTTCCTTCCACTCCCCTGCGGGCCAAGATCGAACCCCGGCTCCTCAAACAGGCTCTCTCGGCTCCCGATGAACCGCTGCGCTTCATCGTGCACTTGCGGGAACAGGCCGACCTGGGACCCGCCGCCAGGGAGCCAGGTCGGATCGCCCGGCGGCGGTGGGTGGTTCAGGCGCTGCAGGACACAGCCCGACGCTCCCAGCTCTCCATCCAGGCCTATCTCTCGGCCCGTCAGGTCACAGGCCGTGTGCGCTCCTTTACCCCCTATTGGATCTTCAACGGGCTGGCGGTGATCGGAGACGCGGAGACGCTCCTGGAACTGGCGCAGCGGCCGGAGGTGGAGATCATCCGCCTGGATCGCAGGAGGCGCCTTTCAGAGGGCGGATGGCGCGCGGGGGATCGCTATCCAGCACCTGCTGGTGTGGAATGGAATATCCAGCGCATCGGAGCCGATTTGGCCTGGGAGGCGCTGGACATGGATGGCACGGGCGTGGTGGTGGCTAGCATGGACACCGGAGTGGACTGGGAGCACCCGGCACTCCATTCGCGCTACCGGGGCTATGATCCCAAGGGCTTCGACCAGCATCGGGGAAACTGGTTTTGCGCCACCGATGAGGGCTACCTCTACCCCGGCGATGGCCACGGCCACGGCACTCACACCATGGGGATCATGGTGGGGCGAGAGGGGGAGTCAACCATCGGCGTTGCCCCCGGGGCCCAATGGATCGCGGTCAAGGCCTTCGACAACCAGGGATACACCTACGATAGCTGGCTCCACTCCGGGTTTCAGTGGCTCCTGGCCCCAGAAGGGGATGTGACTTTGGCGCCGGACGTGGTCAACAACTCCTGGGGTAGCGATGCAGGAGGTGACACCACCTTTCAGCCCGATGTCCAGGCCCTTCGCGCAGCAGGGATCCTCCCGATTTTCTCCGCCGGCAACAATGGCCCTCGAGGCGGGACCATCGGCTCGCCTGCCTCCTTCCCCGAAAGCCTGGCTGTGGGCGCGACCGATACCGAGGACACCATTGCCTCCTTCAGCAGCCGAGGCCCCTCCCCCTGGGCAGAGGTCAAGCCCGAGTTGGTCGCGCCAGGGGTGGATGTGCGCTCCAGCGTGCCAGGCGGGGCCTACGCCCTCGCCGATGGCACCTCCATGGCCGCTCCCCATGTGGCTGGGACAGCCGCCCTGCTCCTCCAGGCCAAGCCCTCGCTGACTGTCACCGAGACAGAGCAGATGCTCATTGAGTCCGCCCAGCCGCTGGGCGAGCCCATCCCCAACAACGACACCGGCTGGGGGCTGGTGGATGCCTATGAAGCCGTAGCTGCGGCTATGGATGCAGTGGCACTCTCCGGCACAGTGAGGCGGGCAGTGGATGGCTTCCCCCTGGCCGGAGCGAAGGTGCAGTGCGCGGCCTTTGAGGGGGAACGGAGGGCAGAGGTGATCACTGATGATCAGGGGCGCTATCAACTGCTCTTGGCGGCGGGGACCTACTCCCTCGTGGCCTCAGCCTTTGCCTACTACCCTCAGGCCACACCTCGGCTGGTCCTGACGAAGGGGCAGGAGGTGGTGCAAGATTTCGTCCTGCAACTGAAGCCGGCCGGCGTGCTGATGGGGCGGGTGACCGAAGCCGGAACGGGTTCGCCACTGAGTGCCACCCTGGAGGTAGTGGACACCCCGGCCCGGACCCAATCGGACCCGCAAAGCGGACTCTACAGCCTGGCTCTGCCTGAGGGCATCTACACCATGAGCGTGAAAGCGGTGGCCCACCGGGTGGGGTGGGTGCGGGCCTTCACCATCACCGCCGACGAGGTGGTGGAGTGCGACTTCACCCTCGATCCGGCTCCCACCATCCTGGTGGTGGACAGCGGGCCCTGGTACTACAGCAGCGAGATCGGCTACTTCACCCAGGCCCTGGATGACCTGGACTACCTCTACGAGCTGTGGGGCATCCGACAGCCCTTCGCCGATCCTCCAGATATTCCCTCCGCCGAGGACCTGATGAGCTATGACCTGCTCATCTGGTCCGCTCCTCAGGATTCGCCGGGCTATATCGGCGCTGAGGGGGCCATCGAGGGCTTCCTGAAAGGCGGAGGGTTGCTCTTCCTCACCGGCCAGGACATCGGCTACTGGGATGGGGGTGGGGCGATGGCCTTCGCCGATTACTTCAGGGAGTATCTGCAGGCCAGGTACGTGAAGGATGATTCTGGAGTTCGGGCGGTGGAGGGTCTGGAGGATGAGCTCTTCGCCGGCCTCTCCTTCGGCATTCAGGGCGGCGATGGTGCAGGGAATCAGTTCTACCCCGATGAGATTGAGGTGGCCGAGCCCGACTATGCGGCCTCCGTGCTCCGCTATCCGGGGGATGGCTCGGCTGGCCAGTGGGTGGGCCTGTGCCAGCCCTACAGGGTTTTGTATCTGTCCTTCGGCTTCGAGGCCATTGACTCCCGCCCGGCCCGGCTAGAGGTGATGGATCGGGCTCTGAACTGGCTGGTCAGCCCGCGTGCACCCGCCGGCGTGGAGCTTCAACTGACCCGCCGGGAGCCGCAGGTGACGATGGCCGGCCGCACGGTGACCCACACCCTCCGCCTGCGCAACACCGGCGATGGCGGGACGGGCGATATCTACGAGCTGTCCCTCGGTCCTTCCGCCTGGCCCATCACCCTCACGCCGCTCACCCTCCATCTGGCCCCCTGCCAGTCCACGACGCTGACGGTGGAGGTGGCGATCCCCGCGGGGACAGGGCAGGACATCGCTCAGCAGGTGGCCATCACGGCCCGCTCTCAGCAGGATCCGAGCCTCTCTCAGGCCGTGACCCTGACCACCAAGACCCCTGCTCCCGTGCTGCTGGTGGACGACGACCGGTGGTACGATCAGGAGGCCCGCTACCAGGCGGCGCTGGAGGGGGCGGGAATGGCCTATGACAACTGGGAGGTGGGGTGGAGGGAC
>CAYRNM010000159.1:3955-6864 GCA_964425465.1 uncultured Anaerolineae bacterium | reverse complement strand
GGGCCAGGCAGTTCACTTGGGAGAAGACAGCAAGGGAGACACTGGCAGTGTATCGGAGTGTGAGGGAGGAGGTGTGTAAGTGAACCGCTATCGTGACTGGCTAGAACAGGCTCGGCGAGACCTGGATCACGCCCGGCAGAGCATCCCCCTCTCCCACTTCGAGTGGGCCTGCTTTGCCGCTCAACAGGCCGCCGAAAAAGGGGTCAAGGCCCTTCACTTGCGGCTGGGCACAGTGGCCTGGGGACACTCGGTGTTAGAACTGCTGGATGGGTTGCCCGCAGGCCATCGGCCAGAAGAACGATTGCTTGATCAAGCCCGCATCCTGGATCGCTTTTACATCCCCCCTCGTTACCCAAACGCCCATCCCGCCGGGCCATCGCATCAGTTCTACACAGCGGCCGACGCGCAACAGGCTGTGTCTGCTGCCGAAGAGGTCATCGAGTATTGTGAGCGTCAGATTCTTCAGGTTGGACAAGGCAAAAGTAACACAGGCGCTGCGGCGTCTGGCTGACGAATGGGCAGCCGACCCCCAGGTGCTCGCGGTGCTTCTGTTTGGTTCCCACGCTAAGGGCGAAGCCACGGGGATGAGCGATGCCGATGTGCTCATCATCCTCGCTGCCTCCCGCAAGCCGTTCCACGAACGGATACCCGGCTTTCTCCGCTCAGGAGTCGGCCTGCCGCTGGATGTCTTCCCCTACACGCTTGACGAAGTGCAGTCTCTGCAACCCCCGGTGGTAACCGAAGCTTTACGTAACGGAATCTGGCTGGTGGATAAGGTGGGATTACAAGAGTCACTAAAGTCCATGAGCAAGCCTGAAGCTGGGACAAGACTGAAGATTGTCCAGCAATAGAGGTCATGTGCATGTGTGAGATATGCGGAATATGCAGCGTGGGCTCTATTCCGATCGAGCCGACGCTTCTGGAAAAGATGAACGCGACTCTCATCCATCGTGGTCCCGACGGCACAGGGTACTTTCTTGATGGTCTAGTGGGACTAGCTATGTGCCGCTTGGCCATCATTGACCTCAACACTGGCGACCAGCCGATCTTTAACGAGGACCGCACCGTAGCCATCGTCTTCAACGGCGAGATCTATAACTATCGCCAGTTGCGAGATGAGTTGATGGGGAAAGGTCACCGCTTTGCTACCCGTTCCGACACCAAGGTCATCGTCCACGCCTACGAGGAATGGGGAGAGGATTGTCCCAGACACCTTACGGGATGTTCGCCTTTGCCATCTGGGATGCGTCCCGCCAGCGCCTTTTCCTGGCCCGAGAGTGTGGGGGACGACTATCCGGCCCGGTTGCACCGCTTGGCCGCCGACTTAGGGCTGGCCGACCAGGTGGTCTTCACTGGTCATCTGGAGGACGTGCGCCCGGCCTTGGCGGCGCTGGACATCTTCGTCCACCCCGGCGACCCGGAGCCCTTCGGCCTAGTCAATCTGGAGGCGATGGCGATGGGAAAGCCGGTAGTCGCCTTCGCTCATGGGGCACTGCCGGGGATCGTGACCGACGGCGAGACAGGGGTGCTGATCCCGCCCGGGGACGAGGCGGCGCTGGCGAAGGCGGTGGTGGTCCTGCTGCAGGACCCGGCTCGGCGGGCGGCGATGGGGCGGACACGGGTGGAAGAGTGCTTTACGGCTGAGCGGATCGCATCGGAGATGGAGGCAACCCTGCAGGAGGTTGTAAAGTGACACACTACGTCCTTGATGCTCGCACCGCCACCGATCACTTCCCCGGCATCGGTCGTTACGCAGTCAACCTGGCTGCGCGGTTGATCCTGATTGGCCTCTACTCCATCTCTCATGCATAATTATCAGGGAGGTGCACGATGTCATCAATAGCAGCGACTGAAACGGCAGAACTGACTCTGGAAGTGGCCCAGCTCTGGCCTCCCCGTGGCCAATGGACAGAGGCCGACTACTTCGCCCTGCCCGATACCAATCGGTACATCGAACTCTCAGAAGGAGAACTGATTATGCCTCCTCACCCCACAGATACTCATCAAGCCACCGTGGGGCAAATGTATCGGCATCTGTGGGATTTCGTGGAGCAGCATAACCTGGGCACAGTGCGCTTTGCCCCCCTCCCGGTGCGCCTCTGGTTGGGCAAAATCCGTGAACCGGACATTCTTTTCGTCTCCCACGAGCACGCCGACCGCATCGGTGAG
The DNA here is from genome assembly GCA_964425465.1 of uncultured Anaerolineae bacterium. Taxonomy (GTDB): domain Bacteria; phylum Chloroflexota; class Anaerolineae; order JAYEMR01; family JAYEMR01; genus JAYEMR01. Next base: position 4,695 of record CAYRNM010000159.1, on the reverse strand, counting down.
CAATACTACGGCCCACCCGATCTGCTGATGGAGGTGCTTTCCGCCAGTACCCAATGTACCGACCGGCTGGAAAAACTGGCCGAATACGCTCAGGCGGGCATCGCGGAATATTGGATCGTGGATCCGGAAGCCCAAACGATCGAAGTGTTCTACTTGCGACAAGACGCCTACATCCTGCTGGACAAGTGGGGTGTGGGCGAGACCGCCTGGTCGGCCTTGCTGAAAGGGTTCGCGATAGCCGTCGGGGATGTGTTTGGCCAGGATGGAGGCATACGATGAAACTGACGTCAGTAGTTGAAATGGCTGAGCCAACCTGGGATGTTGCCTATCTGTTCCCACGCCAGGGCGCGTGGAGCGAAGAGGAATATCTAGCCTTGGACACTAATCACCGAGTCGAGTTCTCCCATGGCTATCTTGAGGTGTTGCCTATGCCCACAGAAGGGCATCAATTGATCGTCGCCTACCTATACGGGCGACTGCTGGCGTTTCTGCGGCAACATTGCCCCGGAGCAGTGGTCTTGTTTGCGCCTCTGCCAGTGCGCCTATGGGCCGGCAAGTACCGCGAACCCGATCTGGTCTTGATGCTGGCTGAGCACGCCGACCGTCGGCATGAACAATACTGGGAGAAGCCCGATCTGGTGATGGAAGTGATCTCCTCCGACTACCGCCGCCATGACCTGGAGACCCAGCGGCGCGAATATGCCCAGGCTGGCATTCCCGAGTACTGGGTTGTGGACCCA
>CAYRNM010000159.1:0-3855 GCA_964425465.1 uncultured Anaerolineae bacterium | reverse complement strand
GGGGTGTTTGAGGAGGGGATGGTCGCCCGGTCGGCGCTGTTGGCAGGATTTGAAGTGGCCGTAGACGAGGTGTGGGCAGCAGCCCAACAGTAGGCCGAGAATAGGAAGCTACGTGTCCGCCCTGATTCGTTACCTCCTCGACGCTCGCACTGCCACCGATCACTTCCCCGGCATCGGGCGCTATGCGGCCAACTTGGCCCAGGCCCTCACGGCGATCACGCTCGCTCTGAACCCCTCCTCGCCCTGCGCTAGCAGTGCAAAGCCCAAAGTCTGAAGTCGGGAAGCCCGAGCGGGGTATTGAGAGTGGCGGACACACCGCTGACCCGGAAGACTCCGGTAAGGAGGCAAAACCATGGCGCGCATCGTCAAAACCATCGAAATCGAGGGCCAGTCCGCCGTGGCTCTGTTCGACACGGGGGCGGTCTATACCTATGTGCGCTCCGATTTCGTAGCGAAAGCCCCACGCAGCGTGGTAACCAAGCCCGTGCGCGTCGCGCTGGGTGGACAGACCATCGAAATCACAGACTTGTGCCTTGGCCCAGACACACAGCATTACCTGGTCGCCTCCGTGGGCCTTTTCTCCCCAGGCTATCCAAGGGGCAGGGTATCTCCTCGTGGCCCTCTTGGCCTTGATCCCTCTCATAGTTCTCTTCCGGACAGGCCCAGCCCAGGCAGAGGGCGCGTTCTACCTGTGGGTGCTGTATTGGCTTCTTCCGTTCCCCCACACCGAAAGGTACAACCACGTGCTTCTCCTTCCGGCTATGGCCTGGCTGTGGGCTCGGTCAGAGACCTTCGCCCATCGGTCAGAGACCCTCGCGCAACGGGGACGCAATCTGGTCATCCTGGCCTACTTCCTGGCTGGACTCTCGCGTCTGACCCATCTGTGGGCCATTTTACTTCCCGCGCCATGGGGTCCCCTGGCTTCCGGCTTTGGGCTCTACGCAGTTCTCCTTCTGGGAGGGGGAACGGTAGCCCTTCTGTGGCCATTCAGTTCTATATCTCCGACCCGTGAGGAAGAAGTATGAACCTCTGCTTCGATGCTCGAACTGCCACCGACCACTTTCCCGACTTGGCCGTTACACAGTCAACCTGACCCAGGCGATGGCACCTCCCCTGGGCAAGAATGAATGGTGCTCTCCTCTTCCCCTCCCTCTACGAAGGATTCGGCCTGCCACCTCTGGAAGCCATGGCCTGCGGCACGCCAGTAGTCTGCTCGAATACCTCGAGCTTGCCCGAGGTGGTGGATGAGGCGGCCATCACGGTAGACCATTGGACGTGGAGGGACTGGCGGCGGCCATGGAGCGCGTGCTGTGGGATCCGGCGTTGCGGGAGGAGATGAGGGAGAAGGGGCTGAAGCAGGCGGGGAGGTTCTCGTGGGAACGAACGGCGGAGGAGATGTTGGCGGTGTATCAGGCAGTTGTCCGGTCTTGAAGGTATGTTCACCAAAGTGAAGGGTCGGTCATTGGTCGTCATTCGTTGGTCGCCTGTTGCCGGCAAGAGATTGGTCCTTGCTCATCGGTCATCTGTACCAGGTCTTGAGGACTGACCAGGATCACCTCTCCCTGAAGTGCGGCTTCCTGGAGGGCGGTGGTGAACCCGGCTCGGGAATAGAGGATGTAGTATACCCGGTCCCAGGCCCCCTCACGCTGCAAAAGCTGAACCTTGTGCCGCAGGTCTTCGAGGATGTTCGTCCCAATCGGTTTCGTGCTCCATTTGCATTCGCCCCCCAGCACCGCCCGGGCTTCATCACTGATGGCGACCACGTCGATCTCCCCCTGAGGGCTCCACCAGGCTCCGACCCGTTGGGGCAGGAACGGGAGCTCCAGCTTCCAGATATGCTGCCGGCAAAGGTCCTCAAAAGCGGCGGCCGTGAAAGCATCCAATTGGGGAGCTACCTGCTGCGTCAGCACCTGCGCTGTCCGTCCTTCTTCCAGGGCGCTGCGGTGTGGGTAGACGAAGCGAAACCAGAAGCGGAAGAAGGGATCGCTGATTCGGTGGAGACCCTTGCGACTCTTGTGGGAGTGTCGTTCTGTGGCCGGCACCTGCCGGTCCACCAGGCGCAGCTCCATGAGGGTTTTGATGTACGGCATGGCCGCAGCCCCACCCCCCAGACCGGCTGCCTGAGCGATCTCGTTGGGGCGGGTGTTGCCTCGGGCCATGGCCTCCAGCACCGCGAAGTAGGAGCGGGGCTCTCGCACCTCTTGCAGCAGCAGGAAGCGAGGCTCATCGTACAGGTAGGTCTGGGGAGTGAGGATGTGATCCCTGATGTTCTCCAGAAGCGAGTAGCGGTCATCGAACTGGCGCAGATACGCCGGGGTTCCGCCCAGTACGGCGTAGACGCTGACCAGCTCCTCTGAGCTGTAGCGAGGGAAGAAAAGAGGCAGAACCGGAAAGTCCAGCGCCGACAACAGGTACTGCCCGGTGCGCCGGCCGTACAGGGGGGCACGATAAGCCAGCACCTCTCGTTCCATCAGACTGACATACGAACCGCAAAGGACAAGAAAGATGCGAGTATCTTTGAGGCGGGTGTCCCAGAGCCGTTGCAAAATGGAGGGAAAGGCCGGGTTGGCTTGAGCCAGATAGCCGAACTCATCCAGCACCACAACCAGCCGCGCGGTCCGGGCCGCATCGGCCAGGTATTCAAAAGCCGCATCCCAGGTGGAGAAGGCCAGAGGGATGCCTGGACCCAGCAGCTGCTCGCCGATGGCCCGGGAGAAAGCGGCCAACTGTAGGGCCTCAGAACCCAGGTCGGCCACGAAGAAGACGTGACGCTTTCCCTGGCAGAAGGCTCGCAATAGCTCCGTCTTCCCTACCCGGCGTCGGCCGTAGAGGACAAAGAGTTCGGCCTGCTCGGAGCCATGTCGTTGCTCTAACATGGTCAGCTCTTGCTCTCGGTTGATGAACATGGTGCCTCCTACACGATTATTGAAACTGGCTTAAATTAACCTTACCTATTCTACGTCAAAGGCAGCCGAAAGGCAAATGCTCTTGTCAAATGCCGGAGCGATTTCTGCTCACCGTGGGCACTATGGTAGCCTTGCATTGAGTCCCTGGTGAGCGTGGGCAGCCGTGGTTAGTTGTACCATCCCTTTTTCCAGCGGCTGGAGGACCTGCCGGTGCTGGAGGCCATGGCCTGTGGCACGCCGGTGATCTGTTCCAACACGTCGAGCCTGCCCGAGGTGGCTGGAGATGCAGCGCTCATGCTGGATCCGTTGGACGTGGAAGGGCTGGCGGCGGCCATGGAGCGTGTGCTGGGGGATCCGGCGTTGCGGGAGGAGGTGAGGGGGAAGGGACTGGCGCAGGCGGGGAAGTTCTCCTGGGAACGGACGGCGCGGGAGACGATGAGAGTCTATGAGTCCGTAGTCCGAAGTCTTGGACACGAAGGGCAAGTTAAAGTATAATGTGGGCTGGCGGATTGTTGGGAGAAATCGAGGGCAATAAAGCAGGAGGAAGGGGACAAAGTCATGGCGCGAATCATTAAAACCATTGAGATTGAAGGCCAGCCCGCCGTGGCATTGTTTGACACGGGAGCGATGTATACTTATGTTCGTTCCTCCTTTGTGCGGGAGGCACCGAAAAGGGCAATGATTCCCCCTGCTCGCGTTGGGTTGGGAGGAAGAGAGATCGAGATCCACGCATACTGCATAATTCAGGGGGAGATCGAGGGCCTGAGGTTTCTCACCGACGCTGTGCCCGTGGAGGACCTCGGTCATGCCAACGGCCATGAGCTGGATGTGCTCATTGGCGCTCGCACCATGGAACAGTGGGAGATCAGACTTGACCCCCGAACCGGCACGCTGGACTTGGAGGGGCTGAGGCGGCGGGAGTTCACTGAGTTCTGAGGCGGGGGACGAG
>CAYRNM010000158.1:0-6891 GCA_964425465.1 uncultured Anaerolineae bacterium | reverse complement strand
CCCCTACGCCCCCACCCGCTCCAGCCGAAACCGTGGCTCACAGCTTCCTTCAGGCCTGGGAGCAGGGAAACTATCCAGCCATGTACAGACTGCTGACTCCCACCACTCAGGAGGCCATCTCTGAAGAGGAGTTCACCGCCGCCTACTCCTCAACAGCGGAGACCATGACCCTCAATCACCTCACCACCTCCCTTCGCTCGATCCTCGAAGGGGAAGGGAGTGCGCAGGCGGAGTTCAGCGCCACCTTCGAGACGCTGCTGGCCGGCTCCTTCCCGGTCACCAACACCCTCCCCCTGCGCCTGGAGGAGGATCAGTGGGGCGTCCTCTGGTCCCGAACCTGCATTCTCCCCCAACTGGAGGGCGGCAATCAGCTCTACCTCCAGCCCGAGGTGCCGGTGCGGGGCAACATCTACGACCGCTCGGGGCGAGGGCTGGCGGTCAATGGGACGCGGGTGGTGGTGGGTGTGATGCCGGAGAAGCTGGAGGATGCAGACCGCGCCCTCTTTCTCCTCAGCCAGGTTCTGGGAGAACCCATCGCCAGCCTGCAGGATAAATATGCTGATGCCCCACCTCGCTGGTTCGTCCCCCTGGGCGAGATATCGGCCCAGGAGAGCACCCAGCACTACGATACACTGGCGGGCCTAGCCGGCGTCCTGCTCAAGGAAAAGGCGGTGCGGCTCTATCGCGACGGCACGCTGGCCCCCCACGTGGTAGGCTACGTAGGGCCCATTGGCGCGGAGGAGGTGAAGCGCTGGCGGGAGAAGGGTTATCCCCCCGACGCAGTGGTCGGCAAGGCGGGGTTGGAGGCTTGGGGAGAGGAGTTCCTGGCTGGGAGGCGAGGGGGCATGCTGGCCGTGGTCTCACCAGAAGGCGATCTGATCGTTACTCTTGCTCAGCAACCCTCCGGCCAGAGCCGTAGCATCTTCACCACCCTCGACCGCACCCTGCAGCAGAAGGCGGTCGAGTTCTTGGAGGGCCGGCAGGGGGCCATCGTGGCCCTCGATCCCCATACCGGGCAGGTGTTGGCCCTGGCCAGCTCCCCTGCCTTCGATCCCAACATCTTCATCCCTGCCATTGCTGCGGAGGATTGGCAAAGGCTCGTCGCCACCCCCGGTCAGCCGCTGCTGAACCGGGCCACACAGGGGCTTTATCCCCCGGCCTCCGTCTTCAAAATCGTGACCATGGCCGCGGGGATGGAGACGGGCCTCTACACTCCCTCCTCGGCATTCAACTGCCAGGGGGTGTGGAAGGGGCTAGGCGATGGGTGGCCCATGCACTGTTGGATCTGGCCCCGCCAACACGGTGTTCTCGATCTGGTGACCGGGTTGGTGGTCTCCTGCGACCCGGTGTTCTACGAGATCGGGCTGAGGCTGCACCAGCAGGACCCCAATCTTTTGCTCTCCTACGCCCGTCGCTTCGGGTTGGGGCAGCCGACAGGGCTGGTGGGACTGGAGGAGGGAGTAGGCCTGGTGCCCGACGATGCCTGGAAGCGTGAGACCCTGGAGGAGAGCTGGACGGCGGGCGATTCGGTCAATCTGGCCATTGGCCAGGGGTATCTCCTCGTTACCCCTCTCCAGGTAGCAATGCTGATCAGCGCCGTGGGGAATGGCGGGACCCTCTACCGGCCTCAGATGGTGCAAAGGATCAGCGGCACTCAAGACACCCCGGAGTGTGTTTTCGCTTCTAAGATCCAGGGCACTTTGCCGGTGACCCCGGAGCACTTAGCTGCTATTCGGCAGGGGCTACGAGGTGTGGTGGAGGATCGAAGGGGCACGGCCTACACAGCCTTTGCGGGTTGTCCCCTCTCAGTGGCGGGCAAGACGGGCACGGCGGAGAATCCAGGTGGCAAGCCTCACGCCTGGTTTGCCGGTTACGCCCCAGCCGATGATCCCCAAATCGCCATCGCCGTCGTCATCGAGAACGCAGGAGAGGGCAGTGTAGTGGCGGCGCCTATCTTCCGCGCCCTGGTTGAGACCTTTTGGGGAGCTGAGGAGCCAGAACCGCCGAGGGAGGATTAGCCCCGGCCAGGAGATAGAAAGCAGAGGTAGACTACTATCAGCTATCAGCCATCAGCCATTAGCCATGAATTAGATTGGCTACAAGATCTAAACCCCGCCCAGTGGGAGGCGGTGAAAGCGACTGAGGGGCCGGTGCTGGTGCTGGCCGGGCCGGGATCGGGCAAGACGCGGGTGCTCACCTGCCGGGTGGCCTATCTGATTCGCGAGTGCGATGTGCCCTCTTGGCACATCCTGGCCGTGACCTTCACCAACAAAGCCGCCCGTGAGATGCAAGGCCGCCTGGAATCGCTGTTGGGCGAGCAATTCCTCCATTGGCTCACCTTGGGCACCTTTCACGCCACCTGCGCCCGCATCCTGCGGCGTGAGGCGGAGCAGGCTCCCTTCAGCCGCGATTACGTCATCTACGACTCACCTGATCAGTTGGCCGCCGTCGGCCAAGCCCTGGCCGAGCTGAACCTGGATGAGAAACAATACCAGCCCCAGGCGCTGCACGCCGTGATTTCCCGCGCCAAAAACGAGCTCATCGGCCCCCATGAATACCAGCCCCGCACCTACTGGCAAGAGGTGGCTCGTCGTGTTTATATAAAATACCAGGAGCTCCTACGAGCCAACGACGCCCTGGATTTCGACGACCTGCTCATGGCCACCGTCCAGCTCTTCCGCGACCACGAGGAGGTCCTGGCCAGCTATCAGGAGCGCTACCAGTACATCCTGGTGGATGAGTGGCAGGACACCAACACGGCCCAGTACGAGCTGGTGAAGCTGCTGGGGGCCCGCTATCGCCATGTATTCGTCGTGGGCGATCCCGATCAATCCATCTATCGCTTTCGAGGCGCAGATTACCGCAATGTCCATCGTTTCGAGCGCGATTACCCCGAGGCTCGAGTTATCCTGCTGGAGCGCAACTACCGCTCCACGCAGACAGTGCTGGATGTGGCCAATGCCGTCATCGTCCCTAGCCCCAACCGCCATCCCAAGGTGCTCTACACCGAGAAGGGCATTGGCTCTCCCATCGTGGTCAAGGAACTGTACGACGAGGATGAGGAGGCCAGCTTTGTGGTGGAGGAGATCGCCCACCTCACCCTGCAAGGCTACAACCCCGGCGATTGCGCGGTGATGTACCGCACCAATGCCCAGTCCCGCGCTTTAGAGGATACCTTCATCCGACGGGGGCTGCCCTATCACCTCGTAGGGGCCACCCGCTTCTACGCCCGCCGGGAGATCAAGGACCTGTTGGCCTACCTGCGCATCATCCACAATCCCTACGATGGGGTCAGCCTGGAGCGGGTGCTCAATGTGCCCCCCCGGGGTATCGGCCCCCGAACTCGCCAGGAGCTGGAGGGGTGGCGGCTGTTGCAGGGCCTGTCCACCTACGATGCCCTGCAGCTCCTGCAGGATGAGCAGGTCGAGGCCCCGCTGAGCACCCGATCGCGAAATGTGCTGGCCGACCTCAGCGCGCTATGGGGTGAGCTGGTCAGCGCCCGGTCCGTCCTCACACTGCCCCGCCTCTTCGATTGGGTGTTGGAGCGCACGGGCTATCAGGCTTACCTCCGCGACGGCACCGAGGAGGGTGAGGAGCGATGGGCCAACGTGATGGAGCTCCGTTCCGTGGCCCAGGCCTATGGAGATCTCCCGCCGGAGGAGGGGCTGGCTACCTTTTTGCAGGAGGTGGCGCTGGTGTCGGATGTGGACGACCTGGGGGAGCAGGCCAGCGCGCCGACCCTCTTGACCCTGCACATGGCCAAGGGGCTGGAGTTTCCGGTGGTGTTCATCGTGGGAATGGAAGAGGGACTGCTGCCCCACTCCCGTTCCCTGGACGACCCGGAGCAGTTGGAAGAAGAGCGCCGCCTGTGCTATGTGGGCATCACCCGCGCCCAGGAGCGGCTGTACCTGCTGTATGCCTTCCGCCGCGCCTTCTGGGGCGATAGCGAAGTGCGTATCCCCTCTCGTTTTCTGTCCGACATCCCCCCGGAACTGATTGAGGACCGTCAGCAGGGAACGGCGCGCACACCGGTCGAGCGGGAGGCGCGGCGCTATCGGATGCAGACCCGCTGGGCGCAGGAGGCCGAGGAGCCTGTGGTGGCCCAGTTCAGCGTAGGCGATCCGGTGCGCCATCCTGCCTTCGGCAGTGGGATCGTGATCGAAAGCAAGGTCTCAGGCGGGGACGAAGAGGTCACTGTGGCCTTCAATGGGGTGGGGATCAAGCGACTCTTGGTCAGCTTTGCCAATCTGGAGTTTGACGAGTGAATGGGGAAACGGCTGGGCGTCCGCTGAGCGAACTGCTTGCCGCACTTCCGCAGGCCACACTCCACGGTGACCCCAAGGTGCTCATCACCGGCATCACCGAGGACTCGCGGGAAGTGAAGCCGGGGAATCTGTTCGTAGCCTATAGAGGCATGGCGGTAGATGGGCATCAGTTCATCGCGGAAGCAATCCAGCGGGAAGCCGCAGCAGTTGTGGTGGAGGAAGCGAAAGAGGAAGGATCTCTCTGCTTCCCTCCTCTTTCCCCTGCTTTCCCCTTCGTTCACGTCCCCTCCGGCCGGGAGGCGCTGGCCCATCTGTGCGCTGCCTGGCATGGCTTCCCCGCCCGCCGAATGGCCATGATCGGCGTGACCGGCACCGACGGCAAGACCACCACCGTCAACCTGATCTACCATATCCTCTGCGCCGCAGGACACAGGGCGGGGATGATCTCCACCGTGAATGCGGTCATCGGCGAGGGGGTCTACGACACCGGGCTGCACACCACCACGCCTGATTCCCCCGACGTGCAACGCTACCTGGCGGAGATGGTGGCCGCAGGCACGGCCCACGCTGTGCTGGAGGCCACCTCGGAGGGACTGGCTCAGCACCGGGTCAGCGCCTGCGATTTCGATGTGACGGTGGTCACCAACATCACCCACGAGCACCTCTACGCCCACGGGACCTTCGAGGCCTACCGGGAGGCGAAGGCCATGCTCTTCCGAGGGCTGGCCTCTGCCTACCGAAAGCAAGGTGTGTCCAAGGTTTCTGTGCTCAACGCCGACGATCCCTCCTATGGTTATTTGCGCGCTATTCCTGCCGATGGTTATCTCTCCTATGCCCTGGACCGTCCCGCCGGCATCACGGCTTCGCACATCCGCCATGCCCCTCAGGCGCTCACCTTCACCGCCCGCACCCCGGTGGGGGACTTCCCCGTCCAGACCCCCCTCATCGGGCGCTATAACGTGTACAACTGCCTGGCGGCCATCGGGGTGGGCATGGCTCTGGACGCGCCCGTGGAGGCCATGCAGGCTGGCATCAGGGCGTTAAAGGGCATCTCCGGCCGCATGGAGCGCATGGATTGCGGGCAGCCCTTCACCGTGATCGTGGATTTCGCCCACACGCCGGGCGCGCTGGAGCAGGCGCTGAAGACAGTGCGTGAGCTTGCTCAGGGTCGGGTGTGGGTGGTCTTTGGCTGTGCGGGGTTGCGCGATGTAGGGAAGCGGCCCATGATGGGGGAGCTCGCCGCCCGGCTGGCCGACTTCACCGTGCTCACCGCCGAGGACCCTCGCACGGAACCTTTGGGAGAGATCATGGCGCAGATCGCTGCCGGCTGCGAGAGGGGAGGGGGGCGGGAGGGGGAACGCTACTGGCGGATTGGAGACCGGGGGGAGGCGATCTGTTTCGCCCTGGAGCACGCCCGACCGGGCGACCTGGTGTTGGTGACTGGCAAGGGCCACGAGCGCTCGATGTGCTTTGGCACGACGGAGGTTCCCTGGAGCGACCAGGAGGCCGTGAGGGAGGCGCTGCTGGTCTGCCGTTGACAAAGTGGCCTCGCTGTAGTATGATTGGATCAGATGTCTGGTTGCTTTCAGAGAAGGAGGAAGCGATGGGACTGACAGCGTTGGAAATTGAAGTTGGAAACCCGGCCAATCCTGAGGTGACAGAGAAGGTGGATTTTCTGATTGATTCTGGGGCCGTCTATTCAGTGGTCCCGATCCCTATTTTGGAGAAGCTCGGTATTAAACCAATAGCGGAAGAGGAATTCCGGCTGGCCAATGGCACCAAGGTCGTCCGCAAGAAGGGCATTGCACTTTTCAAGTATGGCGAAAGGGTAGGCGGGGCGGATGTCATTTTTGGCGAAGAGGGCGACCACAAACTCTTGGGCGCGTTTACCCTGGAGGCGCTTGGACTGGTCCTCGACCCATTGAAACGGGAGCTGAAGCCATTGCCCATGCTCCTCGCCACCCTGATGAGCCGATGAGTCGAGACGGCAGCTTCAGTTAACAGCGTATTGATACGACCGAAGACAACACAGCAGCGCGACGTCTGTATGAGAGTGCTGGCTTTCACCCCTTCTCTCGAACCATATAGGCTGGAGGACGAATGAACGCCTTACAAGAACAGTATGTGGTTGACACTGAGGGCCACAAGACAGCGGTGATCCTTTCACTCGAGCGGTACGAGCAGTTGCTGGAAGACCTTCACGACTTGGCTATCGTGGCCGAGCGCCGAGAGGAAGAACCCATTAGCCTGGAGGAGATGAGACGGCGGCTGCGGGCCGAGGCTCTACCACCGGATTATGCAGCAGGTGGCGAACTAACCGTCTTCACGGCTCTCGACAGCGAGGACTTTTATACGTAGGGGTGAAGCCGAACCTTGGCTTGTGGATTTTGAGGAGGTCACCAATGGTGGCGAAACGATTGCTCTTGGTTTTTCTCTGCCTGGGCGCCATGTTGAGCGCTGGCAGGCTGTCCCTGCCCCTCCTTCGCGCGGATAGCTCGGGGGATGTGAGCGCCGAGCGTAGGACACCCATCGCCATCATCGCTACGCCTTCTCCCAGCCCCACAGACCCCCCTACGCCTCTGCCCACCGACACCTCTACGCCCACTTCCACCCTCATGCCGATAGC
>CAYRNM010000157.1:0-6929 GCA_964425465.1 uncultured Anaerolineae bacterium | reverse complement strand
GGCGGCTGAGTTGTGGGAGATCACCGAAGAGGAGCTGGCGGAGATCCGGCGGAGTTTGGAGGAGCTGCGGGGATAGAGGCTGGCCTATGGACATCCTTGCGAAACAAGCTTTCATCCGTCTGAGAGCACAGGAAAACCAGGCTGACCCGCTAGGTACCAAGATTTTGTGGTCCAGACATGCCATTGCGGAGCTGGTCAATGAGGAACTGGTTCGTGCTCAGGTCGAGCACAGCCTGAAAGGCAGTGAGCTCATCGAAGACTACCCACCCTTGCACCGGGCTCTACCCGACTGTCTGGTGCTAGGATGGCTGGCTTCTGGGGAGCCGATACACTCTGTCGTGGCCATAGATCAACCGAAGAAGCGCTTGTTGATTGTCACGGTGTACAGACCATCCCTGGAGGAATGGGAAGATGACTGGAAAACCCGAAAAGAATAGCCGCTGTGCGTTTTGTGGAGGGCGCGTTGAGCCTGGTATGGCTACGATTCCTTTCGTCCTGCCTGGGACAGTTGTCGTGATCAAGGACGTGCCTGCGGAAATCTGCAGAAGCTGCCATGAGCCGTTCATGACCGGTGCGGTCACGGACAGAATCACCGAGCTGCTTCAGCGACTCCGAGACCTTGGCACCGAGGTGTCTATCGTCTCCTATTCCGAGCTTGCTGAGCCAGTTCTGGCCTCGTGATCCCTTCGGCAAGAGGGGCACACCGCTGAGGAGCTGGCGGAGATCCAGCGGAGCCTGGAGGAGCTGCGGGGGTGAACATCTAGCTGGCAGAATGATCAGAAGCCAGAATCGCTTCCAGAGGATGTCAGTTGGATTAACCTGAGCCGCGAGAAGAACCTAAGAGAGCCGGGGCAGATGAGGGGAGGAGGACAAGGTGATAAGGGTGGTGACCGATTCGAGCTGTGACCTGCCTCCACAGGTGTTGAAGGACCTGGGGATTGTGGTGGTGCCCCTGATCGTGCGCATCGGAGGAGAGGAGTTTCTGGAAACTGACCTGGGGATAGATGAATACTGGACGAAGGTGAGAGCTGCCCGTGCGCAGAGCCTTTTCCCCCAAACCTCTCAGCCCTCATTGGGCGCTTTTGAGAGTGTGTTCGCCGCCCTGGTCGGTGAGGGGAATGAGGTCCTCTGTGTGACGATTACCAGCCATCACAGCGGTACTTTCAGCACGGCATGGGCCGCAGCGCAGAGGTTTGGCGAGGCGGTGAGCGTCATGGACTCCTGGTCAACTTCCCTGGCCCTTGGATTCCTGGCCATGGCTGCCGCCCGGGCCGCTCGCGAAGGTGCCAGCTTGAGCGAAGTCGTGGCTTTGCTCAGGGAAATGCGGGCGCGGACCCATCTCCTGGCCGTGTTGGATACGATCGAATACATCAGAATGGGCGGAAGAGCCAGTGCACTGGTCCCCATCCTGTCGCGGGTGATGCAGTTTCTACAGGTCAAGCCCATCATTGGGTTTATCGAGGGAGAATTGAAATTGTTGGGGCAGGCCCGGACCTTCTCCGCTGCTCTGGCAAAGGTAGAGCAACGGATAATGGAGCTACAGCCTTTGGAGAACCTGGCCATTTTGCACACCCGCCGGCCCCATGACGCGCAGGTTGTGGCTGGGCGGCTGAGAGAAAGCATGGGGTTTCAGGGTCAGGTCCTGGTTGGAGAGACGGGCGCGGTCCTGTCCTCCCATGCCGGCCCAGGGGTGATCGGAGTGATAGGGGTGGAGAGAGGTTAACCTCAGCCCGGTTAAGCATCCAAGGAGGCCCGACATGCAAAACCATGGACCGCATGAAGGGACCGGAGGTGCATCTCCATTACTTCGCTGGCCTGGCCAGAGAAGCCCTGGGAGACCATGAGGGAGCAATGGCTTGCTTCCAGCGTGCGGCTGAAGGACAGGCTGGCTTTCCCTTCAGTCAGAGGGTTCTCACAGGGGCAATATCTCACAGCCACAGCGAATGGGCGGAGCGAATGCTGGGCAGTTTCAGCAGTGCTTCCAGCACTTCTGGCGTCAGGGGGTCGTCTATGCCCACCACCATCATCCCCAGCCCACCTCGCTCCCGGCGTCCCACCTGCACGAAGGAGATATTGATCCCCGCCTCTCCTAGGAGGGTCCCCACACGGCCCAGAATCCCCGGTCCTTCGATGTGCTCGCTCACCAAAAGCCGCCCCCGGGCCACGAAGTCAATCCAGAAGTCATTGATACGGACGATGTGCGGCTCGCCTCGCAACACTGTGCCCATCACCGACCACTCCCCTTTGGAAGTGCGAGTGCGGAGCGTCAGCGAACTGGTGAAATTCTCCAGCGTTGGGGTGCGCCGCTCCACCACCCGCAACCCCCGCCGCTCCGCCAATAGCCGGGCATTGACGACATTGACCGGTTCCTCGGAGATGGCCTCCAGCACCCCCTGCAGCGCTGAGGCGGTGAGGATCGTGGGGTCATGCGCGGCCACTTCCCCAGAGAGGGTCAACTCCACCTCGGTGAGGTTCCCCTGCGCTAATTGAGCATAGAAGCGCCCCAACCGCAACGCCAGGTCCATATCAGGACCTAAAACGGACAACTCCTCGGGTGAAAGGGGAGGAGCATTCACCGGATAACGAGGGGCCTGGCCTCTGAGCACCTCCACCACCTGGCGCGCAATCTCCTGCGCCGCCTGCCGCTGTGCCTCGCTTGTGGTGGCCGCCAGATGGGGAGTGAGGATCACCCGCTCATGTCTCAGCAGGGGGCTATCGCTCAGCGGCTCCTCGGCGAATACATCCAGCGCGGCACCGGCCAGCTTCTCGGCTTCCAATGCTGTGCACAGGGCCTCCTCATCCACGATGCCCCCCCGTGCGCAATTGATGAGGTAAGCCGTGGGCTTCATCACGGCCAACTCCTGCGCCCCGATCAGGCCTCGGGTGCGCTCAGTGAGAGGCACATGGAGGGAGACGAAATCAGACTCCCGCAGAAGCTCCTCCAGCGACACCAGAGTCACTCTTCGGCGCGCGGCGTAGTCCAGGGAGACGAAGGGATCGTGGGCCATGACTTCCATCTCCAACCCCTGAGCTCTGCAGGCCACGGCGGAGCCGATGCGTCCCAGACCGATGATGCCCAGTTTCTTGCCTCGTACCTCGATCCCCTCCAATCCCTGTCTGGACCAGCCTCTGGCACGCAGCGAGGTGTCCGCCTGGGGCAGGTGGCGAGCCAGGGCCAGGAGCAGAGCGATGGTGTGCTCGGCGACGGAGACGGCATTGGAATTAGGAACATTCACCACCACGATCCCTCGGAGTGTGGCAGCCTCCAGGTCAATGTTATCCACCCCTGTGCCTGCCCGTCCGATGACCGCCAGTCGGTCAGCGGCCTGGATGACCTGAGCTGTCACTTGGGTGCCGGAGCGGACAATGAGTCCCTCGTAGCCCCTGATGGCTTCTGTCAGCTCTCGGGGCGAGAGCCCCAATCGCACATCTACCGACAGGTGCTGGCGGAGATAGGCCAGGCCCTCCTCGGCCAGTGGATCGGTGACCAATACTCGCTTGTCCAACTCGCTCATTTTCCCCCACTAGATCACCGAAGGTTCCTTGAACAACTTAGAGGGTTACCCTCCCACCTCCTCCAACAGTGGGCTGCTCGCCAGTTCATCCGGGGTCACCAGAATGTCCTCCCGGCCTCCTGAAACCAGGTCTATCCCCCCATACAGGTAGGCATCGTAAACCAGGCTGGAGCAGATGTGGGCGGGATAGGTCAGGGCACCAACGAACCACTTCTCCTTGATCAGACGCCAGGCCACTTGCAGGAGCCACAGAAAGTGGTACGGTTTCCCCACATTGCCCCAGGCATAGGCGATGATCTCCCGCTTGTTGGCTTCAGGCAGTTCCTCCTTGAGCCGAAAGAGCTTATACTCATCGCATCCGGAGATGAACTCATCCCATGGGCGCTCAACAACGCCCCACATCGAGGACTCGATGATGCGGGGAGAGGGTGTGTCCTCCTTGATGTAGCACAGGGCGGCGTGGGTCCAGGTGGCCAGGCCCCATGAGCGGGCCAGATACCACGGGAAATCGACGCTGTAGGTGACTGCGACGGCAACCTCATACATGAGTTCCTCCTCTCTGGCGGCAGGGGCGATCCGCGAATCGCTCCTACCTGCTATTTACGGCGGTGGTCAGGCCATGCGATCCAACATCTCCCGCGTCACCTCGTGGAGCGGCGGCTCGCCGGCGAAGAAGCGACGCAACTCCTCGAGGGCGTGGTCCCCCATGCGGGGGTTGGCCCCACCCCCGGCCACGTGGGGAGTGAGCACCACGTTGGGCAGGGCGCGCAACGGGGAATCCAGGGACAGCGGCTCGGGATCGGTCACGTCCAGAAAGGCGAAGAGCCGCCCCTTCTCCAGCTCGGCGATGAGCGCCTGCTGGTCCATGTTCTGCCCCCGAGAGGTGTTGATCAGCACCGCGTCATCCTTCATCATTCTCAGCTCTTCACCGCCCAGCATGTGGCGCGTGGCGGGCAGGGCTGGAGCGTGCAGCGTGACCGCATCGGAGCGGCGAAGGAGCTCCTCCAACGAGACTTTAGTGGCCCCCCGCTTGGCGAGCTCCTCAGCGGTCCAGTAAGGGTCGTACAGCAAGATCTCCTTCACCTCGAAGGGACGCAAGTACTCCAGGACCTTGCGGCCGATGTGGCCGGCGCCGATGATGCCAATGGTGGCCTGGTTCAGCACGCGCGACCTGGCGGATTCCCCTTCATCCCGCCAGCCGCCCGCGCGGGTGACCCCTGCCAGGCCCCACACATTCTTCAGCCCCAGGATCAGGCAGCCCACCGTCATCTCCGCCACGTTGACGGCGATCATGGCCGCGCTGCTGGTGACGGTGATCCCCCGCTCCCACACCGCGTCGGTTACGATGGGTTTCACCGAACCGGCGGCGTAGACGATGATCCCCAGTTCGGGCGCGGCGTCGAGGATCTGGGCGGTCATGGGCTGGCAGCCCCAGGAGGTCACACAGGCCCGCGCCCCCTTGATGAGTTTTATGGTCTCCTCCGCGGTGGGCCGCTCCTGGCCGGGGTTGATCACCACCTGGCCTAGCTCCCTCAAGCGGGCCAGTGCCTCCTCGGTGAAGAGCTGCTCCGTGAGCGTCTTAGCCTGCAGCAGTGCGATTTTGGGGTTGGACATCTCTCTTCAAACCTATTGTTGTCATGTGCCGTTGCCGGGCTGCAACTCTGTTCATTCCGCGTGCCCTAAGAGGGCCGCCAGTTGGCCCAGTTGTGAGGCGTGCACAAGCGCCAGCACCTCGTCTGCTGGCTGCAGCGCCAGGTCGCTGTGAGGAATGATGAGCTGACCCTTGCGGATGATGGCCACCAGCACGCATTCGCTGGGCAGATTGAGATCGCGCATGACCTTGCCTGCTGCCGCCGAAGTGGGATCCACCTTCTCCTCTACCAACGAATACTGTCCCTTCCGCAACTTGAGTAATGTCATCATGTCGCCCAGCGACATCTCCTCGGCGATCAGATGGGCCATCAGATCGGCCTGATTCAGCGCCACGTCCACCCCCATCTCCGGCGTGAACAACCAGGCGTTCTTGGGGTTGTTCACCCGGGCAATGGTACGCGGTACACCGAACTCAAAGCGGGCCAGGCTGGTGACGACCAGGTTGGTCTCGTCCGCACCGGTCACAGCCGCCACGACATGCGCCTGGCGGATGCCAGCCGCCTCCAGCACGTTAGGATCCGTGCCGCTGCCCAGCAGAACCACTTCAGTGGGCAGCTCGTGCTGGAGCCGGGGGGCCTCCTCCTGCCGCACTTCGATGACCTTCACCCGATATCCTTCGGCCAGCAGCAGCGAGGCCAGGTAGGTGCCCACCTTGCCTCCGCCCACGACGATCACACTCATCACCATCGTGTCTCCTCCTCACATCAGCCCCAGCAACGCTCTGAGACGGTCGGCGGATGCAGCCAATACGACCAGGTGAATCAGATCACCCTCATGGAACACCGTGCCCAGTGTGGACAGGAAGGTCTTGCCGCCCCGGCTGATCGCCATCACATGGACTTCGCCAGGGATCGTCAACTCCCTCACTGCCCGGCCCGCCAGGAGAGGTGGGATTTCTACCTCCACGATATCTACCTCGCCACCTCCCAGACTCAGGATCGTATTCAACTCAGAAAAGGTAAGCAGTTCAGCGATACGGTTGATGCCCCAGGTGACTGGAGCGATGGTCAGCAAGCCCAGCCGCCGGTAGATCTCAGCTTTGCGCGGGTCGTACACGCGGGCGACAACCCTGGGGACCCGGAAGACCTGGCTGGCCAGGCGGGCGGCGACCACGTTGGCCTCGTCACTGGCCATCACAGCGGCCAGGCCATCAGCCCGTTCGATCCCGGCCCGCAACAACACGTCCCGGTCGAAACCGATACCGACAACTGTTTGGCCCTTAAACGCAGGCCCCAGACGCTCAAATGCAACCGGGTCTTTGTCCACCACTGTCACTGAATGGCCACGCAGGTTCAGAGTCTGTGCCAGCCCAGCGCCCATCCGGCCACAGCCAATGATGATGATTCTCATGGATCACCTCCAGTCCGCGTAAAACGTCATGCGTGAAACGTGAAGAGGTGCTTCACCATGTTTTACCTTTCACGCTTCACGCCTTGCGCCTCTCCCACCGGCGTAGCAATGCCTTGCGTAACTCATCGGCTAACAACAGCGAGGGAGTCCAAGCAAACAGGAACAGCCAGTTTTTCAAGGGAAAAGCAGCCGTGCCAATAAACCCCTGGAAAAGCGGAACGTAGACGATCAACGAGATGAGGGTAAGCTCAGTGGCGATACCTACCCAAACCAGCCGATTGCTGAACAGGCCGATGCGAAAGACAGAGTTGCGCTCGGTGCGTTGGGCAAAGAGGTTGCCAATCTGAGTGGCTACGACGGAGGCCAGCGTCATAGCGGTTGCCGAACGGTAGAGGAGCCCGCTCGCTGGCA
>CAYRNM010000156.1:3036-6967 GCA_964425465.1 uncultured Anaerolineae bacterium | reverse complement strand
CCCACTGCCCCTCCCACGGGTTGAAGCCGAAGTCAATGACCACTGCCCCGGGCTTGACCATATCGGCGGTGATGATTTTGGCCCGCCCCACGGCAGCGCATAGGATATCCGCCTCCCGACACACAGCGCCCAGGTCGGGGGTGCGGGAATGGCAGATAGTAACTGTGGCATTCTCCCGCAGCAAGAGCAGGGCCATGGGCTTGCCTACAATGTTGCTCCGGCCCACCACCACGGCATGCTTCCCCTCCAGCTCGATCCCGTTCCGCTTGAGGATCTCCAGCCCGCCGGCCGGGGTGGCGGGGACGAAGTAGGGACCGACTCCCGCTGGCCGGCCTGTTGGCGCGACCTGGGCCAGCCGTCCCGCATTCACCACATGCACGCCATCCACGTCTTTCTCCGGGCTCAGGGCCTCCTTCACCGCCCCCTCATCCATTCCGCGGGGCAGTGGCTCCTGGAGGATGATGCCCTGTACGCTATCATTGGCGCTGAGCTCCTGCACCAGAGCGACCAATTCCGCCTGGGTTACATTCTCGGATCGAGCGTGCAGGGCAAAACCCATCCCTGCCCGCTCGAAGGAGCGTTGGATCATGCGGGCATAACTCACCGAGGCCGGGTCCTCCCCCGCCCGCACTACGGCGATGGTGGGAGCCCAGCCCTGCTGAGCCACAAAGTCCGCTACGGTATCCTTGATTTCGGATTCGATGGTCCTGGCCAGAGCCCGGCCATCCAGAATAGTCGCTGTCATAGCCGTCTCCATATCACGCTTGGGCGTCCGACCGCGTTCGGGAACCATCAGGTGCATGTACGCGAACCGAGTGTTTGGCGGCTTGTCAGGGCATAGGGAGTGTCTATCATCCTCAAAGCGGCAAGAATTCCACCCGATTGATCAAGTCCTTAGGCTCTCCAGCCTTTGCGATGATTTCCAAATCGTGGACGCCAGTTCCGATGGAAACACGAAGTTGGTGAGCGTAGATCACCCCACGAAAGGGAATCCCTTCTCTTTGTCGTCTGGTGGCCTCGGCAAGAAGGTCGTCATCTTGCGTGAAAAGTACGCGCTCCAATTCACCAGCCCGGTCCAGTAGTTCTGGATCGTCCATGCGACTGGCGCCGTCCTCGTGGGCTGTTATTACATCTATGCCACGCAAACGAAGTCCGACAGTGATAGCCCGTGGTACATGTTGATCCATATAGAGCGCAATGGCCATCAGATCAACCTCTTGGCCCGCAACCGAGCCACAAGAGGTGAGGGGCCCGCCGCTCGCTGAACCTGATCAACAAACTGAAGCCGCCGCTCAATGTCCCGGTCGATTTCTTCTTGATGATCCCAGTAGTAGGCCAGAGCTGAGTATATTTGGCCCAGCGTCAAGTAAGGATGCTGAAAGTGCAGCTCCTCTGGGCTCCAACCGTAGGCCATTTTTTCTAGGACAAGTTCGACCACCTTCATGTTTGTCCCAGCAATGACCGGGACATCCTCTTCATTGAGGATAACGTGCTCATATCGCGTTTCAACAACTGACATGGTACCTCACTTTCTGGATGGCTATCCTGATGCCTGAAGTACATGTCGCCAAACTTGTAACTTGCGGCTTCATAACTTCTCGATCACCAGTTCGTACACCTGCTCTTTGAGCTGGGCCTTGCCCTCCAGAAGCCGGTCGAGTTTGGCCTGTTCCCTGCTGACGAACTCCTCATCTTCGATATAAACCAGGTTAATAAGCACATTGAGCGCTGCACTGCGCAGGCTCGCCTCAGCTAAGAGGGCCGCTACCCCTGCGTCACTGACCGCCAGGCGGTTGCCCTTTTCCGCCATCGGGGTGCAGAGATCGAGCACCTCCGCGCAGGCCTCGGCGATCCGCATGGGAACAGCCTCAGCCTCTTTGAGGGCTGCCTGGATCGCTGCGGTGCGCGCTGCCTTCTGCTCATCGGTGTCGCGGGGGAGTTTGTAGGCCTGGGAGAGGGAAGTGTAGACCTGGGTATCGGCCTCCAGAAGATCGGCCAATTGCTTTCGAAGGCGCTCTGACTGATCGAGGAGGGCTTTGACCTCCGCTTCCACATCGGCGTAGCGCTTCTTGCCCACGGTGAGGTGGCCCACCATACTCACCAGGGCTGCGGCCAGGGCACCGGTGAGGGCCGCCGTAGAGCCGCCCCCAGGGACGGGGGCATCAGAGGCCAGTTCGTCGAGGAATTGGGCGAGGGATTTGTCGAGGAATGACTCTGGTATAGCGCAGCTCCTTTGCACTTTGAACATCACGACCCTGGGTCAACCAGAGGCGATTATACCATGGATTGATAGTATGAGCAAGCAACCACAATGACACATGCGAAAGCCGGGCCACCGACGTCTCAGCAGCCCGGCTACTACGCAGTCCGATCCCTTCTGCAAGGCGGAAGGCCACTGGGCCCCAGGCCTCGTTTCACACCTCCGGCCGGGGCAGGAGCCCGGCCTGAGCGGTGATCTCCGGCACGGCCTCCTCCCACTCGATGGCCATGATGTGCACCCCGGCCACCCCCTCGATCTCCCGCACCTGCTGGATGACCTCGGCGCAGATGGTGATCCCTTCCGCGGCGCGCTGATCACTGGGGGTCTTGCGAATGCGCTCCACGATCTCGCCGGGCACATCCATGCCCGGTACTCTGGAAGCCATGTACCGCGCGGCCCCCAAGGTCTTGATGGGACTCACTCCGGCCAGCAGGTAGGCTCCCTCCAGTGCCCCGATATCCCGCGCCCGTTTCATGTACTCGGCGAACTTGGGCACGTTGAACACGATCTGGGTCTGGATGAAATCCGCGCCCGCCCGTACCTTCTTGGCCAGCCGATAGGGACGGAACTCGAAGGGGTCGGCGAAGGGATTGGCTGCCGCGCCGATGAAGAAGCGGGGCTCAGCCCCCTTGATCTCCTCGCCGCACTGGAAGCGCTTCTCATCCCGCAGGGCCTTGACCACCTGCAGCAGTTGGAGGGAGTCCAGATCGAAGACATTCTTGGCCGCAGGGTGGTTGCCGAAGGACTGGTGGTCGCCAGTGAGGCAGAGCAGGTTCCGGATGCCCAGCGCCGCCGCGCCCAAGAGGTCCGACTGGATGGCGATGCGGTTGCGGTCACGGCAGGTCATCTGCATGGTGGGCTCGATCCCCACCTCCCGCAGGATCACCGCCACGGCGAGGGAGGACATGCGCACCACGGCGGTCTGGCAATCGGTGATGTTCACCGCATCCACGTGGCCCTTGAGGTGAGTCGCCTTGCGCTCGATCACCTCCCGGTCCGCGCTCTGGGGTGGGCCCAGTTCGCCGGTGGCGGCGAAATAACCAGTGGTGAGCACTTTCTCCAGGTTGCTTCCCGACTTCATAGCCTCAGATCCTCCCTCACGATCTTGCGTTGCCCTCCGTCGCGGCTGGTGGACCAGTCCTTGGGGGGCTCGATCTCCAGCAGTCCATCCAACCTGCCCAGGGCCTTGAGGCGGTCGTAGATGAGCTGCCAGGCACAGTCCGTGTCCGCATTGACCTCGCATTTGCCGTTCTGCGATCCCCCACAGGGGCCATTCAGCAGGCTCTTGGCACAGCGGGCGATGGGGCAGATGCCCCCGGTCATGTCCAGGACACAGTTGCCGCAGGCCTGACAGCGCTCGGCCCACACCCCCTGTTCCAGCGGTTGGCCCAGAAAGGCGGTGTTGACCCCCGGCAGGGTGACGATCCAGGGGAACTGTTCATTCATGGTCTGCACGCCGATGCCACAGGCCAGGGAGAGCACTCCGTCCACCTGCTGGAGCTGAGCGGCGATCTGCTCGTTGCACTCCTGCTCGCACTGCCGCTCCACTGTAGCCTCCCGCACCTCCTTGGGATCGCCATCCAGCCGACTCGCCATGCGCAGGCTGGCGGCCAGGATCCCAACTTCTTTCTCGCCACCGGCGAAGCAGACGGTGACGCAGGTGCCGCAGCC
>CAYRNM010000156.1:0-2936 GCA_964425465.1 uncultured Anaerolineae bacterium | reverse complement strand
TAGGAGTAGATGAGCGCCTCGCCCGCAATCTTGGAGGCGGAGTAGGTGGACTCGGTGAAGGCGAAGTCGGCTTGTCTTTCATCGGTGATGTAGCGGTGGATGTCGCCGTAGACCTCGCGGGAGCTGGAGAAGATGATGGGCACCTCGTTCTGGCGGCAGAATTCCAGCACGTTGTAGGTGATCTGAATATTCTCCATGGCCCGATGTGGTTCCTGCACCAACTGGTGGACCTTGGCATTGGCTGCCAAATGGACCACCACATCCACCTGAGGATAGTCGACCCAGCCGATGCCGCCTTTGTAATTAGCGAAGGGCGCGCTTAGGTCCTGCAGCAAGTAGGGAAAGCGGTCGGTCCAGATGTTTTGCCGCTTGTCCACGCCGAAGACAAAATGGCCCTCTTCCAGTAGCCGTAACGCTAGATTTGTCCCAATCTGACCGCTGGAGCCGGTGATGAGAACGCGCATGGTGACTCCTTTACGCCTCTGGATTGATGACTGCGATGCCTGCCATCTCTGCGACTTTGCCAAAGGCACTATCAGCAGTTACAAGATAGGTCAGTCTTCCCTGTTCGTGAAGATCAACGGCTACAGCCAGTTGCAGAGCATCGAGGGTGCGCAATGCCCTTTTGGGCGCGTGCCGGTCTAATAGCTCGACCCCCAGCCGTTTGTGAGCAGTGCTGACACGGACAACCTGCAACACAGTGTGAACGATGTCGTTGTGGAACTGCGCTAGGATAGAGGCAGCGTCCGCTCTGTTCAAGGTTTGCGTTCGGATTTTCCTGCCCACGAAGGAGTGCATCTCGATAATGGTCAGGTCAGAGATGAGGATGGTCTTGTCAGACAGGGCAAAGACCGCCTGTACCTTCTCGCGACCAGCCTCAGGGTGGTACCGCTTGACGAGACCGCTGGTGTCCAGCAGATAGATCCGTGCCGTGTTCAAAGCCGCTCCTCTCGTTCTGCACTCACCTCAGTGGCCCAAGAGCCATGATCTTTTGAGGTAATGGCTAGAACTTGCTCCAGAGTGACTTGGGGATTAGTATGCTCCAGCACATACTGGCCCAAAGGACTCTCCAGGAAGAGTTGGTGTTCTGCCTGCAGTCCTTCCAACCTTTCTTGACACAGCGTGGACCGTTGCCGTAGTCCCCACTGGATCAACTCCACTGCTACCCTGTCCAGAGACCAACCCAGTACCTGGGCTTCCTGACCCAGTTCTTGCCAGACGACATGCGGTAAGCAAATCGTCAAAGTTATTTCTTCCATTGCCATCACCTCTATCTCCTCACCGCGAAAATGCTATGGAAACGTCGAGAATGAAGGTGTGGGGCAACGAGTCAATGAGGTAACGAGTGACGAGGAGCTTGTGGCCTCGTTGACTCGCCTGCACCTGTGGCGCCCTTCCTGCCTGCCTGTAGCCAGCAGGCTGTACCCGGCACGGGTGGACAGGGCAGGCACAGGTGTTACTCGTTAACCCATGACCTGTCCACTCCCCGATACCATGTACCCGCACCGTAACGACCATCGTGACAGTGAGAGGCAACTTCACAGGAGCACCTCATAGGGTGATGCACAAATAGTATGCCCCTCTTGGGCCTCCAGTTCTCGTATTCCGTCACTTGGATGGCCAACCACTCCCCTGTGTACTTCTTCCTGAGTTTCTCAATCAGCTCTTCCACTTGCCTCCCCCTTTGCTGGGGGAACTCCTCATGCCCGCAATGGATTCGGCCCCAACTTCCGAACCCGCTCCGTCATTTCCGTGGCGATCTGCGCGAAGCGCACCCCCTCGGCTGAGGAGAGGAAGTATATCTCCAGCCGTTCCCCCCCCCAGGCCGATCTCATCCAACAGCCCTTTGAGATAGTTCACCCGTCGCTCGGCGCTTAGATTACCCTCCAGGTAATGGCAGGTGCCCTTCAGTCAACCGGCCACGAGCACCCCATCCGCCCCCCGCTCGAAGGCCCGCAGCACATAGAGCGCATCCAGTTTGCCTGAACAGGGCAGCCGGATGATTTTGACATTGGGTGGATAGCTCAGCCGCATAGAGCCGGTTAGGTCGGCGGCAGCATAGGCGCAGTAATGACAGCAGAAAGCCAGGACTTGAGGTTCGAATTCCATCATTTTGGGTCTTCTCCCCTTTCCTGTCCCAGATACGCAACGATCTGGCGGCAAAAACTCTCGATATCTCCCAGGTCCCCTTGGATGGTCCGATAGACAGTGTCCAGCACTAGATCTAGGTAACCATGAACCAGAACATTCCGCAGGCCAACGGCCGCGGCCAGACGTCGGGCCAGGGTTTCATCGAGGATGTCTTCTTCACCCAAGATCAAAAAGAGATCCCCTCGGTCTCTTGGCTTGCGGAGGCCCAGGGCGGCGACGAGATGATTGGCGATATCCGTCATGGCTTCGACGCACGTCTGTAACTGGTACAGAGTAGCATCGCGCCGATCTACATCGGTGTGGAACTCCTCTAGGCTTAAGGAACGACGGGATTTGAGTCGGGCCAGCATGGTGTCAATGTAGGTCAGCCGGTCGTTGATCGTCCTCTCATTAATCATCTCCCTGCTCCTCTCCCCCATCCTCCCGCCCAGGATCCGCGCCCGGAGCAGACAGTGGCGCGTGCGCTCCCATGCCCGCTCATCGAAGTACTCCCTCAAAACGCCGGTCTCGAAGGCCACCCGATGCTCCTCGTCGGTGCTGTACAGCAATTGACCGGTAATGATCTGATAGGCGAAGAGAGGGGAGGCGTCGTTGAGAAAGACCAGATCCACCTCTCCATTCCCGACAGCCCGTCTCAGATCGAACAGCAGGGGGAGATAGTGCCTGCTTCGCTGGGCGGGATCGGGCTCCTCGAGATAGACGGCTACATCTACATCGCTCAGGGGGGTGGTCTGTCGCTGCGCCTCTGAGCCGAAGAGATAGGCCAGCCGCACCGGATAGGGACA
>CAYRNM010000155.1:0-7101 GCA_964425465.1 uncultured Anaerolineae bacterium | reverse complement strand
AGTTTGGGATCAATCAGTTTGGCGCGAGTATCCGCTTCGTTTAGTATAACTGCTACTCCACACCAACGGTGATTTCTTCACTCGCCCAGTGGTTTGCCCTCCCGCACGGCCTTTAGAAAAGGCAACGCCCGGGTGATACGCACACCCTCGTGCTCCCCACCTAGCACGTCAAAATGGGGATCATAGGTCACCAGGCAATTGGCATCACCGACCACAGCGCAAGCCAGGATAATGTCGTCATCAGGATCCGCCTCAATGACTGGCTTCACCGCTTCATATGGTACATCCACCCATTCGGCCAGTCGCCCCAGCAGGGCCAAGAACTCGATGACACGTTCCTGAGAGATACCGTGCTCAATGAGTTTTTCCGCCAGTTCGTCTACTAGCCCATCAGAGACAAGCAAGGTGAACTCATGGGCTTCCCATCGCCGGATAAGTTCCTGCGTTGGGCTGGTAGGGCTACAGCTAAGAAAGGCTGAGACAAAGACATTGGTGTCGAGGACTGCCCGTAGTCGCTCAGTCACCTCTCCAGTCCCCTTCGATGGCCGTGCCTTTGGCAATGGCTTCCTGACGGATCTCCTCGGTTAGCTCCCGGAAACGGGCCACAATCTCTTCGCGGGGCACATCCCTCAGCAAGGTCGCCCGCCGCCGTACCTCAGCCCGTATCTCGGCCGGGGATAGCCGTTGTGTCGGCGTAGCCCTGCGCTGTTTCAGGAACTCCACGAATTCGACGACCAACGATAGGTCTTCCTCCGATAATCGGGTCAATTCAGACACAACCTGCCCGACTAAAGTGGGACTCACTGTGGCACTCATCCAAAACCTCCTCCTTCATGCCAGTTCCTCTGGCGTAGCGCTCAACTCAGCTCTTCTGCCAACGTTTCGGCGCTAAATGGTCTATTCCCTTCCCGCCATCTGGCGCAGACGAGCGATATGGGCCTCTTTATCCTTCCAGACGATGTAATCTTCCCACGCCGGATGTCCGGCGACCTCTCCATCCTGAATGGCCTCGTATAGCGATTCCTTAGAGAACACATCGTACCGCTCGCGAATCTGAGCTATTTCCCACTCCGCCAGCCGGATCTCTTTTTCAATGAAGGCCAGTAACCCTTTTCGAATGAGCTCAGATTCCGAAATTGCCAACGTGTTACTCAATTCGAGAGTCAACGCTTGCACATCCATTTTGACACCTCCTGTCAGGATTACGCCACCGTCAGTTCGGGCAGGGGCGGCACCTGTAGTGCTATCGCCAGCCCCACGGATAGGAAGTCGCTGACTGGCGGACTGGTGAGCACAGCCATCACTGCCTGCCACAAGTCTTCCGGTAAGTTGCGCAGCGCCTCTAGAGAGATGGTCAGCGGCCTGGCCCGGTGGTATTCCAGCATCCGGGCAAAGCTGATGAAGGTCAGTCCCACTGCACGGGGTGGCTCCTTTGTGGCCTTGCCAGTGTCCAGCCGAAGCAGGATGTTGTCGGCCAACTCCACACCCGTGACGTGCTCGCTGCGTCCAAAGGAAACGTAAAGCGTGTCGGCCTCCCGGTCATAGTTGTACTTGATCTCACTCATCGCTGTATTATCGAGCACCAGGCGCATCTCAGCCTTGTCCTGCCTGTCCCTTCCAAGCGCGCAGAGCGTCAATTTCGGCCTGGGCATCAGCTATATCCACGGGACCGAGATGGACAGGAATACCCTTCTCCACCCATATCGGCAGGCAGTTCCATTGCTGCAAGAGCATCAGCAATGAGCCGCATGTTCTCTACAGCCTCTTCCACAGAAACGATCTGTCCATCCCGAATCACCCGAGGATAGCATTTCGAGTAGAACTCCAGACACTTGCCCAGGGCAATGACAATTGTACAATGATTCCCATTCTCCGCAAGCCGATTGACGGCGCGGCTTGAGGGCGCTCCGCGCCGGCTGACCATCTGCGCGGTCGAGGCTCTGCGCGGGTTGGAGTCAGTCAAACTCAAAGGCCACTTTGACCGCTCGATTCCTTCCCTTGTTCATCGCCACCGCCAGCGCACGCTTATAGTCCGCCAGCGGGAAACGATGGGTGAGCAGCGGCGACAGGTCCAGCCTCCCCTCGGCCATCCAGCGGATAGCCCACTCAAAGGTGCGCAGCCGCTCCCCCTCGTGCTCCTCCAGCGCGCAGGCGCAGTTGGAGCCCATCACGCTGAGCTCCTGAAACCAAAGAGGCGTCCAATCCACCTTTCTCGTCTGCCCGATCGTCCCGATCAGCGCCAGGCGCCCTCCAGCTCTGACGAAGCGCAAGGCATCGTCGAGGCTTCCGTCACTGCCCACGCACTCGTAGACCACGTCGGCCCCACCGATCATGGCACGCTGG
Source organism: uncultured Anaerolineae bacterium (assembly GCA_964425465.1). GTDB lineage: Bacteria > Chloroflexota > Anaerolineae > JAYEMR01 > JAYEMR01 > JAYEMR01. The sequence goes on along the minus strand of CAYRNM010000155.1, from coordinate 4,758 downwards.
CCCAGGATGGGCTTGTAGAACCGTCCCCCAATGGCCTCGGCCACCGCCTGGTAATCGTCATTCCTGCGGGGGAGGATCACCCTGTCAGCGCCATACTGTTCGGCGAGCTGGCCCTGAAAGGGGTATTTGGCCAGCACGATGACATGGGCCCGGCTGCCCAGGCAGCGCAGCGCGGCCACGGTACAGAGGCCCATCACGCCGGCACCGAGGATGAGGACCGTGTCGTTGTCCTCAGGGAAGCATCGCATCACCGAGTGTATCGCGATGGTGAGGGGCTCGATCAGCAGTGCGTTCTCATCGGACACATTGTCCGGCAGGGCGAAGAGTTGGAACTTGTGAGCCAGAAAGTAGGGGCTCCAACTGCCCCCTGTGTCGGCGCACAAACCCAGGATGATGCCTGGCGAGATGTCCCCTTCAGCGAAGTTCTCGCAGCGAGACCACTCGCCGGCCTGGCAGGCGGGGCACGGGGGGTCTATGCCCCGCACGGGACAGGGCAGGAGCGGGTCCACCACCACCCGCTGTCCTACCGCGAAGCCCTCAACCCCCTCCCCCATCTCCGCGATGGCCCCCACCTGTTCGTGGCCGATGGTGAAGGTCTGCGACATGAAAGGGGTCAACGCAGGGCTGCCGTGCAGCCGGATCAGGTTGAGGTCTGAGCCGCAGATGCCGCCATAGCGGGTCTTGACCTTCACCCAATCTGTCCCCACTAGCTCCGGCTCCGGCACGTCTCGCGACTGCACGCAGGAGAAAGGGCTGTAGTAGGCCGGCCTGTACAGGGGACCCACGGCCAGGCCAAAGGCGTATCGGGGAATGGAGACGGTAAACTGAAGGGCTTTCATCTGCTATCCTCCAGGTCTGCGCAGTTGCTTCACTGCCTGGGCCACCCGCAGGGCTAGGTTCTCCACCGTGCGCAGCCCCACTTCGTCGTCGGCGGCGCGGCCCACAATGGCCGCCCCGGAATGGCTGAAGGGGGGCCCATCAGCAATGGCGTACATGTCCTGCTGCAGAAAGAAGGTGTGCATACATTGCAGCGTCAGCTCCTGCCCGCCATTGCGAAAGCCGCCGCAGGCGATCCCGGCCCCCACCCTGCCGCTGAGCTCGAAGCGGCCACCGGTGCGGAAGACGACGGTGCGGTCCATCATCACCTTCATCTGCCCGCTCACCAGGCCCATGTACACCGGCGAGGCCAGGATCAGCCCCTCGCAGCGGCGAAGGGCCTCGTAGATGGGCGTCATGTCGTCCTCATGCACGCATTCCCCTGCCCGACAGGCGAAGCACCCATCGCAGGGGGTGATCTCCTTGCCTGCCAGCGAGATGTAGGCCGTCCCGATCCCCTGGGCCTCGATGACGGCCAGGGCGTGGCGCAGGGCGTAGGCCGTGTTGCCCTCCCGATGGGGGCTGGAGCAGATGCCCAGGACGTTCATCCTCTCCCTCTCCTTTCCGACTAGCGAGCACTCACAGGGTCAATGCCTTCAGCACCAGGGTGGCATAGCTTCCCGGCGGCAGAAAGAAGGCCAGCCTGACTTTGTGCTTTCCCAAGAAGCGGTCATCCGCCTCTTCGCTTAACCATACCATCTCCTGCGGGAAAAGCAGCAAGGCTCGCTCCCCCCTGGTCAGATAGGCTTTCTTCAGCACCCGGGCCTTGAAATCCCATAGGCTCAGGCCCTCTTCCGCCAGGATCCTCTCCACCTCGGCGGCTATCCGCGGATCGTCGAAGGTTGCCCGGTGGTGGAGCAGCGGGGCTTTCACTTCGGACAGGGCCTCCAGAAGCGGGTCCGGCAGTTCCCGGTACAGGGGCAATGCCTCCACCACCGCGATGGAAAAGCAGTGCACTCCAAACTCCTCCAGCCGGCTTTCAAGGTATCGGCCCGCGGTCCGGTTCCACAGGAAGCTCTGGTAGGCGGAGAGCCAGAGGGAGAGCAGGCGCGGCGTGATCAGGTTCAGCGCTTTCTTGAAGTCGGTGGGGTGATCCTTGAGGAAGGTGAGCACGCTGCGCAAATTGGAGGGGCGAGGGGCGGCCTCAAAGAGCCGCTCCCACTCGCCCCAGTGCTCCCGTGCCAGGGACTTGAAGGCCCGGACCTCAGAAGGGTCGCCCCTGAAGGGCTGGCTGAGGTAAGCTCGCAGCGCCCCCTCCACATCTCGCTCCAGGATCTGCTTGCCCACAAATCCTTGGCCTGGGGCATAGGAGCCGAAGCGCTGGCGGTCGAAGTAGTTGGGCAGGCCGAAGCATTCCACCTGGCTCAGCCGAGTTCGGATGTGGCCGACTTCATGGGATTCCAGGTCTCGCAGGGTGAGGGTGAAGTGGTTGCCCTCCAGGTCGCGCGGTTGCAGGGGCCGGGAGGAGCGCCCCACGAACTGGGCTGAATACCCCTGGCCCTCTAAGGCTGCCGGGCCGGTGCCTTTGATGGAGCCATATTGCAGGGCTGCGCTGTTTCGATCCTTGAGCGCCGGAAAGCAGACCGCCGAGCGGGGGATGCCCAGCGCGGCCGCCATCCGCGCCTGCACCTGTAGCGTGGTCAGGCCGCGCTTGCGCACTTGGTAGAGGGCGTAGGACCCCTTCTGCGATAGGGGCAGGCGTGCTCGCTCCTCGACGACGAAATCCTCCGGCTGTACCTTGAAGCGCACCACCATTTCCCCCCCACAGTCAGGCATAGCGAAGCTTGCTTCGCGTTTCCAGTGACGCACAGCAAGCTGTGCTACTCCTATCGCTCCGCTTCCTTGTCAACCCATTACCCGTTGTCTCATTGACTGCCACCCTCTACCAGTTGGTCACCGAGCCATCCAGCCGGCGCAGGTGGGGCGGCTCCCACATCTGGAAGGGATGCGCGCGCGCCGCCTTGCGGTCGAACTCCACTCCCAGGCCCGGCCGCGTGGGCGGCAGGAGGTAACCCTTCTCCCACTCCACCTGCACGGGCACCACGTCGGTCAGCATGGTGCCGGGGCGGCGCGGCTGTTCCTGTACGCCGAAGTTGTTGCAGGCCAGGTTGAGGTGCAGGCAGGCGGCAGTGGAGACCGGCCCCAGCGGGTTGTGCACCGCCAGCTTGATGTAGTGCGTCTCGCACCAGCCGGCGATCTTCTTGGCCTCCGTCAGGCCGCCCACAATGCACAGGTCCACCCGGGCGTAGTCAATCAACTCCTCCTCGATCAGCTCGCGAAACTGCCACTTGGTGGCGAACTGCTCCCCCGCCGCCAGCGGCACGCTGATCTTGGGCCGCAGCAGGCGGAAGGTGGCGGGGTTCTCGGAGCGGATGGGGTCCTCCATGAAGAAGGGATGGTAGGGCTCCACCTCTTGGCAGAGCTGGATGGCGTCGGCGGGGTCGAGGCGGGTGTGGATGTCGAAGCAGATCTCGATCTCCTCGCCCACCGCTTCCCGCACGGCCTGGAACTGCTTCAGTGCTCCACGGATAGCCGGGCCTGGCTCCAGGACATCGCCCTGCTGGGGCAGCCCCCAGCGCACGAACTTCCACCCTTCTTCCACTGTTTGAAGGCAGCTCTCCACCAGCGGCTCGACCTCCATGCCGTGGCCCACGTTGTGGGGATAGCAGGCCACTTTATCTCGCACCCGCCCGCCCAGCAGCTCGTAGACCGGTACGCCCAGCGCCTTCCCCTTGATGTCCCACAGGGCGATGTCAATGGCGGAGAGGGCGCTGCAGCCGATCTTATCCGCAGGGAAAAACCCGCCACGGAAGAGCATCTGCCAGAGGTGCTCGATGCGGAAGGGGTCCTGCCCCACCAGCAGGGGCTTGAAGTGCTCCACCGCCCCTGCCACGGCCAGCTCCCGCCCGCTCAGCCCCGCCTCGCCGACGCCCGATATCCCCTCGTCGGTGTCCACGACGACGAAAAGGCAATCCCGTCGGCCGTCCCACACGGGGAAGGGTTCTACGTTGGTGATTTTCACGTGGCTTTGTCCTTTCTAAAATGTCATATCCTCGAGTCGGTTCCCGCATCCTGAGGAGGATAGCCTGCTAATCCACTGACAGCTTCCCTTCTAGCCTCTCTACCATTGCTCTCGTCTCCTCAACCTTTGCCTCTATACCCAGCCGTTGAAAGCCCCTATTCGCTTCTTCTGCTAACAATAATGCCGTGTCTAGGTTGCCTAGCTCTTCTTCCAATAGTGCAAGTCCCTGACCAATACCGGGCTCCAAATCCGTCCGATGAGCATCTTTTGCAATATCTCGGCTCTTGGTATAGAGTTGTCGTGCTTTAGTGTAATGCCCCATGACACGTGTGACATCACCCAATCTACATAGAGTTGATGCCAAATGAGGAAGATCACGCTGTCTTTCCCGTATTTCTCGTGCCTTTTCGAACTGATGCCACGCATCCTCGTAATTTTGCGTCGCAAAAGCTAGATTGCCGAGAGCATTCCTGACATTTGCAATTTCCATCTCATGGTTGATTTGTACTGCGAGTGCTAGAGCATTTTCAAGGAAGAACTTGGATTGTTCTGTGTTTCCTTGCGCCTGAGCTAGTACCCCGGAATGGTCCATAGCCCTAGAAAGGCCGAACAGATCCGCCTCTTGCTGAAAGACCGAGCACGCTTCCTCAAGCTCTATCTTTGCAACCTCATATCTATCTTGGCGTATGTGAATCCAAGCCAAACATTCCGCGAGTATCCACGCTACTCGGCGTTCGTTCCCCTTCATCAATCTGGCACCCTTAAGCGCTTGTTCACTCATTTTGATTGCTTCGTTCCAATAACCAGGTCGTTACCCTATTGAGTGTTGTTGGCTCTCAAGGAGGTACTACGACAGTTGT
>CAYRNM010000154.1:0-7131 GCA_964425465.1 uncultured Anaerolineae bacterium | reverse complement strand
GGCGATCTGCCGGACGGTCCCTATCCCACGCTGCTAGCCAGTGATGGTGCCCGCCACCTCATCAACAGTGTCACCTTCCTGGGGGCGGGTGTAGATGCTGAGACAGATGGCCAGCCAGACGCTCATGCCTTCGGGGATGACCACAACGACGGCAACGACGACGAGGATGGTGTGGTGTTCACCTCCCCGGTGATCCCCGGCCTCACGGCGACTGTGGATGTGAGAGCCTCGGGGAGCGGGTATCTGAACGCCTGGGTAGACTTCAATCACGATGGCGACTTCGATGACCCCGGCGAGCGCATCTTCACTGACGAGCCATTGGTCGCAGGAGTGAATAGCCTCACCTTCCCTGTACCCCCTGACACAGTAGCGGAGCCGCTCTTCTCCCGGTTCCGCTTCAGCACCGTAGACAGTGTGACCGGCCAGTACACGTACAAGGGCCTGGCCCCCGATGGCGAGGTAGAGGACTACCAACTGCTGGCGCGCCTGGGCAACTACATCTGGCACGACGCCGACCGGGATGGCGTTCAGGACCCTGACGAGGATGGGATTCGAGGGGTGACCGTCCACCTGTACGACGCCGAGAGCAACCTCGTCGGCACCACGACGACCGACGGCTCCGGCTTCTATGAGTTCACCGACCTGGTGCCCGGCGACTACTACCTCGTGTTCGAGCCGCCGCCTGGCTACGGCTTCACCCTGCAGGACCAGGGCGCTGATGATGAAGACAGTGATGCCGATCCCACGACTGGCCGGACCGTAATCATCACCTTGTGGCCAGGCGAGGACAACCCCCGCTGGGACGTTGGGCTCTATCCTGTCCAGCCGATCGGCGGCTATATGGTGCCGGTGGACACACTTGCGCTTCTATCGCTCTGGATCGGCTTGGCCTCGTTGATGGCAACGGTGGTCGCCATGGCGACCCTCAAGCTTCGCAGGCGCTAAGCCTGAGGGGTAGCACGAAAGCTGAGGGCCGATGCGAGCCAAGCCCCGGCCATGATGTTGAGCTGAATGCGGCTCAACTAAGGGATTGATCCTCCTGCTGTCCAAGAACGGGCATGATGAGCCATAACAGGGAGCGGAATGGCCGCAGTAGGTGGGGATCTGCCCAGAGGGTCCTGGCCTGGCTGGGAGGGCTGGCTGGTACTCTCTTGATCCTGATGGTCCTCTTAAACCTGCTGGCACCCCGTCTGATGGAACGCCTCATTCTGGGCCCGACCCCGACACCCTTGTCCTCTCTTACCCCTGGTCCACCAAAAGCCGCCATTGTGGATCAGACCGGCTTCTCTTTTCCCAGCCCGGAGTTCATAGCCAAGGCCAGGGAATACCTGGAGGAGTCAGGGTACGGGGTAGACCTCTACCCACCAGAGGAGGTCACTGTTCCATTCTTCCGCACCTTGCCCCAGAAGGGATACCAATTGATCCTTTTTCAGACCCACTCTACCAGTGAAGTCGTGGTTGAAGGCGGGGGAGTGGATGCCAGCAGCTATCCTTCTGGTCCTTTTCTTTTCACCGCCGAGCTCTATGACAAGCGCCGTTACATCCGCCTGCAGATAGAGGATCAAATCCGGGCCAGCAAGCTCTTCTACGAGGACTCGCCCATGCTGTTTGCCATCGGGCCCAAATTCATCCGCTCCAGCATGAGCGGCCTCTTTCCAGCTACAGTGATCATCATTGGAGGATGCCAGAGCCTGGCCGCGCCCGATCTGGCCCAGGCCTTCCTAGATCGTGGCGCCTCCGTGGTCATCGGCTGGGATGGGATAGTGGATCTGTCCCACAACAACAGGGCGATTCTCCATCTCCTCCGGGCCCTGGCCGTTGAGGGACTCCCCCTACAGAGGGCAGTGGAGGAGACCATGGAGGAGATAGGCCCTGATCCCACCTACGGGAGTGTCCTATCCCACCTCCCATGACTCGCACTGGGGGAAGAGGGGGATTTGCATTCTATCCAGGTTGTGGTACAATCATCAGCATGAAAGGCTGTGACGGAGAGGAGTAGGCGGGGGGAGATCGCCAGGGAGGCCGGGCCATGGACTGAGAGCCCGGCTCGATGGAAGCCCGCTGAAGTTCGCTCCCGAGCTGACGGGGGAAATGGCCGATAGCCGATAGTCAACAAAGCAATAACCAACAACTATCTGCTATAAGCCATCGGCTATAAGCTATCTGTCAGAGTAGTCCGCTCCGGAACCCCACCGTTATCAGGGTAGCCAATAATCCCATGGAGTTGTGGGGGCGTTGGTGGAATGAGCGGGCCGGCCGATGCCGGTCAAAGAGGGTGGTACCGCGGGAGTGATGCGCTCTCGTCCCTTGGGGGATGGGAGCGCTTTCTGTTTAGGCAACTACAACCGACGGTAGGTACTCTCATCACGCTTGGCTATCTTGGTGATCACGATCAGACGCTCTTCATCATCAATCCAGTAGATGACCCGATATCTGCCGATGCGGATGCGATAGAGATTGTCCGTGCCCCTGAGTTTCCTGGCACGGAGAGGACGTGGATTTTCCGACAAACTGGCAATGGCCTGCAGCACGCGATTCTGGATTGCAGGAGGTAGATTGTCCAGCGCATTTTCAACTCTGCTGCTGGCCAAGTCCACATGGTACACCGTCAGCGCTCTTTTCGCTCAGCAAGGTACTGCTCCAGTGATTTGCCCTCGCCAGCGCGATAGGCTGCCAGAGAGCGCTCGGAGTCGAGAATGTCCTCCAACTCTTCAATACGCTCCAACAGAGCCTCATACTCCTCCAGGGGCAACAACACAACCTTCCGTTGGCCAAGTTCGCTCAACATGGGGCTCGATCCCGTAATTGTGACCGCGATTCTCTCCATGTCCTTATCCTCCGGGTGAAGATTGGGAAATCACGTCGTTCATTATATCACTTTCCTCTCTGACAAGCGAATCAAAGCCCCATCCATCGTGCGTGGAACCATCTGCGAGGTGTAAGGAGGAGTGCATCATGCTAAACGAATTAAGAGCACTACAAACCGAAGCATTGGAAGCACTGGAGGCCATTGGCGACACCGAGGCCCTGGAGCGCTGGCGGGTCAGGTATCTGGGCCGCAGTGGGGAGCTGACCGCCCTTCTGCGCTCCATTGGCCGGCTGCCACGTGAGGAGCGGCCCCTTGCCGGACAGACGGGCAATGAGGTGAAGGCCGCTCTGGAGAACGCCTACGCCGAAAAAGCGGAAGCCCTGGAAAGGGCAGAGCGAGAGGCGGCTCTGGAGGCAGAGCGGGTTGACGTGACCCTGCCGGGCCAGCCGGTGCAGATGGGGCGACTGCACCTCACCACTCAGATCCTGCGCCAAATCTGCGACATCTTCGCCCAGATGGGCTTCCAGGTGTACGATGCGCCGGATGTGGAGACCGATGAGATGAACTTCGGTCTGCTGAACATGCCTCCCTACCATCCAGCCCGTGACCTGTGGGATACTTTCTGGGTGAACGATGAGGTGCTGTTGCGCACCCACACCTCACCCGGCCAAATCCGGGTCATGCGGGAGCGATGCCCAGAACCCATCCGGGTGATCCTGCCGGGCAAGTGCTATCGCTACGAGCAGGTCACCGCCCGTTCCGAGCATCAGTTCTATCAGGTGGAGGGATTGGCCGTGGGACGAAACATCACCATGGCCGATCTGAAGGGCACCATGCTCAACTTCGCCCGAAGGTTCTACGGCCCTGATCAGGAGGTCCGGCTTCGGGGCTCCTACTTTCCCTTCACCGAGCCCAGTGTGGAGTTCGATGGCCGCTGCATCCTCTGCCACGGTCAAGGCTGTCGGGTGTGCAAGTACTCCGGCTGGCTGGAGCTGGCTGGCGCAGGGATGGTGCACCCGGTGGTGCTGGAGAATGGCGGCTACGACCCGGCCATCTACTCCGGCTTCGCCTTCGGGTTCGGCGTCGAGCGCCCGGCCATGCTGAAGTATGACATTGATGACATTCGGTACTTCTACGGGAATGATATGCGGTTTCTTAGTCAGTTCTGAGGCCAAGGAGAATGAGCCATGAGAATACCCCTAAGCTGGCTACGCGACTACGTTGACATCACCCTCCCTGTCGAAGCGCTTGCCGAAAGGTTAACCTTGGCGGGGATGGATGTGGAATCCATCGAGCGGATCGGGGCGGAATGGAGCCGGGAGCACATCTTCGTCGGCCAGGTGGTGGAGGTGAAGCCCCATCCCAACGCCGACCGGCTGACTCTGGCCACAGTGGAGTATGGCACAGGACAGCCGTTGACCGTGGTCACCGGAGCGCCCAACCTGCCGGTCGGCTCCTCGGGCCAGAAAGTAGCCTTCGCCCTCTCCGGTGCTCGCCTCATTGACGGCTACTCGGAGGAGCTGCGCTACATCACCCTGAAGCCGGCCAGGATCCGAGGCATCCGCTCCGAGGCCATGGTCTGCTCGGAGAAGGAGCTGGGACTCTCCGACTATCACGAGGGCATCCTGATCCTGCCCGATGAGGCCCCCGTGGGCACTCCCCTGACCGATGTCCTGGGCGACGCGGTGCTGGAGTTCGACATCAAGGGCGCTTTCGCCCACCTGGAGTCGGTCATCGGCATCGCCCGCGAGGCAGCCGCCCTGACCGATCAGAAGCTTCGGGATGAGGTGCTCACCATCCTGGAGCGGAAGCCAATGGAGATCACCCTCCAGGCCCCCTTCGTGGAGCTGGAGATCGCCGACCCGGAGCTGTGTGCCCGCTACTCAGCGGCCCTCATCCGCGACGTGACCATCGGCGAGTCCCCTCCCTGGATGCAGCAGCGGCTCCTGAAGGCCGGGATGCGTCCTCTCAACGTCATCGTGGACATCACCAACTACGTGATGCTGGAACGGGGACAGCCCCTGCACGCCTTCGACTACCATACGCTGCGGGGCCGAAGGCCCGATGCTGACCGGCCGGCTATCATTGTCCGTCGGGCCAGGCCAGGAGAGCGGATGGCCACACTCGATGGGGTGTACCGCACCCTGGATGAGGAGATGCTGCTCATCACCGATGGCGGTGGGCCGGTGGCTATCGCGGGGGTCATGGGCGGGCTGGAGAGCGAAGTCACCGAGGATACGAGCGATGTGTTCCTGGAGTCAGCCAACTTCCTCTTCACCAATATCCGCCGCACCTCGCAAATGCTGAAGCTGGACAGCGAGGCCGCCAATCGCTTCGGCAAGCAGATGGACCCTGAGCTGACGGTGAAAGGACTGGCCCGCGCCGGCCAACTGATGGAGGAGCTGGCCGGAGGAAAGGTGGAACCCATCTACGCCGACCTCTACCCCCGCCCTCGCACGATCCCCACCATCGAGTTCGACCCGACTGAGGTCGAAAGGGTCTTAGGGATGCAGGTCCCGACCGAGGAGATCGTGCGCGTGCTGGAGTCTTTGGAGTTCAAGTGTGAGATAACAGGGCAACTGATCCAGGTCACTCCCCCCTCCCATCGCCTCGACATCTCCCGCCCCGTGGATCTCATTGAGGAGGTGGGCCGTGTGATCGGCTACGACAAGCTGCCGGCCACGCTGTTGAGGGACGAGTTGCCACCCCAACGAGCCAACCCGGTGTGGGAGGGCCAGGAGCGGGTGCGCGATATCCTGGTGGGATGTGGCCTGCAGGAGGTGATCACCTACAGCCTCACCAGTCCTGAGGCGGAGGCCAAGCTGTGGCCAGTGGGCAGCCAGCCGCCTCAGAGGGAATACATCCGGCTGAAGAACCCCCTCACCAGCGACCGGGTGGTGATGCGCCACACGCTCATGGCGGGGCTGCTGGAGACATTGGCCTCCAACCGGCGCTACATGGCTCACATCGCCATCTTCGAGGTGGGGCGGGTCTATCTGCCACGGGAGGGACAGCTCCTGCCGGATGAGCCCCATCGGCTGGGAATGGCCCTCGCCGGCCCTCGGCTGACTTCCTCCTGGCTCACCCCAGAGGAGGGCGAGCTTGACTTCTTCGACCTCAAGGGGATCGTCGAGGCCCTGCTCTTGCAGTTGAGGATCAGGGGAGCCCAATTTATCCCCATCGAGCATCCCACTTTCCAGCCAGGCCGCGTGGCTCAGCTCAGGGCAGGAGAGGTGGAACTCGGCCTGCTGGGAGAGGTGCACCCCGACGTGCAGGCGGCCTTTGATTTGGGAGACGGGAGGGTCTGTTTAGCCGAGTTCGATCTGGACAACCTGTTGGCTCTGGCCAGCCCCGAGATGCGCGTGGTCCCCATCTCCCGGTTCCCGGCGGTTCAGCAAGACTTGGCAGTAGTGGTGGATGAAAGGATCCCCGCCATCCGCGTGCAGGAGGAGATCCAGGCCGTGGGTGGTGACATCCTGCGCGAGGTGGAGCTCTTCGACCTGTACCGGGGTGCGCCCATCCCTGCAAGCAAAAAGAGCCTGGCCTACTCCTTGACCTACCAGGCGCTGGATCGCACGCTGACCGATGAGGAAGTGGGCAGGGTGCACAAGAGCATTGTGGAGCATTTAGCCGCCCGGTTGGATGCTCAATTGCGCAGTTGATGATAGCGGGTCCCTGGGGGGTTAGGGGGGTCTTGAACTTTTGCTTACCATGTGCTACAATATGAGTACATAGGAGACTCGATGGGCGAAAAGGACTACACGATCGATTTATCCCCCGACGGCAAGAACCGATATCGCCACTACCATCGAACCATCGGGGGGCAGGTCGTAGAGTTCCGAATCCAGTACGAAGCCCAAATCGAGGGCCAATGGCGAGCAATTGTCCGCTACGACAGTGCCCATGGATATGCACATAGGGATCTTCTCCATCCCGATGGCAGTCAGACAAAAACTCCGTTTTGGGGACGTACTCCTGCTGAGGTGCTTACCTATGGTGAACGTGACATCAAGCGTAACTGGCAGATCTACCGAGCAAGGTATGAGCGGGGTATGAGAAATGACCTATGAAGAGATTGTACAAAAGAACCTGACCCTGAGCACGGAATTCAGTCGCTATCTTCTGGAACATCCTGAGTTTGCTGAATCACTGCCAGATAAAGCCTACGTGGTACTGCTCCCCAAAGATGACCCTGAGCTCTATCGCAACAATCTGGAGACGGCGAGGCGGTACCATGAACAAGAAGAAAAGGATGCTGATCGCCCTGTTGTGTACATCGAGGTCGAAGCCCTTGCTCCACAACGTTCCCGATTAGTCAGTCC
>CAYRNM010000153.1:0-7141 GCA_964425465.1 uncultured Anaerolineae bacterium | reverse complement strand
GAGTTGTGAACACTGAAGCACTGAAGCGATCGAGAGCACTGAGGACGCGCGCTCAGTTAGTTCAGTGGCCTCAGCGCCTGGTCCAGATAATGCTGCTGCTCATCATCCTCGCCTACCTGGCTGCCGGTGTCTGCTACGCCCGTTTCACCCCGGCCTGGCAGGCCCCCGACGAGCCCGCCCACTATAATTACGTCCGTTATCTCGTCGAGAAGGGCCACCTGCCTGTGCTCCAGATGGGGGATTATCCTCATGAGTACCTGGCGGAAATAAAGGCCCGGCGCTTCCCGCCGGAGATGTCCATTGATCCCCTCCGCTACGAGTTCCATCAGCCGCCGCTGTACTATGCACTGGCCTCAGTGGTGTACCGACTGACTGGTGGGAGCCTCCTCGCCCTGCGGCTTTTCTCCCTGCTGCTGGGCACGGGATTGCTGCTAGTGGCATGGGCGCTGGTGAGGGCTGTCTTCTCCGAGCAGCCGGGCCTGGCCTTGGGGACTACAGCCTTCGTTGCCTTCTTGCCCATGCATTTGGCGGTGGCATCCGCAGTGAACAACGACGCCCTGGCCGAGCTGCTCCTGGCAGCCTCGGTCCTGGGGCTGGTGCGCTACCTACAAGCCAGAGAGACCAGCCCGCTGCGAGCCATCGGCCTGGGCCTGCTGCTCGGCTTAGGGCTGGTGACCAAAATCTCGGTCCTCATCGCGCTGCCGCTGGCGCTGGTGGCTCTCCTCATCGCCCCGCGCAGCAGACGCGAGCGGCTACGCGATGGCCTCCTGATCTTCGGCCTGGCGGGCCTGGTGCTCCTGCCCTGGCTGGTGCGCAATCACCTGACCTACGGCGGCCTCGACCTGTGGGGCCTAGCCCGACACAACCAGATCGTCGTGGGGCAGCCCCGGACAGCGGAGTGGCTGGCGCAGATGGGATGGGGGGGATTGCTTCAGGCCTTCGCCCAGACCACCTTTCAATCCTTCTGGGGGCAATTCGGCTGGATGGGGGTCCTGCTCGACTCCCGGCTTTACCTGCTGCTGAAGCTGCTGTCCGGCCTAGTAGCCCTGGGAATCCTTCTCTATCTGGTGCGGAAACTACAGCCTACGCCATCGCAATGGCGGCTTCCATTACTGCTGACCCTGTGGCTGGGCTTTACTTTTCTCTCCTACCTGTGGTATAATCTTCAATTTGTACAGCATCAGGGGCGCTACCTTTTTCCCGCCCTCATCCCCCTGGGGCTTGTCTTCGCCCTTGGCCTGGCCGAGGCACTGGCCCGCCCCCGCGCCGGACTCATGGCTGGCCTTTGCCTGTCAGGAGCGCTTCTGCTGATGGCCAGGGGTCTGCTGCTGGGTGAGCCTGACAAGTGGGCCATTGCTTTCACCGCTGGAGCAGGGATATTTTTTATCCTTCGGCACTTCCTCCCAAGAGTCTGGGATGGATGGGTCCATAGCCTGCCCTATGTGGGGCTGTTCGCGCTCGATTTCATCTGCCTCTTCGGCTTCATCGTGCCCGGCTTGAGCTGAGGATTATGGAAAGGAGTGGGAGATGAGCTTTCTAAAAAAGATTGCCTCCTTCCTCTTCGAGGGTGGCGAGAGAGCCCGTCCTGAGGGCCCCCGAAGGAAGGAAGAGGCGGATGTGCACTGGGAGTACGTCCGCTGCTCCCGGTGCGGGGAGAAGCTCCCCGTCCGGGTGGACCTGCGCAATGAGCTCACGCCGGAGTACGAAGGGGGTGAGGGAGCCTACTACGTGCGCAAGGGGGTCATGGGCAGTGGAAAAACCCGCTGCTTCCAGATGATCGAGGTGGAACTGTTCTTCGATCCCCAGCGGCGGCCGGTCTCCCGGTACATCACGGGCGGAGAATTCATCACCGAGGAGGAGTTCTATGCCCAGGAGGGAGGGTGAGTCGCTGGAGGAAATCCGAATCTTCTCTGGAAGCGCCCACCCCGAGCTGGCTCAGGATATCTGCGACTACCTGGGTGTTCGCCTGAGCCCCACCGATATGGGGTGTTTCAGCAACGGGTGTCTCTACATCCAACTGCAGGACAGCGTGCGGGAGAAGGACGTCTTTATCGTGCAGCCCTTTTGCCTCCCCAGGATGAGTGACCATGTTCTGGAGTTCTTCATGCTGCTGGATGCGGCTCGCAGTGCCTCGGCCCGGCGCATCCACGCTGTGATCCCCTACTTCTCCTACAGCCGATCGGACAAGAAGGATGAGCCCCATATCTGCATCACCGCCCGCCTGCTGGCGGATCTGTTCGTGACCGCGGGGGCCAGCCACGTGATGACCATGGCCCTCCACTCCCCCCAGGTGCATGGCTTCTTCAGCGTGCCCACCGATCACCTCACTGCCACCAGCGTCCTGGCGGAACACTTCAAAGGCCATGATCTCAGGGACACGGTGGTCGTGGCTCCCGACATCGGCCACGCCAAGCAGGCCACCCACTTCGCCCGCGCCCTGGGCGGCGTGTCAGTGGCGGCAGCCAACAAGCAGCGCCTAGACGACCTCACGGTGCGGGTGGAGGGGATCATCGGCGACGTGCGGGGCAAGCGGGTGATCCTCATTGACGACGAGGTCGCCGCGGCCGGCTCCATTGTGGGGGTGATGGAGGTCCTGCGGGAGGAGGGCGTGCGGGAGGTGACGGTGGTCTGTACCCATGGCGTCTTTTCTGGGACGGCCGTCGAGCGGCTGTCGGGCATCCCGGAACTGGTGGAGATTGTGACCACCAACACGGTGCCCATTTCCCCTGAGAAGCGGGAGCGACTGCCCAACCTGACCGTGCTCTCCGTAGCCCCCGTCTTCGGCGAGGCCATCCGCCGCAACTACCTGGGCCTCTCTGTGGGACCCTTGTTTGCCTACTAGCCCTTTGCGGTCTAGGGTTGTTCGCCACTGGGCCGACCCCTCTCTTCGTTCCGTGGTTTAGTGAATCCCTGGACGAATCGTAAAGCTCTGCACCCAGAAAAGGAGGTTTGGCTAGCACAATGAGTAAGACGATTCTGATTGCCTACTATTCTCGGACGGGGCACACACGGTACATGGCGGAGGAGATCGCGCGAGCGATCTGGTCAACGGGGGTGGATGTGGAGGTGAAGGAGGTCGAGGAATGCCATGATGCCTCTGAGTTCCTTTGCGCCGACGCTATCCTGCTTGGGACGCCGACTTATGCCTCTAACATCGCCTGGCCAGTGAAGAAACTCATTGACGGGCTGTTCTACCGCATCTACAGCCATCCCAGCATCGCTGAGAAGGTGGTGTCTGGCTTTACCTCGTCGGGCGTCCTGCTTGACGGTCAGAGATGCCTTCAGGCACTGGACTGGGCTTTTGAGCACACCGAGGCCGCCATCGTGCCGGGTCTGGTGATCCTGGATGATGAACCCGAAGAGGAGATCAGGAGTAAATGCGGAGAGTTCGGCCGGCAGGTAGCCCGGCAAGTGATGCAGAGGAGGTGCCGACAGAGCGGAGAGGGCTCGACAGGATGTGATAGGCTCCGGAGGAGGTGACGACGTGTGACTCACCTTCGGGGTCGGGCTGGGCGGAGGAGACCCCGCTCGCAGCCGTGTGGGGCGCTGGGAGCGAAGGCGACCTCCGATCCATCTGCCTCTAGCTGGCCGCGCACCGTCCCTGGGCAACTATCTGACCGGCAACCGGCTGGGACAGCTACGTGAGTGAAGCGTTGCTCGCGGCGGAGTGGATATCTGCCACACCGTCTGGACTGGCCTGGAGCAGACGGGAATCTACTATTTTGAGCTTGCCTCGCGATCGCACCCCGCCCCCATCATGCGCGGGCGGGAGAGTTGGTTGATCACACGGGGGACAGCTCACGAGATAGCCAGACAACTTCGTGCCGACAGACCCCTCTTCTCCATATCACTGGATCACCCGTCCCTCGGCCGAGTGACGTTGGGCGGCAATCCTGGTCTATCGCGAGGCCCCACTCCGCAGAGGATCCTGGCCGAAGTCATGTCCAAACGCTTAGAAGAAACGCTTTGACAAGGTCCAACAGGTGTGATAGAATAGCAAGTAGTGGAAAGGCCATGGGGCCATAGTAGCAGGCAAGAGATATCATACTGCATTACGGAGGGATAGAACAAATGGATCTCGTAACTTTTGGAGAGGCAATGATCCGATTGAACCCCCCGAATTTTGAGCGCTTGGAGCAGACGACGACGCTCGATGTGAGGATCGGTGGGGCAGAACTGAATGTGGCGGTAAATGCAGCTCGGCTGGGATTGGAGACTGCCTGGGTCAGCCGCCTGCCCAGCAACCCCTTGGGCCGAATGATGCGCAACAAGGCCCGCGAGCACGGTGTGGACACCTCCTATATCATCTGGTCCAACGAGGACAGGATGGGGCTATACTTCCTCGAGATGGGGGCTTCGCCTCGTGCCAGCTCCGTTGTGTATGACCGAGCCAACTCAGCCATCAGCAAGATCCAGCCCGGCGAGGTCAAGTGGGATGGCATCCTGAAGGGCGCGAAAGCCTTCCACACCACCGGCATCACCCCCGCTCTCAGCGATTCGGCCGCCCAAGTGACCGCAGAGGCGCTTGAGGCCGCCAGGAAGGCCGGTTGCCAGATCGCCTACGACTT
Source organism: uncultured Anaerolineae bacterium (assembly GCA_964425465.1). Lineage (GTDB taxonomy): Bacteria > Chloroflexota > Anaerolineae > JAYEMR01 > JAYEMR01 > JAYEMR01. The sequence continues at coordinate 2,573 of CAYRNM010000153.1, read as the reverse complement.
GAATTTCCGCTCTAGGCTCTGGTCCCGAGAGAAAGCTTGCCAAGTGCAGACGCCCTTTATGGAGTATATTGACATCCTGTTCACCACCGAGGAGGATACCTTCCGGGTATTCGGCATTCGGGAGGACAGCTACAAGGATGTGGCCGTGGAGCTGGCTGAGAGGTTCGGTTTCAAGATTGTGGTCATCACACTGCGGGACGTCATCTCGGTGTGGCGGAACAAGTGGAGTGCTTTTGCCTACTCCGATGGTGACTTCTACGAGGCCAGAACCTATGATGTGGAGGTCGTTGACCGCGTGGGTGGGGGCGATTCCTGTACGGCTGGATTCCTGTATCGCTACCTGACCACCGGCGACATAGCCTCGGCCATCGAGTATGGTGTGGCTTTCTCAGCTCTGAAGCACAGCCTGCCCGGCGACTTCAACTGGTGCACCCCAGAGGAAGTGGAGGCACAGTTGGCAGGCGCTGACCTTAGAATCAGTCGCTAGAACCTATACTAGAACCTACAAAGGACCATAAAATGCCTGATAGAGAACAGATAGTGAAGAGAATCATTGACTGTGGGATCACGGCTGTGGTGCGTCTCTCGGAGAGCCGCCGCCTGCTGCAGGTAGCCGAAGCCATCAAGGAAGGCGGCGTCGATGTTATCGAGTTCACTATGACCACCCCCAATGCACTGCAGATCCTGGAGGAGTGTGCGAGCAAGTATGGGGAGGAGGTGCTGTGGGGCGCTGGCACGGTACTCGATGCGGAGACGACCCGCGCAGCCATCCTGGCTGGCGCTCAGTTCATCGTTTCACCCACACTCAACAAGGCCTCGATTGAGATGTGCCATCGCTACGGGAAGGTAGCCATACCTGGCACGCTGACCCCCAATGAGATATTGGCCGCCCAGGAGGCGGGCGCTGACCTGATCAAGGTCTTCCCCGCCGGTGTTATGGGACCCCGTTACCTGCGTGACGTCCTGGCGCCTCTGCCCCAGGTGAAGCTGGTGCCCACGGGGGGGGTGAACCTCAACACCGCGGCCGATTTCATCAAGAACGGCGCCGTGGCTCTGGCGGTGGGAAGTGCCCTGGTCAGTGGACAGGTGGTGGCTGAGGAGAACTTCGCCCTGCTCACCGAGACCGCCAAGAGGTTCGTAGAGATCGTCAAACAGGCGCGACGAGGCTAAAAACCAAGGCCCATATGTCTAGGCGTGTCGTCATCCACATACCCTACGGGGAAAAAGCTTTGACCGTGGAGGTGGAGCAGCGCAACCTGGGCGCGGTGCTGGAACCCCAGCCCACACCCTCCTGCCCCGACGTCCCTGCCGAGGTGCGGCGAGCGTTAGAGCACCCCATCGGCGCTCCCCCTCTGAGGGAACTGGTCCACAGCGTCCGTCGGGTGGCCCTCATCGCCGACGACCTCACCCGCCTCACCCCGGCCCACCAACTATTGCGTCCCCTTTTGGAGGAGCTGAACGCCGCGGGGATAAGTGACCAACAGATCACGCTAGTGATTGCTTTGGGCACCCACCGGCCCATGAACGAGGCGGAGTGCAGGGCCAAGTACGGCGCGGAGATCGTGGAACGCATCGCCATCGAGAACCACGACTGCCACGATCCCGACCGCCTGGTGGACCTGGGTCTCACGGCCCAGTCCACGCCCATCCTCATCAACCGCACCGTGTACGAGGCGGACTGCGTGATCGGGGTGGGCTCTATCCTGCCCCACCACATCTGCGGGTTCGCGGGCGGGGCCAAGATCATCCAGCCGGGGGTTTCCGGCGCGGAGACGACGGCCGCCACCCATCTGCTCAGCGTCCGCCAGCGCCCCTACTTCCTGGGAGAGGTGGAGAATGAGGTGCGAACGGAGATGGAAGCGGTGGCCGAGCAGGCGGGGCTGACGGCCATCCTGAATGTGGCGCTCAATGGGGAGGGGAAGGTGGTGCGGGCTGCCTTCGGCGACCAGCGACAGGCCTTCCGCGCTGGTGTCGAGACCTGTCGGGAGATCTATGCTTGTCAATTTGACACACCAGCGGATATTGTGATCGCCGGCGCCTTCCCTGCGGAGATCGAGTTCTGGCAGTCGCAGAAGGCCCTCTACCCGGCGGACATGGTGGCTAAACCCGGCGGGACCATCATCGTGGTGTCCCCTTGCCCCGAGGGGGTGGCGGTCATGCACTCGGAAATGCTGGAGTTCACCGCCTGGAGTCCGGAGGAGATAGATGCCGGGGTGCGGGAGGGGCGGATCGAGGACCGGGTCGCTGCGGCCTTAGCCATGGCCTGGGCCAAAGTGCGTGTGGGCCGGCAGATCAGCCTGGTCTCCGATGGGATCTCCGATGAGGAAACGCGGGCTCTGGGTTACATGCCCTTCTCCACTGTACAGGAGGCGCTGGAGGAAGCACTGAGCCGTCACGGACCTGAGGCGATGGTGCACATCCTGCCCAGGGCAGCGGAGACCCTGTCGGTGCCGAAATAGCGTCTTGGCGTCCTAGCGTCGTAGCGTCACAGATGGTTGAACTCCTCCCCCTTGCAGGGGAAGGCTGGGAGGGAGTGGCTTTTGCGGCCTGGAATCCACGGCGCTGGACGGAAT
>CAYRNM010000152.1:2918-7171 GCA_964425465.1 uncultured Anaerolineae bacterium | reverse complement strand
CCAGGCGGAAGGTGTAGGCGTGCTCGTGCAGTTGGTGGAAACGCTCGTTGATCTCAGGCATGTCCTTCTCGGTCAACTGGCCGCCGGGAATGGGCACCTTGACGGTGTGCTCCTGGCCCGCGTAGCGCATGTCAGCGAAGCGCTGGAAGACCATCTGGTCTTTTTCCACCTTCTCGGCTGCCAGTTCCTCAGCCGCTTCCTTCTCCATCTCGGCGAAGATACCGCTCAACTCGGCCGGTTCAATCTGGTCGGTGCGGACGACCATGGTGCGGATGTAGTCGTTGCGCAGGTCGGCCATCAACATGCCCCAGGCGGAGAAGACGGCCGGGGCGGTGGGCACCACGATCCGCTTGACCCGCAACTCGCGGCCCAGAGCCGCGGCGTGCATCGAGCCGCCGCCGCCAAAGGCCACCAGGGTGAACTCGCGGGGATCGTAACCGCGCCGCACCGAGACCAGCTTCAGGGCGTTGACCATGTTGGCATCGGCCAGGCGGATGACACCCCTGGCCGCCTCTTCGATGCTCATCCCGAAAAAGTCGGCGATTTCTTGCATGGACTGGCGGGCCTTCTCCATCGAGACCTTGATCTCGCCGCCCAGGAAGTAATCGGGGTTAATGCGCCCGACCACCAGGTTGGCATCGGTGACAGTGGGTTTCTCGCCGCCAGCATCGTAGCAGGCCGGGCCGGGCACCGCGCCGGCGCTGACCGGGCCCACGCGCAACGAGCCTGCCTTGTCTATCCAGGCGATGGAGCCGCCGCCCGCACCGATCTCCACGATGTCCACCGTAGGCACCTTGACGGGATAACCTGCCCAATCGCGTCGGTACTCGATCCTGTAGTCGGTGGTGATCCTGGGCACGCCGTTCTCTACCAGCGAGCTCTTGACCGTGGTGCCGCCGATGTCCAGGGAGATGATGTTGGGCTCGCCCAACAGATCGCCGATGACCGCCGCGCCAATGACGCCGGCCACCGGGCCGGACTCGCAGGTTCTGATGGGCGCCTGGCGGGCCATCTCAAAGGTAGCAATCCCGCCGTTGGACTGCATGATGTGCGCCACCGGGCCCATCCCCATTTTGCTCAGGTCCTTTTCCAGAGCGTTCAGGTAATGGACAGCGATAGGCTGGACGTAGGCATTGAGCACGGTCGTGTTGGTGCGCTCGTACTCTCGCCACTCCTGGATAATCTCGTGGGAGAGAGTGACGGGAACATCGGGCAGGAGTTCCCGCAGAAGCTCGCCACAGCGCGCCTCGTGGTCCGGATTGGCATAGGAGTGCAGGAAGCAAACCGCGATGGCTTCTACTCCCTCTTTCTTGAAGAACTCTGCTGCCTGGCGCACGTCGTCCTCATTCAGAGGCTCAAGTTCCTTCCCCTTGTAATTGACCCGTTCCCCCACCTCCAAGCGCAGGTAGCGGGGCACAAAGGGCACCGGCTTGGTATAGTACATGTTGTAGATGTCGGGGCGGTTGGCACGGGTGATCTCCAGGACATCGCGGAAGCCCTTGGTGGTGATGAGACCGGTTTTGACCCCTTTGCGTTCGGTGAGGGCGTTGATGATGATGGTTGAGCCGTGGACGAAGAAGGTGGTGTCGGCCACGTTGATGCCGGACTTCTTAAGGGTATCTTCCACGCCGATAGCGAAGTTGTGGGGCGTGGTCGAAGCTTTGGTCATGCCGGTCTCCCCTGTGGTCTCGTCCAGGTAGATCAGGTCGGTGAACGTCCCACCGATGTCGCTTGCTACTCGCATCTAAGCTCCTCCGCTCATGAAATCTGATGATGGCGCGCGAGCGCTCAATCTTGATTTGTCATATCCGATAATCTCTCCTCCTTCTTGAGCCTTTCCGCCAAAGACCTCCGGGGCTGCGACGACAATTCTGCTACTATGCCCCACCCTTTCTGTTTACAGGCGATGCGACCACCAAATGGGGGGCTGAAATTGCTCAGTTGTTCCCGCTGATGCTAACCGCAACACCCTTCCATTTCCCATCCACTTTCTTGTAGACACCCAGGTATTTCCCTTCTGCCTTGGTGCGACCGCCAGGGCCTTCAAACTCAGAGACAAAGACCCCGTAGTCCCAGGCCATGTCACCAGACGAAGAGACCTCTATACCCAAGGACCTGATGCTTGTAGAAATGAAGGTCTCGAAGAACTTCTCATAGTCTTCTCTCCACACATCTAGTCCCTGAATCTGGGGAGCGCCGCACTTTTGAAGGATGGCATCATCTGTCATGTCCTCGAACATCGCGTCCACGTCCTGCCGGTTCTCTGCATCCTCTATCCTCTTGATCAACCTCTGAATCTCGATCTTCTCAGCTTCAACGTTGACCATGTTGCGACTCTCCTTTCCTTCTTTCGTACTTACCTAGCTCGTCAACTCGGTCTTGGCGTTGCATTCGCACATTCGCATCGACTTCGTTTTGACGCTGCCACTAGCCCCCAAGTGTGGAGCTTCTCTCAAGAGCACAGGAAACAGCTAACCTCATCGCCAGGCGCGATCTCCGTCGGTGCCGGTGGCGGTTCCTCCGCACAGCGAGGGGTGGCGTGCTCGCAGTGGGGGTGAAACCTGCAGGCCGGTGGTCGCCCCCTCGATTATCTGATCATACGTTCGTATTCGTCGTGAGTACCAATCCAAACCCAAATGAAGTCTTCTTCATCGTCAATCGCAAGTGCCCTGTGATGGTTTCCGACCCGAACAGACCAAAACTTGCCAACTTTCTTGAAATGGAGAGAAGGGTGTGAAGGATTTGCTTTGAGCAATGCGAATTTCTCTTTCGCTATCCGTTGGACAGATTCTGGAAGACCTCCGAAGCATTCCCAGAAACGATTTGTTGTCCTATGCATCTACAGTTCTTTCAGGATGCCCTTGGCTTTCTCAGTGAGAGCTTCCTCAATTAAGAAATCCAGCTTTCCTGACTCCGAATCCGCCTCAATTTGCCTATCCCATTTTTCCCAGTCTCTTTGCGAAAACCACTGCCTCAGGCGTATGTACTCCTGATAAGGCAGGGATTCAATCGCAACTTGAATCTCCTCTACTCGTGTTATGCTCATCGTCTTCCCCTTTCCTCTATTCCCTTACTGACTCTACTTTCCGCTCTTCGCGCCGTACGTGCCGAGGTCGCAGAAATAGTCACTGTAGCCCGCCACGCGCACGATAAGGTCCCGGTACTGCTCGGGGTGCTCTTGCGCAGCACGCAGTGTGGCCGCGTCCACGACGTTGAACTGGATGTGGTGACCGCCCAACTTGAAATAGGTGCGTATCAGTTGAACGAACCTGTCCAGGCCATCGTCGTCCGCAAGCAACTGGGTTGTCTTGGACCTTCCGCAGTGGCAATTATACCTCAATATCGCTCATCTGCGCAACTGGGGTCTGAGGCCGAGGTAAAGTACAATGTAGCGGATTTGGGCAAAGGGCGTTATAATTACTGGCAGTGATCCAGATGCAAACCTGATGAGGAGGCGAAAAGATGCACACCATCGGAAATGGACTGGCCGATCAGTTCGATCGCCTGTGGGTGATGTTGAGAGAGGCCATCGGTAACTGCCCCGACGAAGAATGGAAGCGCGACGCCGGTCACTGGTTCCTGATCCCCAGCCGCCTGGCCTACCACATCATCTAGACGGTGGATTTCTACAGCCGGGAATCGCCAGAGGGCATGGACTGGGCCGAGCGCTTCGGCGTGGATTGGGAGACCAGGGAGGCGGAGAAGCTGCCTGACCGGGAGCCCATGCTGGACTACCTGGAGGAGATCCGGGGGAACATGAGGGGAAAGCTCCGTTCCATGTCCGATGAGGCCATCCTGTCCGAGCACCCTTTCCCCTGGACGGGGGCCACGGTCCTGGAGCGCATGGTCTACACCCTGCGGCACTCCATGTTCCACCTGGGACAGATCCAGGCCGATCTGAGGCGCAGAGGACTGAAGGGCGCAGAGTGGCACTGAGGAGGTCTGCCCCACTATTCCTTGTTGACCCATCACTGAGTTGAGGAAGAGCATTGGACAAACCACCCCGGGCCAGAGCAGAGTGATGAAAACTCAAGATGGCTCCGACCCGGGATGGAACAAAGAAAGAAGCTGCTTGTCCGGTCACTTGTGTATGTTTCGGCTACACTCGCTCCACTTCCACCTTCACCCACTCCCCGCTCTGGGCCGACTGCTCCACCGTCTCCAACTGGGCGTCTTTCACATGAGCCAGTAGGACCTCGGAGCTCCAGAGGGCGTTCGCCGCTGGAATAAATGCCCCACCAGCTATCTCAAGG
>CAYRNM010000152.1:0-2818 GCA_964425465.1 uncultured Anaerolineae bacterium | reverse complement strand
GACGACCTCCTCCTCCCCCTCGGCCCGCATCCCCTCGTAGAAGGCGCGGGCGTACATCAGGGGATAGATGTTGGTCACTTCCAAGCCGTTGCCCAGGTGATAGCGCAGGTTGTCAGGATCCAGCGGATGCATCTCCGGCTCGGCCACGTCGAGCCACCAGACTTTGATACCGTGCCGATAGTAGTTCTCTCGCACTTGCTCCCAGATGAACTGCCGCGCTTCGGGATGTGTCGCATCGAAGAAGTGCAGGCAGACAGGCCCCTCGGGTCTATTATCAATGAAGCGCATTTGCACAGGGAGGCCACGCTCGGTGCGAACCAGCAGCCCACGTTGCTGCATCTCCTCGAAGTTGGAGCTAAGGGCGTTGACCGTGGGCCAGATGGAGACCATCAGCTTGACCCCCATCTCCTCCAACTCGCGCACCATCGCCGGCGGATCGGGCCAGCACTGGGGGTCGAACTGCCAATCGCCCTGGAGCGTCCAGTGGAAGAAATCAATGACGATGACGGAGAGCGGTAACCCGCGACGCTTGTGCTCGCGGGCCACGGAGAGCAATTCCTCCTGAGTGCGGTAGCGCAGCTTGCACTGCCAGAAGCCCGCCGCCCAGTCGGGCAGCATCGGCGCGTGGCCCGTGGCGTCGGCGTAGTGCTCCACGACCTCAGCCGGCGTGTCGCCGACGGTGATCCAGTAATCCAGTTGGCGCGTCGCCTCGGCCACCCACCGCGTGCCGTTCCGTCCCAACTCCACGCGGCCTACGGCGGGGTTGTTCCACAAGAAGCCATACCCTCGACTGGAGAGCAAGAAGGGGATGTTGACCTCTGTGTTGCGCTGGAGCAGTTCGATCATGCAGCCCTTCTGATCCAATCGGCCGTGCTGGTGCTGGCCCAGCCCGTATATGCGCTCGTCATCGTAGGCCTTGAAACACGCCTCGACCCGGAAGAGATCGCCACCCACCGCCTTGAAGGAACGCGCCAGTGGCCCGGCGAGATGCGGCAGCTTCTCGCTTAGAAGTTCAGCGCCCGTGGCGACGTTTAAGAAGCGAATCTTGCATCTCTGGAACCGACCTGCTTCGATGGAAACTTTGGCGGCCATCGCACCATTGCGGACGACGGCACGCTCCGCACTGATCTCGATCTGCACTTCCGTGGGTACAGGCTCCAGCAGAGCACCGGGTAGATCATCACGGATCTCAGAGGCCATCGTGGCCCGCACTCGGAGGCTATCTGAGCCCCAGGGCTCAATCTGTACCGTCTCATGGCCTAATTTCCAGATGAGGGTATTGTCGCATTCACGGAAGATGTGATGCATAAAGACTCCTCCTTGATCTATTGAATAAGCTCAGAAGACCTTGGGTGTCTGGAGCAGGTTTCTCAGTGGCAAACCACCCCGGGCCGGAGCAGTGGTGCAGGATGAAACCCCATGAGAGCTCCGACCCAGGGTGGGAGCAAAGTAGGGGCGGTTCGCGAACCGCCCCTACCTAGGATGCTGCGACGCTCTGTACTTTGACCCACTCTCCACTCTGGGCCGACTGCTCCACTGCCTCCAGCACTGCCTGGCACTTCACCCCATCCACAAAGCTGGGGACCGGTATCTCATCCTCGGCGATACCGTTCAGCAGATCGTACACCCCGTGGATGAAGGTGTGCTCGTACCCGATGATGTGCGCCGTCGGCCACCAGGCCGACATGTAAGGATGCGTCGGCTCCGTGGCCTGGATCACCCGAAACCCCTGATAGTCTGGGTCATCTTCTCGGGAGTAGTACTCCAGCTCATTCATCCGCTCGAAGTTGAAGACCAGGGAGCCCTTGGAGCCATTGACCTCGAAGCGGTTGTAGTTCTTGTGGCCCGCGGCAAAGCGGGTGGCCTCGAAGGTGCCGAAAGCGCCATTCTCGAAGCGGGCCAGGAAGGCCACCGCGTCCTCCACCGTGACTTTCCCCCGCTCCTCCCCAGCCACCGCCGCCAATCCCCCCATCTCAGTGGGCAGGGGCCGCTCCTCGATGAAGGTCTGCATCATCCCCGTGACCTGGGCGACCTCCCCCACCAGGTAGTGGGCCAGGTCAATGGAGTGGGCCGCCAGGTCCCCCAGCGGGCCGCTTCCGGCGACGCTCTTGTCCAGCCGCCACACCAGCGGGAACTCGGGGTCTATGATCCAGTCCTGCAGGTAAACCGCCCGCCAGTGGTAGATCTGACCGATGAGCCCCTGGTCAATCATCCGCTTAGCCAATGCCACGGCGGGGGCGCGGCGGTAGTTGAAGTTGACCATATGCACCACACCTGCCTGCTGGACGGCCTCGAGCATCTCTCGGGCCATAGCCAGGGAGCTGGCCAGGGGCTTCTCGCAGAAGACGTGCTTGCCATTGGCTGCCGCCCCCAGCACGATCTCGCAGTGGCTGGGGCCGCCGGGGGTGCAGATATCCACTAGGTCAATGTCCTCGCGGGCGACGAGCTTTCGCCAGTCGGTCTCATACCCCTCCCAGCCGAATTGCTCGGCAGCGGCCTTCACGGCGGGCTCCGTCCGGCCACAGAGGGCCTTCATCACCGGCTTCAGTTTGGGGTCGAAGAAGTGGGCCACCTGCCGCCAGGCATTGGAGTGGGCCTTGCCCATGAATTTGTACCCTACCAGGCCAACATTGATGGTATCAGCCATAGGAATCTCCTTCCCACCATTGCCGTAGGGGCTTACGCCCAATAGGCCACGCCGGCCTTCTCCTTGATGATCAGGCCCTGCAGGAACTTGACCGCTTTCTCAAACCCCTCATGGCTCGACATCAGGCTGTCCTCATGCTCGATGGACAACGCCCCATCGTACCCCACTAGC
>CAYRNM010000151.1:0-7241 GCA_964425465.1 uncultured Anaerolineae bacterium | reverse complement strand
GAGAACTTCTTGACGATTTCCAGGGGTAGTGCTACACTTTTCTCGGTCATGGTGGTAGATTCCTTCCTTCGCTGTTTTTGGTTCGACAAACCTATTATCAGCGAAATCGGGAATCTTGTCCACCATAACCGCCCGCATCAGGCGCCCCCTGAGTTCTTAAAACGGCTTAAATGTGAAGGGTGGTTCCTCCAAGTCCCTCATCGTCGCCCTGGACCAAGGAGAGGTGATTGGAGTCGCACACATGGTGGCCACCACCCACGAGATGTATCGCTGCCAGTTGGATAAGATCGAGGCCTTGGCGATCCTTGGCCTGCCTGCAGGTGCATCGCCACTGGACATCCGGGAGGCGTATCTTGGGAGGTGTTTTGATCTCTACCCCTGGATCCATGCCTGGGACACCCCTGAGGGGGATTTTGAGTGGTACCTCCGCGATACCTTGTGGCCCCACATTTCAGAAGCGGAGTTGGTCAGGCCCACCAGTGCCTACCTGTCCCTCAGGGATGAGGGAGAGATGACAGAGGTCGAGAGAGAGTTGCGACAGTGAGTGAGAGAGCAAGAGAGGGCCACGGTAGGATTCATTCGTTTTCTGGCCTATGACCGGGGGCGCCGGGACGCAGGTCAGGCCCTTCTGTCCGCCGCGGAGGAGAGGCTCTCCGAATGGGGAGCGGGAGAGATCATCGCCTTCAACTGGAACGGCTACCCTTTCTACCATCAGCACGGGGCCTGTCTTTCCGAACACATGGGACACGTGGATGCCCTGCTGAGGGCCAATGGGTATCGGATGGCCTTGGGCGAGGTGTTCTTAGATTGGCCGGACTTCGTCCCCCTGACTCCTGTCCCCATGCCGACTGGACTGGATGTGGAGTTGGAACTGGAATGGAAAAGAGGCCGAACCCTACGACCGGGTCTGGTCGTCAAGGTCCTGCGCGGAGGGAAGGAAGTGGGCGCTTGCGTCTGCGTCTCATCCGCCGAATGGTCCCGAGCGCCACGAGCCGAGGATACCCTGTTCGTTCTAGTGATGTACCTTGAAGAGGAGCTGCAGGGCCGTCGTCTGGGGCTGCACCTGCTACAGCGCTCCCTGCAGGAACTGCACGCCGTCGGCTATCGAGAAGCCATCATCAGCACCGGGCTGCTGGAGTCGGGCGCCATGGATTCGCCACGTGGCTACCTGTTCTACACCAACCATGGTTTTCGAGTCTATGACTGGACCTATGGGTTCAAGAAGGATATTACACCCTCTTTCAGGGGTGTTAGATAGCGGATTTGATCTTTGACTGTCAGGGCTCAATGAGGAGGTGTAGGTTATGTCTACCACAATAGCTGTTGATCAACGTCTCTCTGACAACGCCAAGATGGTACTCCAAAAACGCTACCTGAAAAAGGACAAACGGGGGGAGATCATAGAGACGCCGGAGCAGATGTTCCGCCGGGTGGCGGAGGCGGTCGCGGCCGCCGACCGACTGTACGATATGGGAGCCAGTATGGAGGAGGTGGCCCGTCATTTTTATGAGCTGATGGCCAGTCTTGATTTCCTTCCGAATTCACCGACACTCATGAACGCCGGAACCGACCTAGGCCAACTCAGCGCCTGTTTCACCAGAGGACAGCCTATCTTGACCCCTGGTGGCTTTAGGTCAATTGAAGAGCTTGAGGTTGGCGACTATGTTATTACTCACAGAGGACGTTCTCGCCCTATTACTGAAGTGATGCAGAGGGAAGTCTGTGAGGAAATCTATAAAATCTCCGTGCGAAAACTACTTGCTGAGACACTTTCTGTGACAGGAGATCATCCTGTCTTGGCCATTAAAAAAACTGGCCTGAAGTGCCCTCGAAACAGAAGTCATATATGTAGACGTAATAACAAATATTGCCATAGGCAACGCAGAAGGAACAAGACGGATTGCAAGTACTTGGAGGAAGATATTGCTACTCCTAAATGGATTCGTGTGAAAGATCTCGAAGAAGGCGATTTTGTAGCTATTGCCTACGATAAGACCGAGCACGCCATTGAATACCTCACTATCAGTGACTTGCTCTCTGAGGCTCAAGTTACAGTGGAAGGAGAGTTGGTCTGGGGCTCCTCGAAATATAACAGGGGTAAACCTGTGCCTGACAAGATTGTATTAGATAATGACTTGATGCGACTGTTTGGTTATTGGTTGGCTGAAGGTTCTCTTTCCTACAGCGGTAAGAAACCCACTGGTATAAGATTCACTTTTCATGAAGATGCCTCGTCGTTTTACGAGGATGTGCTTCACATCATGGCGAGTAAGTTTAACTTGGTGACTGAGATTGAACCCTTGAAAGGACAGAGTTGTGTCGAATTGCGCTTTTTTTCTACAGTTGTAGGCAGATTATTTGCTCACTTGTTAGGTGAAAAGTTTGACGATAAACATCTACCCGTTGAGTTTATGCAATTGCCGCCAAAGAAGCAATTCGGGCTTATAGTAGGATTGTTTCGAGGTGATGGCTCGCATCATAACGCTCGGAAACAGGATAAGCTTTTTATCAGTCTGTCCAATGAAGTTCTGGCTGCACAGGTATGGCTCATTCTTAATCGCTTTGGTTACACCTTTAATATCACAAAGATGGGGATGCCTAAGCTTGGCACAGCTTATCCTTACCGTATCAGTGCCGCGCCAACTGAATGCAAGGATCTAACATTAGCAGTGGCTCGCGATAATTATCGAGCTAGAAACCGTTATCCGCAATATCTGGAACTTGGCGGCTATAGATTGTACCCCATTCAAAAAATAGAACGTGAACCTTTTGTCGGTCGGGTATACAACCTTGAAGTTGAAGAAGATCACTCTTATGTTGCTAACGGCGTTGCTGTCCACAATTGTTTTGTCCTCCCCGTGGAGGATGACATGACGAGCATCTTCGACGCGGTCAAGGCCACGGCACTGATCCATCAGAGTGGAGGTGGCACCGGCTTCTCCTTCTCGCGCCTACGACCTGAGGGAGATGTCGTAAGATCTACCGGGGGCATCGCCTCCGGCCCCATCTCCTTCATGCGCGTCTTCGATACAGCCACGGACGTGATAAAACAGGGAGGACGTCGCCGTGGAGCGAACATGGGTATCCTCCGCGTTGATCACCCCGACATCCTCAAGTTCATCCGCAGCAAAGAGGTGGAAGGGGTTCTGTCCAATTTCAACATCTCGGTAGCCATCACCAACGCCTTTATGGATGCCCTGGCCCAGGATGCGGAGTATCCGCTGGTCAATCCCCGCACCGGGCAGGTGGTGGGCAGTCTCCGAGCCAGAGCGGTGTTCGATGAGATCGCTGAGATGGCCTGGCGCAACGGGGAGCCAGGTACGATCTTCCTGGATCGGATGAACGAATTCAACCCCACTCCAGCTTTGGGAGAGTATGAGTCGACCAATCCATGCGGAGAGCAGATTCTGCTTCCCTACGAGTCCTGCAACCTGGGCTCCATCAACTTGGCCCACATGGTCACCCCTCAAGGGACCATTGACTGGCAAAAGCTGGAGCAGAAGGTGAAGATGGCGGTGCACTTCATGGACAATGTCATCACCATCAACAAGTTTCCTCTGCCGGAGATCGAGGAGGCGACGCGCAAGACACGAAAGATCGGGCTGGGCGTGATGGGCTTCGCGGATATGCTCATCCAAATGGGGATCGCGTATAACTCTCCCGCGGCAGAGCAGGTCGCAGCCAAGGTGATGGAGGCCATCAACTACTGGAGCAAGGAGGCCTCCTGCGATTTAGCCCAGAGCCGAGGGGTCTTCCCCGCCTTCGACGGCTCTGTCTACACCCAGGGACGCTATCGTAAGCCTTCTGACCTCTCCTGCGATGGGGTGGAGCCACTGCGTAATGCGCCAGCCTTCGACTGGGATGCGCTCATCCATCGCATGAAAACCAAAGGGCTGCGCAATGCCACAACCACCACCATCGCTCCCACGGGCTCCATCTCCATCATCGCCGGGGCCTCCAGCGGGATCGAGCCTCTCTTTGCCCTGGCTTATGTGCGCGGCCATGTGCTGGATGAGGATGAGCTGGCAGTGGTGAATCCCCTCTTCGAGAGGGTGGCCCGGGAGCGAGGATTCTATTCCCCGGAGTTGATACAGGTGATCGCTCAACGCGGAAGCTGTCAGGAGCTGGCCCAGGTGTCGGAAGATGTACAGCATGTCTTCGTCACCGCTCACGATATCTCACCCGAGTGGCACGTGCGCATTCAGGCCGCCTTCCAGACTCACGGTGTTGACAACGCTACGTCCAAGACGATTAATTTCCCCAACAGCGCCACGGTGGAAGAGGTGCGCGACGCCTTCCTCCTGGCCTACGAACTGGGCTGCAAGGGGATTACCGTCTACCGCGATGGCAGTCGGAAGGTACAGGTGCTGACCAGAGGGACTTCTAGGGCTAAGGTTGAGGCTGAGGCTGAGGTTAAGTCTGAGCCTCAACCTGAACCTCAACCTCGACCTCGCCCACGACCAGACATCACCCACGGAATCACCGAGCGGGTGGCGTTGGGCTGCAACCGACGGCTCTTCATCACCATCAACGAGGATGAGGAGGGGCTGTGCGAGGTGTTCCTGCGGGTAGGCAGAAGTGGGGGCTGCATAGCGTCTCACTCCGAGGCTGTGGGACGGCTCATCTCCCTGGCCCTGCGCAGTGCTATTCCCCCCGAGGAGGTTATTGACCAGTTGCGTGGCATCCGCTGCCCCTCCCCCGCCTGGCACAATGGCGAGACCATCCTCTCCTGCGCCGATGCCATCGGCCGGGCCATCGGCCACTACATCGAGGCCAACGGCGGCCACATCCCCGAGGAAATCGTGCTCAAGACCCAGATGAGCTCAGTGGCTCCAGAGTGCCCCGAATGCGGCGGCCTGCTGGAGTTAGTTGAAGGGTGTACCGTCTGCCGCTCCTGCGGATATTCTCAGTGCAGTTGAGGCTAAGGTTGAGGGTTAAGGTTAAGCCTCAGCCTTAACCTGTTGCACTCGACACTCGCACCCCGAAAAGGGATTATTTTGTGAAGTGGGAGCACATCGCCCAGGCCAGGGAAACTCTATCCCGCGAAGAGGGAACCATCATCAAGGACTGGGGAGGGAAGCTGCCCATCGCTCTGGCCTTCCCCAATACCTACACCGTCGGCATGTCCAGCCTGGGGCTGCAGAGCGTCTATGGGCTCTTCAACGCCGATCCCAGGGTGGTCTGTGAGCGGATCTTCTGGAACCTTACGGGGGCTGACAGGCCGCTTTTGGCGCTGGAATCCCAGCGGCCAGTGGGGGATTTCGACGTGCTGGCCTTCACCTGCAGCTTTGAGATGGACTACTTCCACATCGTGGAGATGCTGCGCCAGGCGGAGATCCCCCTGCGCGCCGTCGAGCGGGACGAGACACATCCCCTGCTCATCATCGGGGGTCCTGCCCCTTCGGCCAACCCTCTCCCCCTGGCTCCTATCTTCGACGCCTTCGCCATTGGCGAGGGGGAGGCCATCATTCCGCCACTGGTGGACCTCCTCTACGAACAGGCCTCAGCTTCCCGACCACAACTGCTCGCCGCCCTGGCCGAGATTCCCGGCCTCTTCATCCCTAACTTGCAACCTGTAACTTGCAACTTGCAACCTGTTCAACGTCAATGGGTTCGCGATCTAGATGCTTATTCCACCACCTCCGTCGTGCTCACCCGCGACACTGAGTTCGGCGACATGTTTCTCCTGGAGATCTCGCGGGGCTGCGGCCGGGGCTGTCGGTTCTGCCTGGCCGGCCACTGGTACAGGCCCGTGCGCGAGCGGAGCCCGGAGGTGCTGCTGGCGCAGGCGGAGCGGGGGAAGCGCTACCGGGATCGGGTGGGACTGGTAGGCGCGGCCATCTCTGACTACTCTCAGATCGAAGTGCTGGTTTCTGGACTTCGCGAACTGGGGATGAAGATCTCGGTCTCCTCACTGCGGGTGGACCCCCTGCCGGAGGCGCTGCTGGAGGCCCTGGCCGAAAGTGGCACCCAGACCCTGACCCTTGCCCCCGAGGCGGGGTCGCAGCGGCTGCGGGATGCGATCCGCAAGGGGGTGAGCGAGGAGGCACTCATGGAGGCGGTGGATCGGGCGGCGGGTCGTTTCCCCCACCTCAAGCTATATTACATGGTGGGGCTTCCCACCGAGACAGAGGCTGGCGTGGAGGCTCTGGTGGAGTTGACACTAGCGATCAAGGCCCGCTTCCCAGGCCGTCTCACAGCCAATGTCACCCCCTTCGTGCCCAAGGCGCATACCCCCTTCCAGTGGGCGGCCATGGCCTCTCAGGAGGCGCTGGAGAGGCGCATAGCCTACATAAAGAGCCAGCTCCAGCCCACGGGGATTGAGGTGCGCTCCGAGAGCCCCGCTTGGGCAAGGGTGCAGGGCGTCCTGGCGCGGGGAGATGAGCGGGTGGGAGAGGTGCTGATGCGGATGCGGCGGCGCTCGCTGGCTGGCTGGCGGCGAGCCTGTAAGGAGGTGGGCCTGAAGCCAGATGTGTACCTCCAGGCCTGGCCTGTGGGGGAGTCTCTGCCATGGGGCTTTATTGACGCTGGGCTCTAGTGTAGGCATCACCGAATAGTATGGAGACAGGAGGGTTTGAGATGAATGAACGGATTGTGAAAGAAGGGCTGACTTTCGATGACGTGTTGCTAATCCCCCAAGCTTCCGAGGTCCTCCCCGCTGGAGTGGACCTCTCCACCTGGCTCACACCTCAGATCCAACTCCATATCCCCCTCGCCTCCTCCCCCATGGACACTGTCACCGAGAGCCGGCTGGCCATCGCTCTGGCCCGCGAGGGGGGCATCGGGATCATCCATCGGAATCTTTCCATCGAATTGCAGGCCGATGAGGTGGACCGGGTGAAGCGCTCCGAGTCGGGCATGATCCGCGACCCCTTCACCTTGGGGCCGGAGGCCACGGTGGGCGACGCCGAGGCGCTGATGAGCAAATACCACATCTCCGGCATCCCCATCGTGGCCCCCGACCGCAAGCTCATCGGCATCCTCACCAACCGTGACATCCGCTTCGTGGAGGATTTTGACCAGCCGGTCACCCATTTCATGACCACCGAGAACCTCATCACCGCGCCGGTGGGCACGACCCTGGAGGAGGCCAAGGCCATCCTGCACCAGTACCGCATCGAGAAGCTGCCCATCGTGGATGAGGATTTCCACCTGGAGGGGCTCATCACCGTCAAGGATATCCAGAAGATCATCCAGCATCCCCAGGCGGCCAAGGACGAGGAGGGGCGGCTGCTGGTGGG
>CAYRNM010000150.1:0-7337 GCA_964425465.1 uncultured Anaerolineae bacterium | reverse complement strand
GGGCACCGTACAGGGCAAGGTGATCGCCACCCACAACAGCGGCAATGCCGTCTTCCTCAACTTCAGCCCCGACTATGAGCACACCTTCAAGGCGGTGGTCTTCCCTGAGGACTGGAGCAAGTTCCCCCGCCCACCGGAGGAGCTCTTCTACGGGCAGTGGGTGCGCATCACGGGCCTCATCGAAGAGTACAAAGGCGCGCCAGAGATCATTATTCGCCAGCCGGCTCAGATCGAGATCGTAACCGACACGGCTGCCTGTCCCCCCTGTCCCACTCAGGAGCTGCAGCTCATCGCTCCCTCGATCACACCAAGGGCGACTTCCATCCCCCAAGCGGTCGCTCCCACGCATACACCGACGGTGGTCCCCACACCTCTAGAGGTCATCCCCTTCGAGGAGGCTGCCGATTACATTGGTCAAGTGGCCACAGTTGGGGGAGAAGTGGTTGCCACCTATAACTCAGGCAAGGTGGTGTTCCTCAACTTCCACGAGGATTACCGCCATCATTTCAAAGTGGTGATCTTCCCTGAAGCTTGGCCCCTCTTTCCCCAGCCACCGGAGGAGCTCTATCTGCACCAACAGGTGCGGGTCACGGGGTATATCAAAGAATACGAAGGCGCGCCGGAGATCATCGTGGAATCGCCGGAGCAGATCGTGATCCTTGAGGGGGAGTAGATGGCCCGACGGCGGCTGGATGAGCTCCTGGTGGAGAAGGGGCTGTGCGCAGACCGCGATGAGGCCATGCGGCGGGTGATGGCCGGCGAAGTGCTGATGAAGGGGCATACGGCTACCACGCCGGGTGTATTGGTTGACCCGGAGGCCGAGCTGCGGCTGAAACCTGGACGTCGCTACGTTAGCCGTGGGGGGCTCAAACTGGAGGCGGCACTGAAGGCCTTCGGTGTCAATCTCAGCGGCAAGGTCGTGGCCGACGTAGGGGCCTCCACGGGTGGCTTCACCGACTGCGCACTGCAGCGTGGAGCGGGGCGGGTGTATGCCATTGACGTGGCCACTGGCGTGTTGGCCTGGTCGCTGCGCACCGACCCCCGAGTGGTGGTGATGGAGGAAGTCAACGCCATGTACCTGGATGCGCTGCCCGAGCGGGTGGATGTGGTCACCGTGGACCTCTCCTTCACCTCGCTCCGGCGGGTGCTGCCCCAGGCCGTCCGTTGGCTAAAGCCCGAGGGGGAGGTGATCGCTCTCATCAAGCCCCAATATGAGGCCGACTCACCCCATCAGCTTGTGGGCGGCGTAGTGGTGTATCCCACCAAG
The DNA here is from genome assembly GCA_964425465.1 of uncultured Anaerolineae bacterium. Taxonomy (GTDB): domain Bacteria; phylum Chloroflexota; class Anaerolineae; order JAYEMR01; family JAYEMR01; genus JAYEMR01. The sequence goes on along the minus strand of CAYRNM010000150.1, from coordinate 6,070 downwards.
CGGCGACGGATCGTGGTCCGGCTCTTGTGCTGGGCGCAAGGGCAGGGCTGGAGCATCAAGGGGCTGATCGAATCGCCCATCCGGGGCAGCGGCGGCAATTGGGAGTATCTGGTCCATCTGCGCCGGAGTGAAGCAGGCTCGTCTTTGAGCGAGGTGGAGATCGAGGCCATGGGTCGGGGCGATCCAGCTTGGCAATGCTGATGGTAGATGATACATTTTGGTGTGACCAGATGCCAAGCTCGTAGCAGGAGATTATGTGCAGGGATTATGCGGAACAGCCGCTTGAACTGAATGGGAGGGTCAAACGATGCGACAAGTGATCATCTATCCTGGAGAAGATGGCTGCTGGGTGGCTGAATGTCCCACCTTGCCCGGATGCATCAGCCAGGGCAAGACCAAGGAAGAGGCTTCCGGAATATCTGTGAGGCTATCGAGGGATACATCGCCGCACTGGAGGAGGATGGCCTACCGGTTCCCGAGGAGTGGTTTTGAACTTCTGACGGTGGCCGTATGAACAGGTTGCCCGTGGTCTCAGGACGCGAGTGTGTTTGGGCGCTTAAACAGGAGCACAAGACATGGATTTGAAACGACACAGCATCCACACCCAAGCTGTGCACGCCGGCGAGAGGGGGCCGCGCCCCGATTTCACGCCGGTGAGCACTCCTATCTACCACACGGTGGGCTATGTGTACGACTCCATGGCTGACCTGGATGCCATCTTCGGCGGCACGCGCCCTGGCTTCGTGTACCCCCGCTACGGCACGCCCACCAATGAGGCCCTGGAGCGGGCTATAGCCACACTGGAAGGGGGCGAGACAGCCCTCTCCTTCGCCTCCGGCATGGCCGCCATTCACGCTGCACTGCTGGCGGCCGGGGTTGGCGCAGGGCAGGCTGTGGTCGCAGCCCAGGACCTCTACGGCGCGACCTATAGCCTGCTGGATCGGCTGTTTCGCGGATGGGGTGTCCGGGTCCGTTTCGTGGACATCACCGACCTACTGGCGGTGGAGCAAGCAGTGGAAGAAGTCCAGCCCCGGGTCCTGCTGTGCGAGATCATCTCCAACCCGCTGATAAAGGTAGCCGATGTGCCCCGCCTGGCTGAGGTGGCTCATGCCTGTGGTGCGGATCTGTTGGTGGACAACACCTTCGCCACACCCTACCTCTACCGCCCCCTGGCCGACGGCGCCGATTATGTGATCCATTCCACCACCAAGTACCTGGGGGGCCACGGCGACGTGATGGGCGGGGTTGTGGTCACCTCGGCCGCCAATCGGGAGCGGCTGTTTGAGGTGGTCAAGATGGTGGGCGGAAACCTGGGGCCCACCGAGGCCTGGCTGACCCTGCGGGGGATCAAGACCCTTCCCCTGCGCATGGCCCAGCACTGTCGCAACGCCATGGAGGTGGCCCGCTGGCTGGTGGGACATCCCCGCATCCTGCGGGTGAACTATCCGGGCCTGGACTCGCACCCTCAGCACGGACTGGCCGCCGAGCTCTTCCGCGAGGGAGGCTTTGGAGGCATGATCTCCTTCGAGATCGCCGACGCGGATCGAGGGACTGTCTTCTGCTTCATGGAGGCGCTGGAGCTGGTTCTGCCCGCCACCACGCTGGGCGATGTCTACTCTCTCACCCTGCATCCCGCCAGCTCCTCCCATCGGGCCCTGACCCCCGAACAGCGGGCTCAGGTGGGCATCGGCGAAGGGCTCGTGCGGTTATCGGTGGGAATTGAGGCCGCGTCGGATATTATCGCCGATCTGGAACAGGCGTTGGCACAGGTGTAGTTACAGGTTATAAGTTACAAGTTACGAGTTTGTCCAACCTGGAACTCATAACTCGTTACTCGTTACTTTTAGCTCCGAACCGATATCCCTATGACATCTCTGACTTGGCTTCTTGCTCTCTCTCCCATACTGGTGGTCTTGGTGTTGATGGTTGGCTTTCGATGGGGAGGGAACAGGGCAGGGCCCGCAGGCTGGTTCACAGCCCTGCTGGTGGCCCTGCTCTTTTTCGGAGCGACGCCGGAACTGATCGCCTACTCCCAGCTCAAAGCGGCGCTGCTGACCTTCTACGTGCTGTACATCATCTGGATGGCGCTGGTGCTCTTCAACGTGGTGAATGAAGCAGGGGCCATCGAGGTGATCGGGGCGGGCATCGTCCACTTGACCGGCGATCGGGTGATGCAGCTTCTGTTTCTGGGGTGGATTTTCAACGCCTTCCTGCAGGGAGTGGCGGGCTTCGGCGTGCCGGTGGCAGTGGTGGCCCCGCTGCTGGTCGGGCTAGGCTTTCAGCCAGTGGTGGCGGTGAGCGCGGCGGCCATTGGACACGCCTGGTCGGTCACCTTCGGCAGCATCGCCTCCTCTTTCCAGGCCCTCATCGCGGCCACCGGCCTACTGGGGGAGGCGTTGGCTCCCTGGTCGGCTATCCTCCTGGCTCTGGCCTGTCTGGGCTGTGGCTGGTGTGCGGCCCACGCCTACGACGGCTGGCGGGCGCTGCGGCGCGGCTTTCTGCCGGTGCTGCTCATCGGCCTGGCAATGGGGGGGACGCAGTACGTCCTGGCCACGCGCGGGATGTGGAATATCGCCGCCTTCATGGCCGGGCTGGTGGGGTTGGGTGTGGGGACGCTGGTGGTGCGGCTGCCTATCTACCGGGGCGATGAAGTAGGGGCAGTTCGCGAACTGTCCCTACAAGGCTCGAAGGACCCTCGCACTTCTATGGGGCTCCCCTTGGCCCTCTCCGCCTATCTCCTCCTGGTGGCGATCGTCGTCAGCGCGGAGCTGATCCCGTCCCTGAAGGGATTTCTGGGCCAGGTGGTGCTGCGGGTGGATTTCCCCGCCATCATCACCCACTATGGTTGGACCACTCCGGCCGAGGTAGGGCGCACCATTGACCTCTTCGGCCACGCCGGAGCCCTTCTGGCCTACACCGCATTGATAGCCTATGGACTCTACTGGGCCACGGGCCACTATCGGCCTGGTGCACTCCGCCGGATCGCAGCCCACACCCTGCGAAGCGCCGTCCCTTCCAGCCTGGGCATCGCGGCCATGGTGGGCATGGCCACCTTCATGTCCCACAGTGGCATGATTCACCTGTTGGCCGAGGGGTTAAGCCGCAGCGTGGGCCGTGCCTTCCCACTGGCATCGCCCTTTATCGGCCTGTTGGGAACTTTCATGACCGGCTCCAACACCAACTCCAACGTCATCTTCGCCACGCTGCAGCAGCAGACGGCGGAGCTGTTGAGGGTGAGCGCATTGGTGATCCTGGGGGCGCAGACCGCAGGGGGGGCGCTGGGCTCCATGCTGGCCCCGGCCAAGGTGATCGTCGGCTGCTCCACCGCCGGGTTGGCCGGCCGGGAGGGAGAGGTGCTGAAGCGAACCCTGACCTACGGCCTGGTCATTACTGGAGCCATAGGCCTGGTCACCTGGCTGGTGGTCTACGTTTTGAGGTGACATAAAATGACAGAAGGGGATAAGCGCACCTCTTTTAGACGCAAGCACAGCCTGGCTTTGCAGGGAGCAGCGCTGATTGTGGTATTGAGTGTGCCTGTAGCGCTGTACAGGGCGGCGCAGGCGGGAAACCGCCCCTTGCTGTGGGGGCTTGTGGCCATCACGGCAGGAGCGATGGCCTTGGCGGTCTGGGTGGGGTGAGTACTGTGCATCGAGTTTTGGAACCACAGAAACATGAGAATAATCAACGCAAGCTCCAAGCTTCATACTGATAATCCTGCGCAGAACGGGAAGTGTTTTGTCATTGGGATAATTCTGTTAGCCATATTGCTCAGAATTTGGGGTATCAATTTTGGTTTGCCCTATCTCTATCATCCTGACGAACCCAGATACGTCATTATTGCGCAAGACGTTTTCAAGACTGGCGATCTGAACCCGCATTTTTTCAACTATCCCTCTCTCTTCTTCTACATCCATGGGCTTGCTTACGTACCATACTACCTCGTCGGCAAACTCGCAGGGGTGTTTCATCATCCTGCCGACATTCCGGCCCCGATAATCCTCGCAATGGGAGTCGGAAAGACTCCAATGCGGAGTCCCTTCTTACTCGGACGTATTCTGACAGCTCTCTTCGGCTCTGCGACTGTAGCACTAGTCTTTCTGTCCGGACGGCAATTGACCAATAACACAACGGTTGGATTGCTAGCATCTTTAACAATGGCTGTATCACCAACCAATGTAATGAACAGTCGCCTTATTACTCCAGACAGTTTTTTAGTCTTCTTTGTGTTGCTTTCGTTTTGGGGATCTGTTCAGGCGTTTCAGCAAGGAAAGACCTGGCATTATGTTGTGGCGGGTATTGCAACTGGACTCGCAGCGTCGAGCAAATACAATGGTGCGCTAATTATACTCCCCACGGTTTCAGCGCATTTTCTCCGGTGCGGATTGCAAGGCTTCAAGGAACGCAGATTGTATCTTGCGCTTGCCCTAAGTGCTGTTGCATTCTCCACGACCACTCCTTTTGCCATGTTGGATCATCAAGAGTTTCTTGCTGGTTTGTTGTTCGAAGCTCGACACTACTCGACGGGCCATGCAGGCATGGAGGGCAACACGTTGAATTGGTATCTGTCATACCTCTGGCGAGTTGAAGGTCCTATAGCTCTATTAGCGGTTTTGCAGATTCTATGTGGTATCTATGCGCGTTCAAAACGGATCATCCTTCTCTTTGTCTTCCCACTGATATACTTCATATTCATCAGCAGATTCGTGGTGAGGAATGCTCAAACGTTGTTGCCATTGACTCCGTTTCTGTTCTTGCTGGCATCATCTTTTCTAGTGAGTATGTTTAGACAGGCGTGCACTCAACGATCAGACATACGGAAGCCGCTGATCTTTGCAGTAGGAGTCTTGACTGTGATGTCCCTAGGGTTGCCGCTTCTGCAAACAGTGAGAAGTAACATTCGATTAACCACCGTGGATAGCCGTGAGACAGCAAGGGTGTGGATTGCCCAGAATCTGCCGCCTGGTGCTCGGATTGCTATTGAGTCATACGCCCCATACGTGGACCCGCAACGCTTCTCGATACAAGGATTTGGCAGAATGATTGATCACACATCGGATTGGTACGTTGCTAACGGTTTCGAGTACCTGATTTTTAGCCAAGGCATGTTTGGGCGTTTCTTCCAAGAACCGGATAGATATTTCAGCGAGGTTTCTCAATATGAAGATCTTTTTCATGCCTTCGATATGGTAAAGACGTTCACAGATGGCGGATATGAGGTTCGGATTTACCACATTACTGGACAGGGACGGTAGGTGGGTGATCAATAGAGCACAACCTACTGAACTGGACATGGAGTTCCTGGAGCGGCCGTTGGACCAGAGCGACGCAGCGTGGGGGGCCTTCTCCCGTAACGCCAAGATCGCTATTCTCCTGCCCCTGGCCTTCCAACTCCTGGTCTTCTTCAGGTACATGGACTTGGGAGATGAAGGGGCTCGCCTACCCGTCTACGCCGTGTCCGTGGTGCTTCTGTTGTTTGCCTATGCCTACTTCGCCGCCCATGCCCGAAGGCGCGGGTAGGTTAGGAGGCGAGCACTTGCTGGGCCAACGAATTCTGAGCGCGGCTATACTGATTCCCGTCGTAGGGGTGGCGGTGTACCTGGGTGGACCTTGGCTGGCGATGGTGGTGGGCCTGGCGGCGCTGTTGGCGGGATGGGAGTTCTACGGACTGCTGCACAGGGGCGGCTATGGCCCCTCGATACCTCTGGGGCTCTTACTCATTGTGCTGCTGCTTCTGGGGGCCTATCGGCCAGAGTGGGGCCTGATCCGACCGGCGGTGGTGGGCATGGTGATGCTTACCTTGGGGTGGCAGCTCTTTCAGGCGGGCTCACCAGCGCCGATGGTGGACTGGGCGCTGACCCTGTCCGGCGGTTTATACCTGGGCTGGCTGATGGGCCACTTCCTGCTGCTCCGCGCTGCACCACAGGGCCTGCTTTGGATGGGGGTAGCACTGCTGTCCACCTGGATCTGCGATTCGGGGGCCTACTTCGTGGGCCTGTCCTTTGGCAGACATAAACTGTGGCCGCGCATCAGCCCTAAGAAGAGTTGGGAGGGGGGGGTGGGGGGGTGGATC
>CAYRNM010000149.1:4120-7413 GCA_964425465.1 uncultured Anaerolineae bacterium | reverse complement strand
GGTGGGGGATGTGGACTTCGAGGCGGTGAAGGAGGTAGCCTTGGCCATCACCCCCGTGCCCGGCGGCACGGGCTCCATGACCAATGTGATGCTGATGCGCAACGTGCTAGAGGCGGCGGAGAGACAGGTCGAGAGTGGATGAGGTGAGAGATGACACAGAGGGTGTGAGTGCGTTGAATATCCATCGTCTGGCTGTTCCCGCACGTCAACGATCAGGATTTCAGCGCCTGCGAGATATCTACGGCGACTTCTAGATCAGCTGTTGAAAGTTTATCGTCCATAAAACTAGTTCACACAGGAGGTAAGAGATGCCAAGCGGAGTGCCAAGCGACATTGAGATCGCCCAGGCAGCGAAGTTGAAGCCCATCATTGAGATCGCGGAGAGCGTAGGTCTCACCGAGGATGACCTAGACTTTTATGGCAAGTTCAAGGCCAAGGTCCATTTGGATGTTCTACAACGTCTCAAGGATCGGCCCAATGGCAAGTACATTGACGTGACGGCCATCACCCCTACCCCTCTGGGCGAGGGGAAGACGGTGACCACCATCGGCCTGTCACAGGGGTTGGGCACCATCGGCAAGAAGGTCTTCACCTGTATCCGCCAGCCCTCGATGGGGCCTACTTTTGGCATCAAGGGCGGCGCGGCCGGCGGCGGCTACTCGCAAATAGTTCCCATGGAGGACTTCAACCTGCACCTCACGGGTGATACCCACGCTGTGGGCGCGGCTCACAATCTCCTGGCGGCGGCCATTGATGCCCGCCTCATGTTCGAGGCCCAGTATGATGACAAGAGGCTGGCCCGTCTCTGCCCGGAGATCCCTCGTCTGAACATAGATCCAGACTCCATCATGTGGAACCGAGTGGTGGATGTCTCCGACCGAGCCATCCGCAACATCGTCACTGGCCTCCAAGCTGGTGCGGCTGACCAGCCCCTGGAGGGTGCAGGGAAGACTCTGCGTCAGGTGGTGGAGGGCATGGGCGCCAGCACCGACGGCTACCCCCGAGTGGCCGGCTACGATATCACCGTGGCCTCGGAGATCATGGCCATCCTGGCCCTCACGGACGGCTACGAGGGGCTGCGCGACCTGCGCCGGCGGCTAGCTCGCATTGTGTGGGGCACCGACAAGAGTGGCAAGCTGCTCACCGCTGAAGATCTGAAGGTGGCCGGGGCGATGACCGTGTTGATGAAGGATGCCCTGATGCCCAACCTGATGCAGACTCTGGCTGGCACGCCAGCCTTCGTCCACGCCGGACCCTTTGCCAACATCGCTCACGGCAACTCCTCCATCATCGCCGATCAGATCGCCCTCAAGCTGGCAGACTACGTGGTGACCGAGTCGGGCTTTGGCGCTGACTGTGGCACGGAGAAATTCTTCAACATTAAATGCCGCTACAGCGGCCTCATCCCCAACTGCGTGGTGATCGTGGCCAGCGTGCGGGCCCTGAAGATGCACGGCGGAGGACCCCGCGTGGTGGCGGGGCTTCCGCTGGATCGGGCATATATCGAGGAAGATGTGGAGTTGCTCAAGAAAGGGCTGCCCAACCTAGTCCAGCACATCGAGAATGCCCGCACGTTTGGCGTGCCGGTGGTGGTGGCCGTCAACCGCTTCACCTCCGACACCGAGGCGGAGCTCGAAGTCGTCCGCGAGGCCGCCCTGGCGGCTGGTGCGGAGGATGCAGTGCTCAGTGAGGTGTGGGCCAAGGGTGGGGAGGGGGGCGTAGCCCTGGCCGAGGCGGTAATCAGGGCCTGTGAGAAGCCTGTCGCCTTCAAGTTCCTGTATCCGCTGGAGATGTCCATCGAGGACAAGGTCGAGACCATCGCCCACGAGATCTATCGGGCGGGGAGGGTGGAGTACAGCGACGAGGCGGAGAGAAAGATCGAGCTGTACACCCGGGCTGGCTTTGACAGGCTCCCCTTGTGCATGGCCAAGACCCACCTGTCCTTCACCCACGATCCCGCCATCAAGGGCGCGCCACGGGGCTGGACGCTGCCCATCCGCGACATCCGGGCCAGCGTGGGGGCTGGCTTCCTCTACCCCCTGTGCGGCGAGATGCGCACCATGCCGGGGCTGCCCAGCCGCCCTGTTTTCGTGGACATAGATGTGGATCTGGAGACCGGGAAGATCGTAGGGCTATCCTGAACTTAGGCCTTGACAGCGATCCGGTCAAGGCGGGGAGGGCTGGTGCTCTCCCCGCCTTTTTGCGTCAAGGCGGGGGTATAGTATAATGGGAAATCCGGGAAGGCTATTTCCCGCATCAGGAAGAGATGGGAAGGAATGAAAGATGCCCGAGCTTGCTCTGGATCAACCGCTCGCCACCCTCACGGTGGGCGATCTGAAGGCGATACTGAAAGAGCTGATTGAGGAGCTCCGCCAGCAGGAAGCCTACATTGACCAGGAGGGGTGTCTGGTCTTCGCCAGTGAAGCGGCCTATGCCAACTACCTGGACAAGCAGGAGGGCAAGCTCCCCAGCGGGGTGAGGGCCTACTTCATTGATGAGCAGGGCTATAAAGCCTTCTACAGCGACTGGGTGCCCACCCCAGAGTATGAGAAGGGGCTGGAGAAAATCCGCAAGGAGCCAACCGTTGAGGCAGAGGTGGTATGGCGGAGACTTCGGAAGCTGGGGTAAGCCATGCTCAAGTTTGTCTCCCCTCGTCTGGCACTTAGCTATCTTCTCCTGTGCACTCTCAGTTGCATGGGCGTGCTACAGATCCAGGCCGCCCGTCAGCGGCTGGTGGGGCTGTCGCTTTGGGGCGGCCGTGGCAAGAGCTGGTGGGGCTATGCCGCGGGCCTGCTGCTCATTATCGGCTCTTTCGCCGGCTTCTACGCCTTCACCCCCGGCCTCTTCGTGCCCGGCTTGGCGGGGTCAGAGCTGGCGGCCCTCTTCGCCGCCGGCTTCCTCCTGGCACTGGTAGTCATCCTAACTGGAGCCAGCCTCGCCGCTCCACATCCAGAGGGGGCTGCGATGGAGGCGGATAAGGGAGAAGTGGTGATCACCCCTCAGTTGCGGGGCTGGGTTCACGTGCCACAGGGCTCGGGGCCCTTTCCAGCCCTCTGCCTGGTCCCGGAAATGGGGAGTTCAGCGGGGGACCTGGGGATGGTGGCCGCTCAGTTGCGGGACATGGGATTCGTGACGCTGTCCATTGATTGGATGGTGGGAGGCGAGTCGCCCCGCTATCCGGATGTGCTGGCTCTGGTGCCAGCCGGGGTGGAGTATCTGCTCCACCGGCCCGAGGTGGATAAGGCACGGATGGGTGTCATCGGCTTCGGCCTGGGGGGTGACCTGGCCCTGCG
>CAYRNM010000149.1:1172-4020 GCA_964425465.1 uncultured Anaerolineae bacterium | reverse complement strand
CTACGAGCCAAGAAGTGGCCCAGGTGATCGGCCGCTGGTGTGAGGAGCACCTGTGATGGACTGGGATTGGGCGCTCTTTCAGCTCATCAATGGCTGGGCCGGCCGGTGGCCGCTGCTCGACGGGGCCATGCGGTTTCTGGCCAACGATTATGGGCTGACCACGGCCATGAGTCTGGGGCTGGTGGCACTGTGGTTTGAGGGGAGAGAGCGGGCCCAACGTGAGCGAAACCAGCGGGCGGTGCTGATGGCCATCCTTTCATTGCTGGCGGCCAACCTGTTGCTCAAATGGTGCAACCTCATCTATTTCCGTCCCCGGCCCTTCTACGCCCATCCCGTCCACCTTCTCTTCTATTATCCCACCGACTCCTCCCTGCCCAGCAACACAGCAGCAGTGGGGTTTGCCCTGGCGGTGAGCGTGTGGCTGTGGAATCGCTGGGCCGGCCTGGGGTTCCTCCTCACTGCACTGCTCTTCGGTTGGGCCCGCATCTTCTGCGGCGTCCACTACCCGGGCGATGTGCTGGCTGGAGCGCTGTTGGGCGGGGGCGTGGCCTACCTCGCAGGTCGCTGGCAGCGCCTATTGGATCCGCTGCTTGGCTGGGTCATCTGGCTGGCGCGGAGGGTTTATCTGGCGTAGATTTCGGCATAACTGCGCCGTATTCTTGGGCCGGCATCTCTCCCATGCTTTGCAGCACCTTGATGGGTTGGGAGCATCTCCCGGGCGGGGCACCGAATGCTAGGTGGGAAGGCAATATGGCTTGAATCTATGCAGGGCTGTGGTATAATAATCACTAGTCAGCGGATGTGACCCTCAAGGCCCAAAGGCCTCCATATAGTGCTTATGAAGCCGCAGTCCTCTTAAGGAGGGATGGAGGAGACTGATGGCCGGTTTTTCTCCTCTCATCATAACGAAGATCCTTCTTCCGAAGAAGCCTCTTGATCTACTTCCTCGTCCCCGCCTCACTGACTTCCTCCATGCGAATGTGGAGCACAAACTCATCCTGATCTCAGCTCCCGCGGGCTACGGCAAGACCTCTCTCCTGATTGACTTTGCCCACGACACAGACCTCACCGTTTGCTGGTATTCCCTCGACCCATTCGATCGGGACCCCAGTATCTTTCTTGACCACCTGGTCGCTACCATACAACAGGCCTATCCTCAATTCGGTATCAGAGCATCTGCTCTTCTCCACGGTACCGCCGATTGGGGGAGAAACATGTACCCACTGGTAGCCACCCTGGTCAATGAGATCTATGAGGAGATACCCGAATACTTTATCCTCATCCTCGACGATTACCATTATCTGGATGATCAGGATGAGATTAACGAGTTCATGGCCCATTTTCTCCGGCACGTAGCCGAGAATTGCCATGTGATCATCTCCACGCGGACCCTGCCTGCAATACCCAACCTGGCTTGGCTGGCTGCCAGTGAGCAAGTCGTCGGACTGGGCATTGATGAGCTCAGATTCACCCCCCAGGAGATCCAAGCGCTGATCAAACAAAACTACGACTTGGACATCCCAGATGAGAAGGCGGAAGAGCTATTTCAATACTCCGAAGGGTGGATCACCCCCATATTGTTGACCGCCCATACGATGTGGGAGAGATTGCTCGCAGATATGGTCCGGGTTAAGGACATGGATGTGTACGACTATCTGGCGGAGCAGGTGTTCACTCAACAGCCACCGCCTGTCCAAGACTTCCTGACTCTCTCGTCAGCATTGGACGAGATGGCCCCTGGTCTGTGTGATGAGCTGCTGGGGATCAACAACTCGGCTCAGATGCTGGCTCTGATACAGAGAAGGAACCTCTTCGTCACTGAATTGGAAGGCGAGGAGCAGTGGCTAAGATACCATCACCTCTTCAGAGAGTTTCTGAGAGCCAGGCTGCGGAGAGACCCAGCACGTTTCATCACGACCTATGCCCAAGCCGCCCAAATCTATGAACAAAGAGGCGAGTGGGACAAAGCCATTGAAAGATACTTGACTTTAGAGGACTGCGAGAAAGTCGCCAAGATCATTGGGAGTGTTGGCCAGCGATTCTTCGAAACCGGCAGGCTGGAGAGCTTAGACCACTGGCTCAGCGCCCTTCCCAGAAGGATCCTGCAAGCCCATCCTAAGCTTTTGCTATTTCAAGGTAAAGTTCGTTTTGAGAGAACCGAGTATATCTCAGCTACAGAGCTATTTCATGAAGCCTTGAGGGAATTCACTCAAGTGAACGATCGGGGCAACATGGGTTTGGCTCTGGTGGGGATGAGCACTGTGTCACGCTTGCAGGCTCAGTACCAGGAGGCTATCCACCAATGCCACCAAGCTTTGGAGCTCTTACAAGAGGGGGGCTCGGAGGCGAAGCCCGCTATCGCCGAAGCTCATAAGAATATCGGGCTATCCCGCTACTATTTAGGAGACCTCCCAGCGGGGATCGCTCAATTGGGAAAGGCTTTGGAGATATACGAGCAATTAGATGACACATTCAATATCGCTAACGTCCTTCACGACCTTGGAATAGCTTATCGAGCAGCCGGCCAGCTTGATCGGGCTCTGGACCATCATGAACAGGCTCTGCGCTACTGGCGTAAGCTAGCCAATCCAGGCGCCTGGTCAAATACTCTCAACAGCCTCGGTGTGCTGTACCATTTGCAAGGGGATTATGAGCAGGCATCTCAATCCCTGGAAGCGGCCCTCGTCAAAGCCAGGGAGTCTGGGTCCCCCCGGCGAGAGGCATACGTTCTAGCCAGCATGGGTGACTTGTGCCGGGATCAGGGAGAATACCAGAAATCCCTGGAAGCCTATACCAAGGCGATGAACAGGGCAAAGAGCATCAATGACTTACGGCTGATCGCCTATCT
>CAYRNM010000149.1:0-1072 GCA_964425465.1 uncultured Anaerolineae bacterium | reverse complement strand
CGCACCTCCACCTGGGCCAGGCGCTCTTCTTGAGCGACGAAGCGGAGCAGGGCCTGGAGCATGTATCCCAAGCTCTGAATCTGGTACCGACGACGGCTCGTCTTCCCTTCCTCACAAGCGAGGGCGTGCAGATGGGATCTCTCCTGGAGTATGCCGCTTCCAGAGGGATAGAGACGTCCCTTATCGCTGAAGCGCTGTCGAGGACCCGCACCAGGGCAGAGAAGCTGAAGCCAGGAGAGATATTAGCGGCGCGAACGACACTCCCCTCTTTGAGAATCTATGCTCTGGGGCAGCCACAAGTTCTCCTCAACTCTAGACCCGTCAGTTGGATTACCTCCACGACCAAGGAACTGTTCTTCTGCCTTCTCGACTGTCCCGAAGGTCTGCGCAAGGAGCAGATTGGAGCTATCTTCTGGCCGGAGCACTCTCCTCAAAAACTGAATGGCATCTTTCGCTCTACGATGTATCGCTTGCGACGGGCTCTCTTCCCTGAGAGTGTGGTTTATCAGGATGGTATCTATTCTTTTAACCGGCAGGTCAACTACTGGTTCGATGTGGAGCAGTTCGAGGAACTGCTGGCCCGAGCTGAGGCATTGGACGAGGCCGCCAGGGAAGCGAAAATGGCGCTCCTTAGCCAGGCCGTTGAGTTGTACAGGGGTGATTACCTGGAGGAGTTCTTCTCCGACTGGTGTCTGGTGCGCAGGGAGAACCTGCGCCTGAAGTACATTTCCGCCCTGGCCACATTGGGCGACCTCCATCTGGAGGCTCAGGAATATGCCACAGCGCTCCAATGCTACAACAGAATTCTACTCCATGACCCATACCAAGAGAGGGCGTATCGTCAAGCGATCCGCTGCTATATTCTGATGGGAGACCGGGCCTCCGCCATACGAAAGTATCAGGAGTGTGTAGAGATCTTACGAGAGGGGCTGGGGCTGGACCCTATGTCGGAGACGAGGGAGCTCTACCAGCAGATGATTGGTTAACTTGACAATGTTAAGCAACTGTGCGAAAGTTCTTTGCACTTTTGCTTCTGCTGCTCCGCAGCGACGTTAATAGGGGGTGGTGGGGG
>CAYRNM010000148.1:6076-7443 GCA_964425465.1 uncultured Anaerolineae bacterium | reverse complement strand
CTATGGATCGGTCCCGCGCCCCAGCTCTGATCCGCCGGATCGCCAGTCTGCCGTGCTGGAGAAGTTCTCGGGCGGAAAGTAGCTCTTTGGCCGGGCGCTTGATCCGGGGCAAGGGGAATTCGTCGAGGGCTCGGCTGAGCTCTGCCGAAGCCTTAGCCAAGACGACGGCCCTCTTCTCCTTCCAGGACAAGCCCTTCCAGGACAGGCCTCGCTGGGGGCGCAGCCCATCGCGCACCCGCTCCAGCGCTTGCAGTTCCTGCCCTGAGCCGAAATGGACCAACGCCGCCCGTCCGATCAGCCAGGTGCTCCCCGCGGCCAACAGCCCGCTGGCCCCCCAACCCAGAAGGGGAAGGGCTTTCACCATCTGCTGGGCCAGGTAACGCCCTATCAAACTCCCTGCCAAGGCTGCTATTATCTCTCGCTGGAAGACGCCCGGCGCTGGATACCCATACAGCAGGGCCAGACGAGACACCAGCCGCAACTGGGTGACCAGTTGCAGGGGTACATCCAGCAGTGGCACCGGCTCAGCTCCCAACAGCCCACAGGTGAAGGCCGCCTGACGGATCAGCCGCAGCGCCATCGCCTCCCTCAGCTCGGGTATCTCCTGTCCCAGGGGAAGCGCTAGTTCCAGACACAGCTCCACCATCCGGGGCACCAGGCGGTCGAAGACGCCCTCCCCTTTGAGAGCAGACACCGCGATCACCTGGGCGCCGAGACGCTGCTCTATCTCTGCCTGAAGCTCAGCCAGGTTCCCACCCACTATATCCGCCTTGTTCAGGACGGGGATAAGGAGCTTTCCCCTGGCCCGTAAGCGGCTGAACCAGCGGTACTCCGCCGGCCGCAGGCCAAGGCTTCCGTCCAACAAAAACAGGATCAGGTCGGCGTCCAGGGGGCTGGCCTCCCAGTTGGGGATCATCTCTTCCCACCCTTCGCCACTCCAGGGATCAGGTGACCACTCCCACCCCGCTGCGGGTGCGGGGGGCAAATCTACCAGCAGGAAGAGGCCCATGTCCTCCTGGCGGGGGTGAAGGAGTTCAGCCGCTTCAGCCTCTGGTGGGGAGACCTCCCAGCCACGAAGGGCGTTGAAGAGGGTGGATTTGCCAACCTGGGGAAGCCCCGCGATGGCAATCCGCCCTCGGCTCTCCCTTTCGAGCCCCTCGCGCAACTGATCCCAGTCCACAAGGTGAGCCAGGTGACCCAGCTCGGACCACAGATCCCTGAAGGCGATGTCCCCTGCTCCTTGCAAGCCGGTATCCTGCAGCCGCCTCCCCCAATTAAGGAGCAGCTCTCGCGTCCCCCTGAAGGCCCTTTTCGCCCTGTGGCGAAGGGACCACCCAGGGCGGTGTACCTCTGGCTCCATGACCTCG
>CAYRNM010000148.1:0-5976 GCA_964425465.1 uncultured Anaerolineae bacterium | reverse complement strand
ACGACGCTAAGACGCTCCTTTCGCCTGTAGGCGGCCTGGGCCTCCTGCACAAAGGTTATCGCTCCCAAAGGCAGGCCGTGGAGGGCCCGCAGTATGGTCCAGCGGTAGGGATCGCCGTTGAGGATCACTCTCAGCGGCAAGGGCAACTCCTCAACTTGCTGTTCCAAAGAAGGCGACAGAGGCGCTCCCACTCCCAGCAGCGCCATCTCCCGCCCCTGTCCCTCCTGCAGAGCGGCCTCATCGAAGGCCGGCGGAGGCGTGGCTGCGGCTACCAACTCCTTCAGCGCCTCCAACCGCTCCTCCGGCTCGGGGTAGCGCGCCAGGATCAGGTCCTCCACGCTGAACTCCCGCAAAGGTGCGCAGTGGAGGGCGGCCTGGGCCAGGAAAAGCTTCGCTAGCCGCTCCCTGTCCCAGGACTCGCGCAGCCAGCGGCATACCGGCCCTTCCTCACGGCGGACTTTGGCCAGGAGTTGGTCCAGGTCTGTCGCCACCCGGCCACATAGCTCCTGCCATAGCTCGGCCGTCAGCAGTGAGCGCCCGTCTGCACGGCCAGAGTCCACTCCCTCTCCCGGCTCCTCTTCACCTTCCTCCTCCAGAGCCTTTCTCGCCGCTCTCAAAGCGCAGGCCAGATCCCCCACCCCTTTTGACCCCTGTTCAAGGCACGGGATGAGTTCCTTATAGGTCTCGGCCACCAGATCATGCCCCATAATGGTCAGCACCTGATCCAGGCGTCGGTGCAGCAGGGCGCTGTAGAGGCCGGCCACCCGGTTCAAGCCACGCCAGTTGCGCCAGGTGTCCAGCCAGCGGTGGGGTAGGATCAGGAGGCGCAGCAGAGCGGGCCAGCTTTGAGGTATGCGCGCCGCCAACTCCTCCCCACGCTGCGCCCACCGCTCTAGCTCCCCCTCCAACTCCTCCAGCGCCTCGAAGCCTGCTTCCGCAGCCTCCTCCTGGCCCTCCTGGGCCTCTTTGATGCCTTCCATTAACCTCTGAAACCGGCCGCAAATAGGAAGCACCCCTGATCCCTCGTCCAACCCTCGTAGAACCGCTGCCTGCAGGCGGTGGGCCATGGCCTTGGCCATCTCCTGGGCCCGGTGCTTCAGCACCTGGTGCCGGGTGTGAAGGGCCTCGAGGCGTTCCTCCATCTCCTCCTCCACCTCCAGGCGCCACCGGGTGAGGTCGGGCCACTCCAACCGGACCTCCAGGGGGGCCATCCACCTCCACTCGGCCAGCAGATCCGCTGGCAGAAGCGCCCTGATCAGGGCCTCCGGTGTGAGGTCGTGGCCAGCCAGGGAACCCTGCCCTGATGAAGGCTTCTCCCCGGTCGGGGTTTCCTCCAGGCCCTCACCGAGAAGAGCTTCCACCAGTTCCCGGGCCAGCCGCCGCGACAGGCTATCCACGGCCTCCTCGGCCGGATAGACCCACGCTGCCAGGGCGAAGAGGCTGCAGGTGGGGGTGGGATCCAGCAGGGCCGCCGACTCCGCCTTTGCCCTCACCACCTGTCCCAGGGGACATAGGAGCAGCTGGTAGAGCCCCTCGGCGATGAAGGCTATCCGATGAGCCGGGCCGGAGGGGCCAGGTGGGGCACCCAAGAGGTAGCATCCGGCGTTAAAGGCCGGAGTGGAGCTCTCATGACCCAACTCGAGGAGCGTGGCGTAGCTCTGCACCAGAGCTCTCTCATCCAGGTCTGGATCCAATAGGTCAGGTGGGAGCAGGGCCCCCAACATCACTGGTTCTACTCCCAGCCGGTGCACCACCAGCTCCTGGGCCAACGTGACCGCATCCAGCAGGGCTCTGCCGGCCCAAGGGTCATCAAGGGGAACCACCCATCCGATCACCCACTCCTCGGTGGGAGCGAGCAGGAGTCCTCCACCTCCGGGATATCCCGCACCGGATATCTCCGCCAATGCCTCCACTATGGCCCTCCTTATCTGATCCCCTTGGCCCTGTAAGGGGGCCGGCCCTTCAGCCCGGCGGTCAGGGCTACCCACCAGATTGAGCGCTTTTGCTCCCAGAGGAGGTGGAGGAGGATTCTCCCCTTGGGGGCCGCAGGTGATCCCCAGACAGCGAACTGAGAGAGGAGCGCCCCTTCGCTTCAGCAGCCGCTCAGCGAACTCCCTGACCACCTGCCACCCCATCTCCCCCAATCCCAGGAGGAGCAGGCGAGGAGAAGGAGGGATGGTGGCTTTGCTCATAGCTCCTCCTTCCTCTCAGCCCTCGCCTCAGTGGAAAGGGGCCCCTCCAAGGCAAAGCGCTGGGCGTTCTGCAGCATGTCGGCGTAGGAACGCACCAGCTTCTTCAGCTCACGGGCCAGATCATCCTCCTGGCCGGTGGGGGCACAATACTCGTTCAACAGGGTCCAGGCCTCGGCCGTTCCGACCCTCCCAATGCGATCCTCCACCCGGGCCATCACCTCTGTGGCTAGATGGCCCCGTTCGCGCAGGGCCTGGATGGCTCTGGCTGCCCCCTGCCCCAGCCGGATCTCCTGGTCCAGGCTGTCCGAGGGGCGATAGTAGAAGTAGGTGCCGCGGCTGTGCAGAAAGCCGAAGATGAGGCCCAAGGCGAAGGCCAGCTTCGCCTCCTGCCCCTCCGCCTGAAAGATGGGAAGGACATGGAGCGGTTTGAAGCCCCTGACCTGCTGGTAAGCGCGGTGGTAGTCCCGGTAGTTCTGCAGCGCGGTATAGGGCGCACCTATGGTGGCCACGAAAGCGGTCAGGCGATGGCAGTCATGGGTTGAGACCAGGAGCTGCCCATCCAGGCGATAGATTGAGCTCTCCTGCTCCGGCACACCGAGGATGGAGATCTGCCGCAACTGAGCCCCGCCTTGGGGCAACTCCGTGGTGTCCAGGTTCCAGGCTGGCCGGGCCAGGTCCATCAGCGCTGCTCGACGGGCCTGGGGCGACATCACATCCTGACGGGCGACGACCACCTCCTCCACGGAAAGGTCAGCGATGGGGGCGAAGGGCCGGCAGGCTTCCTCCTCCAGGAGTCGGATGATCCCCTCCAGACCCAGATGCCGCCATCCGTAGAGTCCTTCGGGGGACTGGGGTGTGGGCTGAGCTAGAGTTTCAAGGAGAGCCTCCGGATTGGGCGCGTGACGCTGGTAGAGCAGCTCCAGGTAGGTCCCATCCACCAGGGCCAGGGTGGGGATCTCCTGTTGAGCGTCCAGCTCCCTCGCCCAGCGTCGCTCCTCCCCAGCGAAGTGCTCCTCGGCTCTCTGCAGGCGTCCGATCCAGCCCTCCAATTGCTGGCCGGATACCTCTGCCCGTTCGCAGAGTGTTCCTGCCAGGGCCTCCGCCCGCTCCAGAAGCATGGCCTCCAGGCAGGCCCCCAGGTGGGCCTGGGCTGCTTGTAGGTAAGCCTCATAGGAGCGCCTCACCCGCCCTTGGCGCATTAACCAGGGGGCCTCCACCGCGCGGAGCAGGCCCTGAGCGGCCTCGTCGGAGCGACGCTTGAGATCCTGAAGCTCCATCTCCAGCGCTGCCCTTCGGCTCCGCAGTTCTCGCTGAAGGCCCCTGAGTTGAGCCAGGCAGCCCTGGACAAAGGCCCGGGCTGAGGTGGGACCTTGCTGTAGGTCATTGGCCAGGCTGCAGATCCGTGCTTCCAGGTCGGCCTGGGCTCTCTGGCATCGGTCCTCAGATTAGCCTGGATACAGAGGCGGAAATCTCCTCCAGCCACAGCAGCCGGTAGTTCTGAACCCACTGCAGCACCTCTTGGGGGATGCGGTGAGGTGGAAAATCCTCCAGCCACCCTGGCGGATCCAACACCACGGCGATAGGCAATCCCTCTTCGTCTACTGCCAGCTCCTTCAGCAATGGGTCGGCGCTCAGCGTGTGAGAGTGGATGTATGCTTCCACCGCCTGAGCGATCCTCTCTTCGTCAGATGGCCTCAGCAGGCCCTGCCGGATGATCCGGCGAGCATGGCGTGCCCTGCACAGGCCCATGACCTCCTCGGCGGGGAAGCGGAGCTCGGCCAGCCCCAAGCTGCCGAAGAAGGTCCCGAATCCCTCCGGTGTGCTGGCGCTGAGCACATCGTCCAGGTTGTCAAAGGCGCTCTCCCCCCGCTGGCCCAGCCGGGAGCCCGTCATCAGGAAGATGGACTGGGCCACCATGGTGCACAGATCCTCCAGGCTGAGCCAGGTCTGCCCCTCCTCGTCAACGGCGTCAACGAGGTAGTACATGTCGAAGGGGGGCTGGGCCGTGTCCACTACCTGCCCATTGCGATAGGTGGCCTGGAAGCTCCCCTGCACCATGCAGTGGTTCAGCTCCCGCAGTGCAGCCAGGGTATTGGGCACCAGGTTGGGGCCGTCAATGCCCCGAAAGGCTCCTGGAAGCAGGCCCACACCGATGATTCGGCAGAAGTCGGCCAGGCTGCCCAGCCGCTCCAGCTCGCTGCGTATCAGGTAGGCCACATCCAGCATCTGGCCCGAGTGCGTCCCTCCGACCAATGAACCGGCCAGGAAGATGGTGATGCCCTGGGCTGGGTCAACGCGCAGGCTCTCGTCCCCCAGGTTCTCCCGCCCTGCCAGAGCCCACAGCGCATTCTGCACGATCTCCTGCATCCGGGGGTAGTGCCATAGGAGCGCCAACAGCCCCAGAGGGCGGAGTTGCTTCGCCCCCCGACGAAGGGCCACCGGTGGCAGGTCGCGGATGTAGGGCAGACGCTCAGCGATGGAGGGGAGCTTGTCCAGGTTGCGCACGATGCGCGCCACCGGCACCTGGCCGATGTGAAAGAACTCACTCTCCCGTTCCAGGGTCACCAACCGATCGCCGACGCGCACGGCCAAGTGTTCGTCGTCGGTGTCGAAGACCAGGATTCTGAAAGCTGAGGGGATACCCTCGGGGTAGGCGCGCAGCAGTGCCGCCTTGAGGAAAAGGCCAATGCGATGGCCCGATCCGCCCAGTCCGAGATACAGCCCTGGGCTGATGGGCAGCATCTCCACCCCCGTGAGGGTGGGTCCTCCTGCAAATGTCTCCTCCAGGGATTCGATCTGGACTCCAAAATAGTTCCTCATCTCTCAACCTCCTCATAAGCATTCTTTCTTTGGTCGCTAACTGACAACTCGAAATCAGCGAGAGTCCCCTTTGGAGCGCCATGGCGTCCCTTGATGGAACCGCCTGGCGCGTTGGGCCAGGTCCTCGTAGCGCAGGAGGTAGGGGCCGAGCTCGATCCGGTCCCCGTCATGGAGCAGGTGCTCGCCTCTGAGGGGCTGTCCGTTGACCCGGATCTCTGCCTCCCTGGCCATCTTGCGAAGCACCGCTACCATCTCCCCCTCCTGGACGCAGGGGATGAGGGTGGCTGCCTGGCGTGGCATCCTCGGATCCCCGGTGAGCCTGATGGGGCAGCCATCCCCCTGCCCAATGGACGCCCTTCGGCCGGACAGACGGGTCAGGTCCCAATATTGTCCCAGCTCCTCACCGGATGGCGCTTTGGCCAGCCGCAGGATGCCCCGCAGGGGCGGTCGGTGAGAGCCTATCCACCACACTGCTCCCCCGGCAAGCAGCGACAGGCCCCCCGCACCGGTCAACAGCCAGACCCAAGAGCGGGATGGGGAGATCACTCGAAAGTGCGTTTCCGCCTGGGCCTCCAGGATGGTGCCTGCGCTAGCTGGGGTCTCCAGATGGGCCAACAAGGTGTATAGGCCAATCTCCTTCAAGGGGCCGACCTGATCCACCCAATGACACCCATCGCTAGGCGTGAGCGAGAGGGGAAAGGCTGTTCCCCTGGGTGGTTGCAGCTGAGCGGTCACCAGAGCTTCACTCAGTACATTGACAGTCGCCTCCAACTGGAGCGTGACGGAGACGACCTCCCCGCGGCGATAGCTGCTGCCCTGCTGTGGGGACAGGAAGCTGAGGCGCGGAGACATGATCCGCTGGGGGGTTGGAGTCGTGGTAGGGGTGGCCGTCGGTGAGGGAGGGGCGGTGGGCATGGGCGCTGAGGTGGCTGTCGCTGTAGCTGTGGGGGAAGGTGTAAGGGAG
>CAYRNM010000147.1:0-7517 GCA_964425465.1 uncultured Anaerolineae bacterium | reverse complement strand
AGTTTGTATAAATAATCTCCTCGTAGTATAATCTACAACCCATCCCGTGTCAATCCCGGCGGTCTCAGGAGAATCTCATAAATGTCCCAAAAGAGAGGATTTTCGTCTCAAGATGGGGAGAATTCATGATGTTGGAGTCAGAGTTCACCGACCAAGTAAAGGATGCCCTTTCCCACCTCTACGACTACATGTATCTGCAAACTCACCCCCTGGCCGATTTTCTGATCACCAACGCCACTGGCGATGGCATCCGAGCTAAAATGCTGCGACAGATACTCCTCCAAGCCATCGAGGAATTGAAACCCGAGGCAGACATCCCTGTCCGATCCCCGGAGTGGAGGGGGTATCGCATTCTGTATCAACGCTACGTAGAAGGATTGGACACGGAGGAGATCACGGCGGAGCTGGCCATCAGCCGAAGCCAGTTCTATCGAGAGCACCGCAAGGCCGTGGACGCAGTGGCGGCCCTACTGTGGGACAGGATATCCCAATCGAGCATGTTGGAGGAAGAGGAGCAGTCGCAAGAGGCAGATTCAGGAGAAGCTTTTGAGGACTTGATTCAGGCGGAGATCGAACGGCTGATCCTCCATTCCACAAAAGAGACCCTGGCCCTGGATCAGGTGATAGAGAGTATGCGAGGCTTGTTCCTGCAATTCGCGGCTACCAAAGAGGTAGAATTGCGGCTGGAGGTGCCGGAGGCGCTTCCCCTCATCCATGCCGGCCATACCGTGTTACGTCAGATTCTGCTCAATGGGCTCTCCCAGGGGCTGAAATGGGCATCTCCAGAGGGCATGGTGACGCTGGCGGCGGCTGAGTCGGGAGGCCAGGTGATCGTGGAGGTGATCGCTGAAGGGATTGCCCCCGACAGGTGCCGAGAGAGAGAGGGGGAAGAGGCGAGCAGCTTGATTGTCGCACAACGGTTGGTGGAGAGCCAGGGAGGGCAAATGCAACTCCTGGGGGACAAAAGGGCTATCCACATCATCCTGCCCATAGCCGATATGAGGACCGTGCTGGTGGTGGATGACAATGAGGATATTATCCGTCTCTTCTGGCGGTATCTGAATGGCCATGGCTATCAGGTGGTGGGAGCACAGAACAGCGAGGAAGCCCTGCGCCTGGCACTGAAGCTCCAACCGCAGGTCATCACCCTGGATGTGATGATGCCCAACCGGGATGGCTGGGAGGCGCTTCAAACCCTCAAGAACCATCCCTTCACTTGCGACATCCCTGTGCTGGTGTGTTCCATCCTCGATGAACCGGATCTGGCCTTCTCTCTGGGAGCCTGGGGGTTTCTTCGCAAGCCCATCAGCCAGGAAGAGTTGCTGGCTGCGCTGGAGCGGCTGTGTACTTCAGCAGATAGTGAGGTGCAAAGGCGTCCAGGATAGCCTTCATGCAATCCACGAGCTCGCCCGTCGAGAATCCCTTTGGCTTGCTCACCCTGAGCATCTCCCCTGCGGAAATGACCTCTTCCAGGTAATTCCGAACGCTGATGACGATCACATGAATGTCCTGTAATGTCTCCCTCTCCCGCATCTCCCGCAGCAACTCCAGCCCATCCATCTGGGGCATTATCAGATCGAGTAGCACCACATCTGGCACCTCTTCCTCCATCAGGGCCAAGGCTTCCTCTCCATCGTAAGCCCTCAGCACCCGATACCTTCGTCCCTGCGAGTGCAGCATTCGGCTCAAGAGTCGTACCATCTGCAGGTTGTCATCTACGACCAGCACGGTTCTGATCTCTCCCAAGCGGTCTAGAGCGGCGAACAATTTCTCCCTAGTAATGGGTTTGACCAAATAGTCATCGGCCTGCAAGGCGCTCTGGGCCCATCGCTCTCCCAAGGCGGGGCAGATGAGGAAGGGCGCGTTGTAGTTCGCCTGATCCCAACTCTCATCCGGTGTTGTGGCCGAGATGACCGCTTGAGGATGAAGCTCCTCGACCAGATGCGCTACTTCATCCTCAGCCTTCATCACCAAATAGCCGTCTAGGTGGCGCTTCAGCAGTTGGATCACGGCCGGGTCTCCGTCGAGGACTAGGATGTTCCTGTCCAAAGGAACAGGGAAGGGGGTGAGGGCTCCAGAGGCTGTTCCCTCTGGAGTTGCCACCGCCGAGGAGAGAAGGGGTAGGGTGAAATAGAAGGTGCTTCCTCGGCCCACTTCGCTCTTAACCCATATCCTCCCTCCGTGAAGCTCAATGAACCGCTTGCTGAGCGGAAGACCCAGCCCCCATCCCTCCTGCCGGGTTGTGGGACCCTCCAGGGGGTAGAACTCCTCGAAGATTTTGAGGGTCTCCTCCTGAGGGATACCCACTCCCGTATCATTCACACTGATCATGACGCTATCCCCCTGCACCTCCGCCCGCACGTGAATCCCCCCCTGCTGGATAAAGCGACAGGCATTGTTGAGCAGGTTCAAAAGCACCTGGCGTATCCGGGTCCGGTCAGCGTAGACCTCCGGCAGGTGCTCAGGTATCTCCATCTGAAGGGTCAGCCCCTTCGCCTTCACGAAGCTGTCCATGATCTCCACCGCCTCCTCGATCACCTCCTTCAGGCTCAGCCTCTCCCTCAGGAGGGCCATGCGCCCCGCTTCGATCTGGGAGAGATCCAGGACATCATCAATCAGGCTGAGCAGGTGCTGGGCGCTGCGGTAGATGGCATCCACATCCCCCCGATAGGGCGGTGGGAGTTCGACGCCGTAGCTCTCCGGGGAGAGAAACATCATCTCGCTGAACCCCACGATGAGGTTCAGAGGCGTACGCAGCTCGTGGCTGATGTTGGCCGCAAACTGTTGCTTCACCCGTCGCGCCTCCTCCGCCTGCTCTCGCGCCAGAGCCAGCATATAGTTCATACGTCGTATCCGGTAGCTGGCTTCATCCAAAGCCTTTAGAGCACTCTGCAGCTCGGCCTGACGATTCCGCGCCCGCTCCATCTGCTTGCTGGCTTCCGCATAGCTGTTCCAAGCCCACTGCAGGGCGGTATATAGGTTATGGCTGGAAAGCCAGGAGGCGAGGCCCGTGAGGTAGATCACGATGATGGGGCAGAGCACCTCCGGAGAGAACAAGGACTGTCCAAAGAGGGTCCGACCGAGGACAGCGACGATCCCGCTGGCGATGGTGGCGACAATGAACCCCTCTTTCGCGGCCAGCAATAGGCCGGCGAACATCACGACCAGGGTGAGCAAATAGGGCGCTGTGCGAGGGCCATACAGGACGATGGCCCAGGTGGTGCTCAAGAGCATGCTCAAGACGAGCATGTAGCATGCCCAGAGGACGCTATGCCGTCTGAGGACCCACGTCAACGCGGTGCTCAAGCTGAGCAAGATCGGTCCATAGAAGATCCTCAGGGACAATACATGGGCTATGGGGACATTGGCTGTAGTACGTGTCACCTCCAGTGCCCAGAGTCCCCAAAGGTAGGCTGTCACGACAAGGAGCGCGATCAAGATCCGCAGTGAACCATCGTGCAGATAGTCCAGATCATCCGGCATTCCACTGAGCTGGCTCAGTTCAGCTTTAAACATGGCTTCCCCTCCTGTCCTCTCCGCCCATCTGCCTCGCGAGGGTGCATCCCAATGAATGCCTACGCTATAGGGCCAATCCGATCCCGATTAGAGAATTGTACCATGCTCCCCGTCGTCCGGCAATCCATCCCTTCCCATAGACATTCAGGGCACAACACAAAGAACCTGGCTCTGAGAGAAGAGCCAGGTTCTTTGCAGTGCCTTGGCTGCCGGGCCTCAGCGAAGCTCGACCGTGGCACCCTCTTCCTCCAGTTTGGCCTTGGCTGCCTCCGCTTCTTCCTTGGAGACCCCTTCCAGCACCGGCCTAGGGGCCTCATCCACCACCGCTTTGGACTCCCTCAGCCCCAGGCCTGTCAGTTCGCGGACCACTTTGATGACCTGGATCTTTTGGGGGCCCACGTTTTGGAGGATGACATCAAACTCTGTCTTCTCTTCGGCTACTGCTACCTCAGCCACACGCGCAGCCGGAACGCCTGGCGCGGCGGCTACGGCTACAGAAGTCGCAGCACTGACACCGAATTTCTTCTCCAAGGCCGCCACTAGCTCCGACAGTTCCAGCACTGTCATCTCGCCCAGGGTCTTGATGATCTCTTCTTTCGTCATTCCTGATTTTCCTCCCTCCTAAAATTAGATAGATCGCTTACCTCTCAGCCGAGGCCAGTTGGTCGGCTCTGGCCTTAAGGACCGTGACCAACCCTCGCATGGGCCCACTGAGGACGTTGACTAGCCTCCCCATTGGGGACTGAAGGGCAGTCAGTATTTGCGCTAGCAGGACCTCCCGAGAGGGCAGGCTGGCCAGTTGGCTGATGTCCTCTGCAGTGAGCAGCCGGTGGCCCAATAGCCCTCCCTTCAGCCCCAAGGTGCTCGCTTCTCTGGTGAACTCGATCAACACCTGGGCGGCTGGCGGCACCTCCTGATAGCAGAAGCCGATGGCTGTTGGCTCCTCTAAGAGCATATCCAACGGGGGCAGCTTCGCCTCTTGCAGTGCCAGGCGAAGCAGGGTGTTCTTGATCACCTGGTAGCCAGTTCCCACCGCCCGTAGGCGGTTGCGCAGTTCACTGATCTGGGCTACATTCAACCCCTGATAGTTGGTCAGGATAACCGCCTGACTGTGCTCTAGCTTCTCCCGGTAGTCCGCCACCAATTCCTGCTTTTTCTCCTTGGAAACAGCCAATGCGAAATCCTCTCCTTTCCAGACTTAAAAAGGCTTTGCATCTCCCGACGCAAAGCCTTCCTTAATCCCGATAGCCACCGATCATCTGGCATCTTGTCTCTGCCTCGGCAGGCTGGAATTTTAAGCGCCCAGCGCACCTGCTGTCTTCAGCAAACCTATGGGATTGTGACCGCCCACTCCGGCCAGGCTAGGCAGCCTGAAGAGCCTGGGCGGCGTTGACGTCCACCTTAATGCCTGGCCCCATCGAGGCGGTGACCACAATCTTGTTGATGTATCGGCCCTTAGCTGCTGGGGGCCGGGCAGCCCACACCGCCTCCAACACAGCCAGGAAGTTGGCGAGCAATTGCTCGATGGTGAAACTCACCTTGCCAATGGGCACATGCAGACCGGCTCCTCGGTCTGTGCGGAACTCCACCCGCCCCTGCCGTGCCTCCCGGATAACCTGGGCCAGGTCATCGGCCTGTACGATGGTGCCCGCCTTGGGATTGGGCATCAGCCCTCGCGGGCCCAGGATTCTTCCCAATCGCCCCACTTTGCCCATCATCTGAGGAATGGCAATCGCGATGTCGAAATCGAGCCATCCTCCCTGGATCTTTTCCACGAGCTCATCACTGCCTACATAGTCTGCGCCCGCCGCCTCAGCCATGCGCGCTGGCTCGCCCTCGGCGAAGACCAGAATCCGCACCTGTCGGCCGGTCCCGCTGGGCAAGTTGACCACCCCCCGCACCTGCTGATCGGCGTGGCGGGGATCGACGCCCAGGTGGAGGTGTATTTCCACCGTGGCATCGAAGTTGGTGTATGAAGTCTCCCTGACCAGTGTCAGCGCTTCCGTGGGTGAATAGGTTCTTTGGCGATCCACTTGGGCCAGGGCTTCCCTGTATTTCCTACCGTGCTTGGGCATCTATCCTCCTAGCGACACCAGCTAATCCACAACCTCTATCCCCATGCTGCGGGCTGTGCCTATGATCTGGCGCATGGCTCCTTCGAGGTCAATGGCGTTGAGATCGGGCCTCTTGATCTCCGCGATCTCCCGGATCTGATCGCGAGTGATTCGGCCAACTTTGACCCGGTTAGGCTCATTTGACCCCTTCTCCACCCCTGCCGCCTTGCGCAGCAGGTCGCTGGTGGGAGGCGTTTTGGTGACAAAGGTGAAGGATCGGTCCTGATAGATCGTGACCTCGACGGGAACGATACTCCCCACCTGAGAAGCTGTCCGGGCGTTGTACTCCTTACAGAATTGCATCAGGTTGATGCCATGCTGTCCCAGGGCTGGACCGACAGGTGGTGCGGGATTGGCCTTGCCAGCCGGGATATGCAGCTTGATAACCGCAATAACTTTTGGGGCCATGTCGCTTTTTCCTCTGAAGCGCTATATCTTTTCCACCTGAAGGAAATCGAGCTCCACCGGGGTCTCCCGTCCAAAGAAGGAGACCAACACCCGGACTCTATTCTTGTCCATGTAGATGTCATCCACCGTACCCACAAAATCGGTGAAGGGGCTGTCAATGATGCGCACCCGTTGCCCGGGCTGGAAGGTGACCTTCACTCGGGGGGCCTGGGACTCGATACGACGCATGATGGCTTCCACTTCGTCATCCCGGAGCGGGGTGGGCTCATTGCCCATTCCCGCGAAGCCGGTGACCCCTGGGGTGTTGCGCACGACAGACCAGGAGTCATTGGCCATGATCATCTGGACCAAGAGATAGCCTGGAAACACCCGGCGCTCGACGGTCCGCCGCTTCCCCTCGTGGATTTCGACCTCCTCTTCGGTGGGGATAATAACCTGGAAGATTTGGTCCTGCATGCCCATGGATTCAATGCGCTGCTCCAGGTTGGCCTTCACCTTGTTCTCATAGCCGGAGTAGCTGTGAATCACGTACCAGGCTCGTCCGTCGTCGGGCTCCTTTGCCTCGGTGTCAGTTTCCGGCTCCTCGTCTCCCTCCTCGGGGGCCAGGAGCTCTATCTCAGCATTTACCCACTTCTGATCCTCTTGCATACTGACTTCCATCAGATGATCAATCCGAAGAGTTTGGCAAAGATGAAGTCCATCAAACCCAACAGTAGGGCCATGGAGAAGGTCGCCACCAGTACGATGATGGTCAATCGGGTGGCTTCCTGGCGATCAGGCCAGTTGACCCGACGCAGTTCAGCCCGTGTTCCTTTCAGGTAATCGATGATGGTCTGACCTAGTCTCCCTTTACTCCTCTTGGCCAAACTGTCCTCCTAGGCGGGCCAAATAACGCTTTACATATCAAGACACTGCTCTCTAAGCCAAGAGAGAAGACCGGTGTCTTGACCAAGGCCTATTCTTCAGGCAGGCGAGGCAGGACTTGAACCCGCAGCCTACGGTTTTGGAGACCGTTGCTCTGCCACTTGAGCTACTCGCCTGCGGTCAAAGTAGAGGGTAGAATGCAGAACGCAAACCATAGCTCATTACAAGTTAACTACTCCCTTCTGCCTTGTTTCTATTTCGTCTCGCGATGCAAGGTGTGTGTCCTACAACGGCGACAGAATTTCCTCAGTTCCAGCCGTCCGTGATCATTGGCCCGATTCTTGGAAGTAGTGTAATTCCGCTCCTGGCATTCGGTGCAAGCCAGCGCGATCACCACGCGTGTCGATCTTTTGGCCATAGCCCATTCTCCTATAGCAGATCTGTCTTCCTACATTCTTTTCACGTACCTTCCTCAAGAGCCCACGGTGGGACTTGAACCCACAGCCACGTCCTTACCAAGAACGTGCTCTACCGGCTGAGCTACGTGGGCAAATCAAGTTCCAAGTTTCACGTTTCAAGTTCCAAGTCAATCTTCAATAAAACACAACTTGCAAC
>CAYRNM010000146.1:3899-7551 GCA_964425465.1 uncultured Anaerolineae bacterium | reverse complement strand
CTAAAGGTATCTCTGAGAAGGGCCCATCAGGGGCCTCCAGTTGCCACAGGCGAGCCTCTCCCGCCTGTCCACCAGCAACAGAAATGATCAGATACAGATACTCCTCCCAGGCCCGCTGGCGGTCGTAGGCGGAGGGGATGGGTGCCTCGTCGGGGTGGGAGTGGTAGAAGCCCACGATCTCCCCACCCCACGTCTCCGCCTCCGCCTGGGCCTGGAGGAAATCCTGGGGGTCCATCTCGTAGCGGTCGTGAGGCCGAGACGTATTGACATTCCGCCCCGGGTATGCGGCTCGGACGCGGTTTTCGCCGAAGTGCCCCACCAGGAAGCCAAAACACTCCTGGGGATAGGCCTCCTCGGCGTGAGCCACAATGTGCTCCAGCGCGCTCTGATGGAGTTGCGCTCCCTCTATCCCTGCCGACCTCTTACTCATCCCCCCGTTTCCCCGATGTGATCCAAGGCCTGCTCCAAGTCAGCGATCAGGTCCTCGGCGTCCTCGATGCCCAGGGCATAGCGCACCAACGTGTCTTTGATGCCCATGGCCTTCCGCTCCTCTGACTCCAGGGTGAAATGGCTCATCAGCGCGGGCTGCTCGATGATGGACTCCACCCCGCCCAGGCTGGGGCCGATGTAGGGCATCTGCAGTCCATCAATGAAACGCCCTGTCGTCTCCAGGTCGCCTTGGACCTCAAAGGTGACCACGCCGCCGAAACCCCTCATCTGCCGGGCTGCAACCTCGTGATCGGGGTGGCTGGGCAGACCCGGGTACCAGACTTGGACGATCTCGGACCGTGTTGTCAGGTATTCGGCCACGGCCTGGCCATTAGCGTTATGCTTGGGCATCCGCACCCCCAGGGTCTTCAGCCCCCGCAGAAAGAGATAGGAGTTCTGCGGATCGGGCACACCCCCCAACGAGGACTCCGCCTCCTTGATGGGCTCCAGCCATTCGGTCGAGCCGACCAGCGCTCCGCACAGGATGTCGTTGTGGCCGGCCAGATATTTGGTGCCACTGTGAAGCACCAGATCAATTCCCCATTCCAGGGGCCGCAGGTTGTAGGGCGTGGCGAAGGTGGAGTCAATCATGGTGAGTACGGAGTGGCGTCTGCCAATCTCCGCCACGCGCTCCATGTCCAGGCAGCGCAGGTAGGGATTGGTGGGCGATTCGGAGAAGATGAGACGGGTGCGGGAGTTGATCGCCTCCTCCAGAGCCTGGTAATTGCCCACGGGCACGATGCGGGTTTCGATGCCGAAGCGGGATAGGAACTGAGTGCAGAAGGTGCGGGTGCGGTGGTAACAGTCGTCGGTGATGATGAGATGACTGCTCTCCGACAGCACGGTGAGCAACACGGTGGTCACCGCCGCCATCCCGGAGGAGAAGACCAGCGCCATCTCACCGCCATCCAGTTGGGCCAGTTTCTGCTCCACCGTGGCCTGGGTGGGATTGCCGTAGCGGCCATACTCCCCGCGCAGGGAGGGCAAGAGGTCCACTTTGCGCTGCATGTGCTCAATGACCGCCGCCGTGTTCTCAAAGACGTAGGTTGAGGTTTGGACAATGGGCGTGGTGAGCGAGTAATAGGGTTTGATTTTGATCTCACCGCTGTGTACGGCCTGGGTTGAGAACCCCTGTCTGTGTGTCATGATCTCTCCTCAATCCTTATGACTCCAAAATTGAACCCCTCGTGAGGAAGACGAGGGGTTCATAGCCTGGAAAGCAAAGAACCTCTTCTCGAAAATGAAGAGGCTCCAAGGGATGCTTGATTCCTCTCATCTTCCAGAAAACCTTCTGCCGGAATTGGCACCATAACTAGTCGAATAGTCCTTAGTCAAATAGTCCATAGTCATCCGACTACCTTGGTTGCCGAGGCTTCACGGGGCCGGTCCCTCCACCTCTCTGGATGAGATGGTCATCCGCCTATGCGATTGTGGCTTGGAATGATACCACGTTTTCTTCTAACTGTCAAATCTCCCCCTCGAACAGCGGGGTGCTCAGATACCTCTCTCCCGTATCCGGCAGAATGACCACGATGAGCTTCCCCTCCGCCTCCGGCCGGGCCGCCACTTGCAGGGCAGCGAAGGCCGCCGCACCCGAGGAGATGCCGGCCAGGATCCCCTCCTCCCTGGCCAGGCGGCGGGCCGTGGCCATGGCATCCGCATCGGCCACCTGGATAACCTCATCCACCAGCTCCAAATCCAACACCTGGGGGATGAAGCCCGCCCCGACGCCCTGAATCTTGTGGGGGCCGGGCTCCCCACCGGAGAGGACGGGTGAGGCCGCAGGCTCCACGGCGATGGCCCTGAAATCGGGCTTCAAAGGCTTGATCGCCTGGGCGACGCCGGTGATGGTGCCCCCCGTCCCCACCCCGGCCACTACGATATCCACCTGGCCGTCGGTGTCGCGCCAGATCTCCTCCGCCGTGGTGCGGCGGTGGATCGCGGGGTTGGCGGGGTTCTTGAACTGCTGGGGGATGAAGTAGCGCTCATCCTGAGCCGCCATCTCCTCCGCTTTTCTCACCGCCCCTGGCATCCCCTCTCCGCCGGGGGTCAAAACCAGCTCCGCCCCCAGCGCTTTCAACAGGCTTCGGCGTTCCAGGCTCATAGTCTCGGGCATGGTCAGCACCAGCCTGTATCCCCTGGCTGCACAGACGAAGGCCAGGGCGATCCCCGTGTTGCCGCTGGTGGGCTCCAGGATGACGGTGTCCTCTTTGAGGAGCCCATCTCGTTCAGCGGCCTCGATCATGCTCACCCCAATGCGATCCTTGACGCTGCCCAGGGGATTGAAGGATTCCAGCTTGGCCAACACCGTGGCCCCGCTTCCAGCAGTGATCCTGTTCAGCTTCACCAGAGGCGTGTGGCCAATCGTCTTCGTGATGTCCGCGTAGATTCTGGTCATGTATTTCTCCGTGGGTTTTCGTGGTGTGAACCCTGCGCTGGTCAATGGTGCAACATCGTGCTCATGACCAACATGACCAGCGCCCCACCTGCAACCAGGGGCAGAATGTAGGGGCTGGGCTGGCGGTGGGTCTCAGATTGAGCATCCACCTTTTCTTCTCCCTACGCCCTCAGGATATCCCAGATCTGCTCCGCGAAAGCCTGGCCCTCCTCATCCTCGGTGAGGATCTCGATCGCCTCCGGCCCCTGGGCCCCCAATCCCAACTCGATGGCGCGGGCAATCTGCTCCTGCTCGAAGATCGTTCCCCGGCTCACCTCTGGCGTGGTACCGAAGTGGCGCAGAACGGCCACCCCTACCGCATCCAGGGCCACCCGGTCCCTGCTGGCCAAGAGGACATGGGCCAGCACGCGCTCTCCTCGGTCCGGCCCACCCCTCACAAAGGCCTCCACGCCATCCAGCACGATGAGGTCCGGCGTGTAGGCAACGTTGATCTCGGCGATCATGAGGCGTTGATGAGGGGAGCTGTGCAATTCGTCCATGTAGTTAGTGCTTCGGCCGGGCACAACCTTGGCCACCAGGCCCACTGAGTTTTTGAGGGAGAGGGTGAAGTGCCCGCCGTAGCGATGGGTCTTGAGGCAGCAGGTCTGGACGATGTAGGGCGTTTCTCGGGCCAGCCTGACGATGGGGAATCCCTCCCGCCAGTGGCTTCCGGGCGGCTGGATCAGCTCCCACTCCTCAGCGTTCAGTTCGTCCAGAACCTGCACC
>CAYRNM010000146.1:0-3799 GCA_964425465.1 uncultured Anaerolineae bacterium | reverse complement strand
TTCCGCCCGAATTCCACCGCCTGCGCCAGCTCATCCGCGTCGGGGGCGAACTGGAAGGAGAAGCCCTCGTCCACTACGTCCACGCTGGCCTCCTGCAGTGCTTGCCCCAGCCGCTCCACCGCCCGCCCCGCCCAGCCATGGGAGCCGAAGGCGGCTCCGATCTTGCCGATGGGCCTGAGCCCCTTCAGGTCCTCCATGAAGGCGGCGATGTTGAGCAGCATGTCATTGTTGTGGGTGGAGGAGCCCACCAGCAGCCCCCTGGCTTCCAACAGCTCTTTGATCACATCGCTGCGGTCGCTCATGGGCAGGCCCCGCACGACCACCTCCGACCCCTCCTCCATGATCCCCTGGGCGATGGCCCGGGCGATGCGCTCCGTCGAGCCCCACATCGTCTCATAGACAATCACTGCTCTGGGCTCCGCCTCGCCCCGCGCCCAGCGGATGTAGGCCTGGAGGATATCGCCTAGCCCGGGATCCCCCCGCCAGATGAGGCCATGGCTGGGGGCGATGGTGGCGATCTCGATCCCCATCTTCTGGACCTCCTCCAGTTTCCTCAAGACCAGGCGGCTGAAGGGCCAGAGGATGTTGGCGTAGTACTTGGCCGCCTCGTCGAAGACCACCCATTCGTCTATCTCGTCGGCGAAGCGCTGTGAGGTGGCAATGTGCTGGCCGAAGGCATCGTTGGGCAAGAGCAGCCGCTCCTCCGGCAGGTAGGTGAACATGCTGTCTGGCCAGTGGAGCATCGGGGCTTCGATAAAGGTGAGCCCTCGCTGTCCCAAACTGATCTCATCGCCCGTGCGCACCGTCTGCCATTGCCAATCCCGCGGGCCGAAGTAGCGGCTCAGGGTCTCCTGTACCTTGGCTGTGCCCACCAGCGTCGCCTGGGGGGCCAGTTCCATGATTGTAGGGATCGCGCCGGAATGATCGACCTCCCCGTGGTTGGCGATCACAAAGTCGATCTCAGCAGGATCGACCAGTTCCTTGATACCTTTGACCATCTCTTCCGTAAACTCGGCCGCCACCGTGTCCACCAGTGCGATCTTCTCATCCAGGATAAGATAGGCGTTGTAGGTGGTGCCTCGGTGGGTGGTGTAAGTGTAGCCATGAAAGTTCCTCACATTCCAATCTATGGCCCCCACCCAGTACACATTTTCAACCACTTGGATTTTCATGGTTTGTTTTCCTCCACTTCTAGCTCACAGCGACCCCCCTCAACAGAGCAGGCTAGGCTCTTCACCTTCGCCAGGTATTCTGGCCCCGGCGAGCGATCCAGCAGGTAAGGAGGAATCCTGTTCAGTCGAGTTCAAAACTACCAGTTCCTCTGAGTTCCCTGAGATTACGCCACCACCAGCAAATCTCTGCTTGCCTGGTTTAGTCTCTCAACACCCATTTCCATACAAACCACAATATCCTCTATGCGCACACCCAACTTACCAGGCAAGTATATACCTGGCTCCACAGAGAATGTCATGCCGGCCGCCAGGGGCAGGGCGTTATCAGCCACCATGTACGGCTCCTCGTGGCCGTCCAGGCCGATGCCGTGGCCGGTACGG
The DNA here is from genome assembly GCA_964425465.1 of uncultured Anaerolineae bacterium. GTDB lineage: Bacteria > Chloroflexota > Anaerolineae > JAYEMR01 > JAYEMR01 > JAYEMR01. Next base: position 2,246 of record CAYRNM010000146.1, on the reverse strand, counting down.
TGGGTGAAATAGTCGCCGTAGCCAGCCTGGACGATGAGCCGTCGCGCCGCCGCGTCCACCTCCTGACAGAGCACACCTGGTCGCACAGCCTGCACACCAGCCTCCTGTGCCGCCTGCACCGCGGCGTAGACCTCTCGCAACTCTGCCGAGGCATGGCCCACGGCCACCGTGCGGGTGATGTCGGCGTAGTAGCCTTCGCCAAAGGGTCCGCCGAAATCCAGCACTACGGCATCCCCTGGTTGGATCATGCGGTTGCTGTTGGAGTGGTGCGGCGAAGCGCCATTAGGCCCGCTGGCCACAATCACGAAGTCCACCGCCTCGCATCCTGCGCGTCGCATGAGATCGGAGACCTCCTCCCCCACCCCTCGCTCTGACCGCCCGGCCCAGGGACGCCTCAGCATCTCTTGGAAGATAGCGTCCACGGCGGCCCCGGCAGCGCGCAGGGCAGCAATCTCCTCTGGGCTCTTGATCATGCGCAGCTCCCGCAGCAGGGGTGTGGCGGAGAGCCACTTTGCGCCAGGTAAAACCCGTTGCAGGCGGAGCAGGAATCCGGCCCACATCCGGTCTCCTACGGCGAGATGGCGTCCGGCGACATCGCTCAGCACCTCCGCGACCAGGACCGCAGGGTCCTGGGTCTCCGTCCAGGGGCACACGGCGAACCAGGGCGATTTCCCCAGACGGGGGGCTTCAAAGGCGGGGATAACCATGACCGGCTCTCTCTGGGCCGGCAGTACGAAGCAGGTGAGCCGCTCTGAGGCATGGGCCGCGTAGCCGGATAGATAGCGCAGATCGGCGGAGGCACCCAGCAGGAGAGCGTCCACCCCGGCGGCTTGCATTTGCAATTGTGCCTTCTGGCAACGGGTTTGATAAAGTTGAGAATGTTCATCTTCAGTGATTAACTCACTGTGCCTCTTGATCTGAATCATCGCTGAGTCTCCTCCAATTCTGCCGCATCACGTGGATGATACAATACTGGCAGCCCGTCGCTTGCTGCACCCGCTCCCGCACCTCCTCGGCAATGCGATCCGCCCCTTCAACCGGTAGGCCCTGCTGCACCTCAATATGCATCCCGACATGAACCGTGTCCGGCCCAATGTACTCCGCCAGCTCGACTTCCACGGCGGCAAAGACACTTGCTCAATCGGGCCGGATGTAGATGGTCCGCTCCTTGAGCAAAGGCCGGAGCGGATCATGGACCGCCAGCTTGGTCATCAGCCCTGAGCGGTGCATCAGCGTATCCTCGAACTCATCGTCCATAGCCATGGAGGCCAGGCAGGGGTAGTGGTGGTGGGCCAGCCCGGCCTCCTCCTCGGCCTCCTCGATGGGGACCCCTATCAGCCTTTGGGCCACGAAGTGAGTGCTGCCACAGGGGGCCTCGCGGAGGATTTTCACCCTGGCTATGTGATCACCCTCCACCTCGATCTCCAGTTTGGGGCGGCCGAAATGGGTGGTAAACTCCTGGATCAGGGGGTGCTGCCCAGGCTGTGCCTCCAGCGCGCAGAAGGGGATGGGAAAGGCGGAGGAGATGGAGTGGGCCGCCAGCCGGTGCTCCATCTGGCGCATCATCCCCTGCGGCAGCCAGGCGCGGTTATCCACGGGAGCGATGGCTGCCTGAGCGCCGGCCAGCACAGCCAGGTCAGGGATGAGCTCCGAGGCCGAACGGTTCTCCACCAAGGATAGGATCAGGTCCACCTGCGGCGGATCCTGGGGCAGGAACTCCTCCAGGTCATCCACAATGGGGAGCAGGAACTGAGGTGCTTCCCAGACCAGCACCTCCCAGTCCCGGGGGCCATGCTCCTTGATGTTGTCCACGATCCGCTGTCCATATTTCCCCTGGATCACGGCGTATATCCTCATCCCTTCGCTTCCCACCTTCCCAACTGGCCTTGGTAGCCGGCCTGGATACCCACCCACCGACTGAACATAAAACAAAGGGCCATCTACTCCGCTACATTATAGCAGAGAGATAGCCCTTTGTCTAGGACTTAAGCCTCAGTCCTTCCCGCAGGTTATGGCAAGATTGCTCCTCCGTCATGCCCAGCACCTCAGCCACAGCCTCCCATCCGACCTGGGCCAGGGGACCATAACGCCAGCCGAACCCAGCCAGGCATCGCTCGACCCGCTGGCAAAGCTGCTGTCGCCTCCAGGCAACCCTTGTCTGGGTGAAGTAGCCCTGCTTGGCTGCCTCTGCCGGCGCTTCATCCTGGGCAGCCAGAGAGACATCGGTAAGGTCACAAAGCGTCTTG
>CAYRNM010000145.1:0-7595 GCA_964425465.1 uncultured Anaerolineae bacterium | reverse complement strand
GGGGAAAAAGTATAAAAAGGGGATAAACATCAAGGGCGGCGGAAGCGGTAGCCCACCCCGTGTTCGGTGAGAATATACTTAGGGTCCTGAGGGTCGGGCTCCAGTTTGGCCCGCAGCCGGCCGATGTACACCCGGAGGTAGTCAATCTCATCGGTGTACTCTCGGCCCCACACCCGCGCCAGAAGCATTTCGTGGGAGAGCACCCTTCCGGCATTGCGCACCAGGTGGTAGAGTAGCTTGTATTCGGTGTTGGTGAGAGGCACCCGCCTCCCCGCCATCGTCACCTCCCGCTGGGTGAAATCCACCCGCAGGTCACCGCAGAGGAAGGGTTCTTCATGGGCAAGCGGCCAGTTCTGAGCTCTGCGGAGCACAGCTCGAACGCGAGCTACCAGCTCCAGGTGGCCAAAGGGCTTGGTGATATAGTCATCGGCCCCCAGCTCCAGCCCCTGCACCTTGTCCAGCTCGCTGTCCCGGATGGTGACCATGACGACCGGCACGTCGGAGAAGCGGCGGAGCTCCCTCAATACCTGAAAGCCATCCATCTCTGGCATAGCCGCATCCAGCAGCACCACATCCGGGCTCTCCTCGGCCACCAGGTCCAGTGCCCGCTCCCCTTCGTAGGCGCTCAGCACCTCCCAGCTTGGCTCCTGGAGGGTCAGACTCCAACTGATCACCTTGACCATGTCAGCCTCATCGTCTACAATCAGGACCTTCATCTTCTCCCCCTTTGGAGTGCCGAAGCTCTGCTTCGGCAGCGCAAGCGGAGCTTGCGCACTCCAGATTCGCCATTCCAGGGATAGTGAATCGGAAGGTGCTTCCCTCCCCTGGCCGGCTCTCCACCCAGATGCGCCCCCCGTGGAGGACGATGAACTGACGGGCGAGATACAGCCCTAACCCTATCCCTACTCCTCCCTGATCCTTCGCTAGGGTGTAGAACTTGTCGAAGACGCGCTCCTGCTCCGTTAGCGGGATACCTGGCCCATTGTCCTGGATGCTGACCTCCATCTCATCCTCCCGTTCCACCACCGCGACGCAGACTTTTCCCCCTTTAGGGGTGAACTTATGAGCGTTGGAAAGCAGATTGTCGAGCACCTGCTCGATGCGGCGCCGATCCACAGAAACGGAGCAGAGGCTCGGCGGAAGCTCCAGCCTGATGGTCTGCCGCTTGCGTTTCATCAGGGGAGCAAAGGCCTGTACCGCCCGCTCCACGAGAGGCCGTAGGTCTGTTGGCTGTCGGGACAGGGTCACCTGTCCCGCTTCCAGGCGGGTGACCTCCAGCAGGTCGGTGACCAGAGCCTCCAGCCGCCCTGTGTGGTGGCTGATGGCCTCCAGCAGTTCACGGCGGGCTTGCTCTGAGCACCTCTCTCCCTCCTCCTTGAGCAGCCCCAGCGAGGTCTTAACTATGGTCAGAGGCGTGTGCAACTCGTGGGAAACGGAGGAGACGAAGCCGGCCTGCAACCTCTCCAGGGCTCGAAGCTGTTCCACCTGGCGCTTCTCAGCCTCATACAGCCGAGCATTGCGGACGGCAATGGCGGCCTCCCGACCCAGGGCCCTCAGGAACGCCAGTTCATCCTCAGTGTACCGATGAGGCCTGAAATGGCCCACATCCAGAAAGCCGATGGCCTCGCCATCCAACAGCAGGGGCATAGAGGCCCCGGAGACGATCCCCTCCTGCTGAGAAAGTGCCCGAAAGGAAGGGAATCGCTTGGGCAAAGCGCTGATGTCCTCGACCACATAGGGACTGTCCCCCTCCAGGATGACGCTCATCAGCTCCTGATCCACCCTCCAGCGCGCATGGGACAAGGATGTGGGATCGAGCCCCTGAAGGGCAGCCGGCCGCAGATGGTGACCCTCCTTCTCCATCAAGGAGAGCACAGCGACATCGGCTTCCAGGAAACGGCAGGAGGCCATGACCACCGTCTGCAGCACATGTTGGAGATCCAGGCTGGTGCCAAGGCGCTGAAAAAGCTCATTCAGGGCCGTGAGGCGTGCCACCAGGGCCCTTTCCCGTTCCGTCTCCAGCCTCTCCTGGCGCAGTTGTTCCAGGAACAACGCACACAAGATGGCGATCAGGAGAAGAATGGCGGAGGTGCCTGCTAGGCTGTAGATGGCGTAGGGGAATTGCCGGCCAGCAGGGTTGATGAAGCAAGTAGCAGCGTAAAGGCAGTTGATGAGCAGGGCCAGGAGGACGGTCTGAACCAGGTTTAGATGGAAAGCTATGCCCAGGATGACGAAGTAGTACACGATGAAAAAGCTAGAGTGAAATCCCCCCGTCAGGTAGATGGCCACGGTGGCTACCAGTGTGTCCAGGGCCAGGATGTTGAGGGGAAGGCGAGGCCAGGGGAAGATGTGTCCCAGGGCCTGGATAAGCAGGTTGTAAATGACGGCGCCTAAGATGACAGTGGAGATGGGAATGAGCACTCCTTCAGTGAAGGGATCGAAGAAGGAGAGGAGGAGAACTAACCCCAGGGCCAGCCAGCGCAAGGCCATGATCACCCTGTCCGCCCCCTCCAAATGGAAGAGCTGTGTCCACCATCTTGTCACATATCTCATCGCTACCTCCTCGCATGCTCAGGCTAAGATTATACCACACTTCCCCAAAAGGGCATCCCAGACTGACCGGAGGGAATAATTCAGAATTTTGAATAGTTGGGGCTCTAGTTGCACAAAACTTACGCTAATTCATGTACAATAGGGAATTTCGATTTGACAATTGGGTCAAGGTGTGCTATGATTTACCCTGATTGTAATTTAATAATACCATTGGGAAAAGGAATGCTACGATGCTCGAACGACGACCACTTTACGAACAGGTACGGAAACAGACGCTCGACTACATCAACGAGCACGATCTGAAGCCCGGTGACGCCATCCCCACCGAGGCAGAACTGGCCGCGCGCTACGGGGTAAGTGTAGGCACAGTGCGCAGGGCTCTCCGCCAACTGGTGGACCAGGGGATCCTCTACCGTCAGCCGGGGCGGGGGACCTTTCTGACGGAGCAGAGCCGGGAGAGGGCCAGGCGACGCGGTTTCTTGGCCTGCATGGTACCCTACATCCGTGATGCCTTCGCCTCTACAGTAATCGCTGGAGCACAGCACGCAGCGCAGGAAGCAGACTACGCCCTCCTGCTGCACAACTCCTACGGCCAGCCCGACCTGGAGGAGAAGCTCCTGCGCCAGAGCCTGGGAAGCGCAGCGGGGATCGTTCTCCTGCCCGTGGGACGGGCCACACTCCCCCCCATACTGGAGGAGCTCCTGCGCCGCCGCTTCCCCCTGGTGTTTGTGGACCGGCTTCCCACTCCGGACACCGACAATGTCAACTGCGTGATCGCCGACAACCGTGGCGGCGCCTACGCCGCCGTCCAGCACCTCATTGAGCTGGGACACCGTCGGATTGGGTTGGCCCTGACAGCCAACGCCAAGGTGAACAGCAGTGTGGCCCAGCGTGCGGAGGGCTATCGCCAGGCCCTCCGTGACCACGATCTAGTCGTGAACGAGGCCCTGGTACTGGAAGGGCTCACTCCCCGCCGCGAGATCGCCAAGCCCACCGACGAAGAAGGCGTCGAAGAGGGAGGCGATATCGATCTGATCCAGGGGTTCCTGCGGCGAGAGCAGCCCTCAGCTCTGTTCGCCGTCAACGACCTGATAGCTATCCAAGCCTGGCGGGCCGCCGAAGGGCTGGGACTGTCCATCCCTCGGGACCTGTCCATCGTGGGCTTCGATGACGCCGATTTCCTGCGCGACCTGGGCATCCCCCTGACCACCGTAGCCCAGGATGCTTTCGGGGCAGGCCAGAAGGCGGTGGAGATCCTGATCGAGTGCATTGAGGGGAGGGTCGGGGTCCCCCGCCAGGTGGTGCTGCCCACCCACCTGGTGGTGCGGGCCTCCTGTCAGGCCTATAAAGCGCAGAGTTGACAAATCACGGAGAGCGTGGCATAATCCCAACCCGGAAAAATACAGAGGAGCACGTCCCTGACGGCTCGGAGGATATCCTCCCCGCCAGGGACGTTTTGTTGCCACCTCGGAGGCTGGCGGGGTGGCTATCAACCTCATGGAGCGAAACATGAAAGCGATTCGCCTGTACGGCCCACGGGACCTACGTTTGGATGAGGTGCCACGGCCGGAGATCACCCCTCAGCAGGTCCTCATCCGCATTGAGGCCTGCGGTATCTGTCCCAGCGATGTGCGCTGGTACGCTGGAACCCGCCCCATCTCCGGGAGGGTGAAACTCCCCCACATCCCCGGCCACGAATGGGTGGGGGAGATCGTGGAGGTGGGGTCGGAGGTCACCGGATACCAGGTGGGGGACCGCGTGGCGGCCTACGGCCAGGTGGTGTGCGGCATGTGCGAGAACTGCCAGCGAGGCATCTTCAACTTCTGCCTCCATCGTCAGTGGGCCATCGAGGGCGGCTTCTCCCAGTATGGCCGCGCCTCAGCCCAAGGGCTGCTTCCCATCCCCCAGGAACTCAGCTATGAGGAGGCCTCCTTCGCTGAGCCCCTTTCCTGCTGCATCAACGGCATCTGGCGCAGCCACGTCCGACTGGGGGACGATGTGGTCGTGGTGGGCGCGGGCCCCATCGGGCTGCTGCATGTGCAACTGGCACGCTTGCAGGGAGCGCGGGTCATCGCCACCGACCTGATCCCCGAAAGGCTGGAGGTGGCGAAAGCAGTGGGCGCGCACGAGGTAGTGGACGCCGGCGGGGGGGACGCTGTGGAACAGGTGCGAGAGCTCACCCAAGGGCGGGGGGCCGATGCGATCATCGTAGCCACCGGCACCCGAGCGGCTATGGAGCAGGGGTTGCAGATGGCCGCCCTGCACGGCAATGTTAACTTCTTCGCCGGAAGCTATCCCTCTCCGCAGCTTTCCCTGGACCCCAACCTGATCCACTACAAAGAGTTGACCCTCACCGGCAGCCACCACTTCACCCCCTTTACCTTTCAGAGAGCCCTCAAACTCCTCCAATATGGCCTGGTACAGGTCAAGCCGCTGATCAGCCACCGGCTGGAGCTGGAACAGACACCGGAGGGGTTCGACATCGTGGCCGGACAGAAGGGGCTCAAGGTGATCGTCTTCCCTCAGCAATAGTGAGGAGGAGGGGCATGGGGCCGTACCTGTTGGCCATTGATCAGGGGACCACCACCTGCCGGGCCGTGCTGTACGACCTGGAGGGGTACGCCATCGCCGAGGCCTACCGCGAGGTCTACCCCCATCACCCCCAGCCGGGTTGGGCGGAGGCCGACCCCCAGGACTGGTGGTGGGCCGTTGTGGCCGTGGTCCACGAGGTCCTCAGCCATTCGGGAGCAGCGCCCTCCGACATAGCGGGAATCGGCGTCGCCGCTCTGCAGCACGCCATTGTGCCGGTGGATAGAGAGGGCCAGCCCCTGGCCCGAGCGATGCTGTGGATGGATCAGCGCTGTGCCCCCCAGGTGGAGTGGATGATCCACCAACATGGGGAGACCATCCGGAGGGTGATGGGGGAGGGGCGCTTCCCCACCACCACCTATTCAGCCCCCAAACTGCGCTGGTGGGCCGAGAACCGGCCGGAGGTGATCCGTCGGGCGGCGGTCTTCCTGCTCCCCAAAGACTACCTCCGCTACCGGCTGACTGGCGAGGCGGCCACCGACCCCTCCGACGCCGGAGGGGCCTTTCTCTACCATCCATCTCGGCACGGCTGGGCCACGGAGCTGCTGGAGCTGATCGGCGTCCCGGCGGAGAAGATGCCCCCCATCCGCCAGCCCTACGAGATCGTCGGCCGGGTGAGCGGTGCCGCCGCGGCCCAGACGGGGCTGGCCGAGGGCACGCCTGTAGCCACCGGCTGTGCCGATACCCTCTCCACCCTCATCGGGGCCAATGCCCTGCTGCCAGAGCGGGGCTACCTCTACCTGGGCACGGCGGCCTGGCTGGCCCTTTACGACTACAGTTATCCCTATGTGACCACCTATCAACGTCCCCCGGCGACCATAGAGGGGAGATATCCCTTTGGCTCGGTGGCCACCACTGGCGCGGCGCTGCGCTGGTTCCATGACCTGCTCCGGCCTACTCCGGCTGGGCCAGGCGTACATCCCCAAATCGACTACGGCTCACTGCTGGCTCAAGCAGAGGAGGTGGAGCCGGGCGCGGAGGGGCTCATCTTCCTGCCCCACCTCATGGGCGAGCGGGCCACCAATGATCCTCGGGCCAAGGGTGCTTTCTTTGGGCTAACCCTGGCCCATGGGCGGATGCACCTCCTGCGGGCGCTTCTGGAGGGCACGGCCTTTGTCCTGCGCCAGCTCCTGGACCACTCAGGCTATGGGCCACCCCGGGAACTTCTGGCCCTGGGGGGTGGGGCTAAGAGCCCTCTGTGGTGTCAGATCATGGCTGACGTGATGGACATCCCTGTGCTGATGCCCCGGGTGGTGGAGACGACTTCTCTGGGAGCGGCCATCCTGGCCGGGGTGGGCGTGGGTCTGTACCCCAGCGTGGCTCAGGCGGCGGAGAGGGTGCTGCACATCGTGGGTCGGCACGATCCTCGAACGGAGTTTCGGGCTCGATACGACAGAATATACGCCCTCTATCGTCAGTTGGATGAGTTGCTCACCCCCTACTTCCCTCGGGTGCCGGTGTAGGGGCGAGGCATTCCATGAAGACTGGCTCAATTACACCGTACCCTCGTATAGACCAGCGATCGAGGCAAATGCAAGATGATCTTGGGAATGCCTCGTCTTTGCTCCTGGGCCTGGATCAAGGCTCAACCACCTGCCGGGCCGTGCTGTACGACCTGGAGGCCCATATCATCGCCGAAGCCTACCGCGAGGTCTACCCCCATCACCCCTATCCCACCTGGGCGGAGGTGGAGCCGGAGGATTGGTGGCAGGCAACGGTAATGGTCATCCGCGAGGTGCTAGCCTCCTCCGGCGTGGATCCGACCCGAATTGCCGGGGTGGGGCTGACTGCCCTGCTCCACGCCGCGGTGCCCGTGGATGAGACGGGCCAACCCTTGGCGCGGGCTATGCTGTGGATGGATCAGCGCTGTCAGCCCCAGGTGGAGTGGATGATTCAGGAACATGGAGCCAAGATCGAGGCGGTCATGGGCCCTGGCCGGCAGCCCAGCACCACCTTCACCGCACCCAAGCTGCGCTGGTGGCTAGAGAACCAGCCGGAGGTCATCCAGCGGACCTACAAGTTCCTGTGGCCCAAGGATTTCATCCGCTACCGGCTTACGGGGGCCATGGCCAGCGATCCCACCGACGCTGGAGGAGCTTTCCTCTTGCATCCGGAGCGCCGCTGGGCCTGGGAGATCATGGAGCTCATCGGCGTCTCCGCGGAGAAGCTCCCCCCCATGCTGGAGCCCTACCAGGTAGCGGGACAGGTCACCGCCCAGGCCGCCCGGGAGACGGGCCTGGCCGGGGGGACGCCGGTGGTCGCCGGCTGCGGCGACACGCTGGCCACCCTCATCGGGGCCAACGCCAACCAGCCCGGACGGGGGTGCCTCTACATCGGCACCGCCGCCTGGCTGAGCCTGGGCTCCTTCCGACGCTACTTCGATCCCCCCGACACACAATCCCCGGAGGGACGGCGGCGGCGAGGCGCTAGGGGCCGACGGCCGTGCGCCTGAG
>CAYRNM010000144.1:6488-7615 GCA_964425465.1 uncultured Anaerolineae bacterium | reverse complement strand
CTGGGTGGCCTTCGGCGCTTCCAACCAGTTGATGGCCGGCCTGGCCCTGCTGCTGGTCTCGCTGTGGCTGATGTCGGAGGGCAGGAAGCACACCTGGGCGCTCTATCCCTCGATCTTCATGATCATCACCACCATCGCCGCGCTGCTCTACGTCGCCTACGACAACCTCATCAAAAAGCTGCCGGCCGCTACCTCGGTTCAGGCGTCCATTGCCTCTGCTCTCGTCGGCATCATCTGCCTGGTGCTGGTGGTAGCAGCGGCCTTTCTCATCGCGGACGGCTGGCAGGCCATACGGAAGGCCCGCGCCGTGGGCGTCGCTGAGGCTAGCTGACCCCTCCGTTGGGGCCAATGAGGACAGGAGAGCTTTTTGTCGGGGCTCTCCTGTCTTGTTTCTCCCTCCAGGAATCAGGAGGCTGCCCAGGCATGAGCGTGAGGGCCGAGGCGTCCTCGCCGAGGCTGGTTCATGCTTTGACCGGATGGAGACGTCCCTTAACCCCCACGCAGGTGGAAGGCCTCCACTGATAGGGGAGGATAACGATGAATGTCGAGGTAGTGTTTCGCCTGACCGCACTGCTGGCCCTCGTTGTCGGTTGCCTAGGACTTTCACCCCCGGCGGCTCCACCCCCTCACTCTCACACTCCTTCTATCCCCCTGGCTGACAACCCGGACCCACCCTCCGAGACGGTCAAGCTCATCTTCATCCACCATTCCACCGGCGAGAACTGGTTGGCCGATGACAATGGCGGCCTGGGTATGGCTTTGAGGGATAACAACACCTTCGTCAGCGACACCAACTACGGCTGGGGGCCGGAGGGCATCGGCGATTACACCGACATCGGCCACTGGTGGCTCTGGTTCCGCGGCCCCAACAGCAGCACCTATCTGAGTGCCCTTTACGCCGAGAGCGGCCAGCACTCCGCCTACTCCCGCCTGCCCACCGACCCCGGCGGCGAGAACGAGATCATCATGTTCAAGTCCTGCTTCCCCAACTCCTACATCTCCGGCAACCCGGACGATCCGCCCACGACTGGCTACAATCCCTTGCGCGGGCAGGACGCCTCGTCGGAGTACCACACCGTCGCCAATGTCAAGGGCATCTACAACGACATCCTGGAGTATTTTGCCAC
>CAYRNM010000144.1:0-6388 GCA_964425465.1 uncultured Anaerolineae bacterium | reverse complement strand
CCGCTGGTGGAGCGGAGCGGTGCAGCACATCCAGACCGTAGACAACAACTTCGCGGCCTATGGCAGCGACTTCTGGGACAGCCACCCTACCCAGGCCGGCAACCAGAAGGCCACCGGCGAGTTTGTCCAGTTGCTCAATGTCTTCTACCACCGCTGGAAGGAAGGCGAGGGGACACCTACTCCCACCCCCACTGGCACGCCATCCACCGCCATGCCGACGGCCAGTCCTACTGCCACCAGTACGCCGCTCACAGCCACACCCACAGCAACGGCGACGCCAACCGGGACTGTTACACCGCCGGCCGAACATATCATCTACCTGCCGCTCATCCTTAAGCAGTGGTCGCCTGCGGCCGAGGTGACTCCCACACCCACGGCCACGCCGAGTGTTGGCAGTCTCGATGTGGCTCTGACAGTGATGGAGACGTCCGGTCCTTCGATTTCGCTCAGGCCGCGCACTGAGCCTGTCGAAGTGACAGGCCCTTCGACTTCGCTCAGGACAAGCCCCTCGGCTTCGCTCAGGACGGGCCTGGCCCGCACTGAGGAGCCGGTCACCTCGGGGGTGCCCATCCCCCGCAGCGTGAATCTGACCGATCTCTCATCCCTGCGCCTGCTGGAGAGCTCCGGCCAGCCCATCCCCGCCCAGTTCACCCCCCTGGCCCGCTGGGGCGGCGCGCCCGACGACGCCAGCAAACCCGTGCGCTGGCTGCTGCTCGACTTCCAGGCCGATGTGCCGGCCAGCGGCGCTGCCCAATATCGGCTGGTGAACAACGGCGGCACCACACCCACCTACCCGACCTTGAGCATGGCTGACGGTGCGGATGCTATCACCGTGGACACGGGCGCGGCACAGTTCAGCATCAGCAAGACAGATGGCCGCCTGAGCGCGGCCCACCTGGCCGCCCCGCTGATTGGGAGAGCAGTGGACTCCGGCGGGGCGGTCTACACCACCACCGGACCCGTCACTGTCACAGTGGCTCTCAGCGGTCCTATGCGTATCTCAGTGCACGTCAAAGGGGCGTATCGCAATCCTTCGGCAGGCTCAGGACAGGCTGCCAGCGGCACACCGCTGCTGGATTACACCAGCCGCTACTGGTTCTACGCCGGCCAGCCGATCGTCCGCCTCTTTCACACCGTCGAGAACAACATTCCCTGCCCACTGGTCGAGTATGCGCAACTGGATTGCTACGACATCGGCTCCGGCGGCAGCGTCACTGTGGCTGACGTGTCGCTGTTGCTGCCCACCGACCTGGGCAGTAATCTCACCTACCAGGCGGCCGGCGAAGGCTCCCCGGCCAGCGGGAATTTGACGGATGACCTGCTGCTCTATCAGGACTCCAGCGGCACCAACCACTGGGATACTTACCCCACCTTCACCGATTGGTGGGGCAAGCCACTGAACACCCGGCCCCGCATGCAGTCCTACATCACCTTCCGGGGCTATCGCACAACGTTGGGTGGGATGACGGTGGACAGCGGCGACCAGGCGGCTGGCTGGCTGAGCATCGTGGACTATCAACTCGACACTGCCCCCACCTACGAGGAGTGGATGGGTTGGTACCCCAACCTGCTGGTGGCTATTGAGTCCACTGACTTCTATGGCCTCTTTGACTACGGCGACTGGCCGATTGACTACGAAGGGTACGGGGTCGCACCGCTGAACTGCAAGTACGACAACGACTATGGTATGTGGCTCTAGTGGGCGCGGGGCGGCGACCCCCGCTGGTTCGCTCTGGCCCAGGCCGCCGATCGCCACATCGCCGACGTGGATATCCTGCACAACCTGCACACCCCGCGCCACTGGGGCGACGGCATCGCCTTCGGCCACAGTTACCACGATGAGGAGGGCTTCATCAACCCCCACCGCAACACCGGTGGCAACCATCCCGATACCGCATTCGGGATGAGAGGGATGCTGCTCACATACTACCTCACCGGCTACGAAAAGGCCTACGAATCGGCTCTGGAGTTGGCCGACTGTATCGAGCACCGACTGCACAACGACTGGCACCTGTGCGAATACTTTGCCGATTGCAGTGGCGAGGGATACGGCCTGGGCGATAGCGGCGGGATGTACGATAACGGCTGCCGGCCCGCCGCCAACAGCCTGTCCATCGCGGTAGCGGCCTATCGTGCCACGGCGGACCCCCGGTACCTGGCCGTGGCTGACGCAGTGGTGGATTGGGCCAAGGCCGACGACCAACCCTACATCGGTGGGCCCACCGGCACGGACCACATGGTGAAGCCAGGGATGCTGAACCTGTACCTGTGCGCCCTGGCCGACTACCTGGAGATGCGGGACGAGTTCAGTTTGCCCGACACCTACGATGCCGAGGGCTCCTTTCTGACCTACGCCGACTGGCTGCACACCTGCCCCTGGCTCGACCTCGATCCCATAGACACTGGCCCTCGCGCTGCTTACCCCTATGAGTGATGGTCCGACGAGCGGCCGGAAAGTGACGAGCCGTCCATCTGTAACTGGCTGCTGCTGGGGGGCGACGCCATGGCTTACGCCCACCGCATCAGTGGCGAGGCAGATTATCTGGCGTGGGCCACATATCTTTTCCGCACTGGCAGCCGCGATCCATGGTACGAGAGCGACGCCAACACTTACAGCTCCACCAAAGAGACAGTCAACAGCATCACCTTCGGCCACCTCTTTCTGCGCACCTGGGCCGAGCACCCCCTGACGCTTGACTAAAAGGGCACAGAGGTGTATGATATGCAGCCGTACCGGTCCAGGTGGGAGTAAGGAGATAGCTGTGCTGCTAAGGGAAAAGGTCTCAGCTTGGCTGCGCTGGGTCTGCCATGCAGCGAGGGAAGTCCTGTACGGGATGACCGTGTACGGTATGGTGCGCGGCCTCCGACGCCAGCGGGCGGATGTGGAGCATTTGTTTGTGCTCATCGCCTTTGGCGACATAGTGGGCCTGCCCATCATTCCTCCCTATTACACCCTGCGCCTTCTGCCCCACATTGTGCCCCTGATTGACACCTGGAGGCGGCGCATGCTGCGGGAGCGCGATCTGACGGACCTGGCCGATTTGATCGAGGATGTGGGGTAGGGGGAGTAAGTAATGAGTCAACAGGTGACGAGTAACGAGGCTCACCTACCTGTTGCCTCGTTACTTGTTAACTCGTTACCCATTGACCCGTTGACACATGGACTCTCATAAGGAGGGGAAAGATGACAGAAGAACAGCAAGTAGGATTCCTGCGGAGGCTGGCCAGCTCGGCCATCGAGTTCATGTACGGCATGGCGGGCCACGACATGACCCGCTTCGCACTGAAGACGCGGGGCAGCATGGAGCATCTGTTCATATTGATTACTATGGGAGACCTGCTGGGTGTGCCCATCCTGCCGCCCTATTATTCCCTGCGCCTTCTGCCCTACGTCGTCCCCCAGATCGCCACCTGGAAGCGCAGAATGCTGCGGGAGCGCGACCTGACGGATGCGCTGGCGTAGTCCTCAGCCTTCAGTCCGCACACTGGTTTGGAGGTGGTGGAATGGATGAAAAGACGCTTGTCGAACAATTGATCAGCCAACTGGGGAGGAAGCGGAGTGCCGAGGAAGAGATAGAGTGGGAACCCTTGGATGCCTACGAGGGGAAATGGGTGGCTATCCTCAAGGGAAAGGTGATTGCAGCGAGCGATAATATCATGGACATCGCTCCCTACGTTACAACAGATGAGGATGATCCCCGTCCGGCCGAGGAACTTCCAGCCGCTTTCAAGGTCCCCCGGAAAGATGAAGGGCCATACGTTCTCTGAGGAGTCAGATCATGTCACTAGCTCACATCTTCGAGGAACACCCTGAGCGTCGCTACATCGAGTTCGGTGGCAAGGGGGGATTGGGCAAGACCACCTTCTCCGCCGCCACGGCCTACTGGCTAGCCAAACAGGGCTATAAAGTGCTGGTCTTCTCGGTGGACCCTCAGGCCTCGCTCACCGACATCTTCCAGCGGGACATTTTCGGACGAGGTCCAGTGGAGATCATCCCTGGGCTCTTCGCCCAGGAGATAGACGCCGATAAGCGTATCCGAGAGTATCAGGATGAGATCCGACAGAAGATCCTGGACATGTACGGCTTTGATCAGGTCCCGGAGGAGATTGAGAACTACATCCAGGCTGCCTCGGCTGAACCCGCTATGGAGGAGAGCGCCATCTTTGACGAGGTGGTGGACATCGTCGTGGGAGCGGAGTACGACTATTACATCTACGACCTGGTGCCTCTGGGCCATGCCCTCTATTACCTGAGCATGGCCTCCATCTACGATGAATGGATCGGGAAGATCACCACCTTGCGAGAGGAAATGCGCGAGTATGAGCAGGTAGCAGCCCTCATCCGTCGGGATCAGGAGTTGGAGGAGGACCTGATCCTGGCAGAGCTTCAGGATATCAAGTACCGCATCAATACTTCCTCCAGCATCCTTACCGACAGGGAGAAGACAGCTTTCTTCTTCGTTATCATCCCTGAAGAGATGGCCATCCTGGACACACAGAAGGCCGCTCAGCTCTTCGCCCGCTTCAACGTGCCCCTGTGCGGGTACATCGTGAACCGCGTCCTGCCCCCCGAATTGGCCCAGCAGCACATTCCCGATTACCTGCGCCACCGTTTGAAGATGCAGGAGAAGTATCTGGAGGAGATCAACCAACTCTTCAGCGATGAGGTCCTGGCCTACGTGCCGGAGTTCGAACGGGACATCACCGGGCTGGAGATGATTGAGAGAATGGCAGAGGCGATGTTTGGAGGAGACGGATGATAGAGAAGAGCACACGACAATTTCTGACCGAGCATCCCGACATGAAGTACCTATTCTTTGGAGGCAAGGGCGGGGTAGGCAAGACAGTGATGGCCGGGGCGGCGGCCCTCTGGTTGGCCGAGCAGGGGAAGCACACCCTTCTGGCCTCCACCAACCCGGTGCACAGCTTGACCAGCTTGCTGGATCAGGATGTCTTCGGCCGGCCCACACCAGTGCGAGGAGTTGAGAATTTCATCGCCTACGAGATAGACACTCGGGACACCATTGAGCGCTCCAAGCGGGAGATCAAGGAGAAGATCGAGTGGTTCCTGCGCTTCGCCGATATCAAGACCCGAGCCGACGAGTTCGTGGAGTCGGCGACCATGAACCCCGCCTTCGAGGAGTCGGCCATGTTCGAGAACATGATTGACCTCATGATCGAGGAGGGGTACGAGGCCTACGTGTTCGATACTGCTCCCACGGCCAACGCCCGAAGGCTGCTGGGCATGTCCAGCGTCTACTCCATGTGGGTCAACAAGATGGTGCAGAGCCGAGAGGAGGCCAGGAGCCTTCGCGAGCTCCTCTCCTACAGTAAGAGGAAAGAAGAAGACCCACTGATGGAGTATCTGCTCCGCTTCCGGGAGCGGATGGAGCACGCCAAGGAACTTCTGACCAACAAGGCCAGGACCGCTTTCTTTTTCGTCACCCTTCCCGAGGCCCTGCCCATCGCGGTCATCAAACGCTTCATTGCTTGGTTCGAGGAGTTCGGCATCCCGGTGGGCGGAGTGGTGGTGAACATGCTGATCGAGCGGGAGATGGTAGAGGAGAATGCACCGGAGTTTGTGAAGAACCGGTTGCACATGCAGGAGCAGTACATGGAGGAGATTTGGAGCTCCTTCGACGGCATGGTCCGGGCGCTGGTTCCCCTTTTTGAGACCGAGGTGCGAGGCCCGAATATGCTGCGCCGCACGGCGGAACGGATGTTTGCATGAACCCTGTGTTGCTCACTCCCTTAGTGGGCCTGCTCTACATCCTCATATTCGGGGGCCTGTCACTGCTGCGACGGGAAGGGCTGTCCAATCAGTTTGCTCTTGAAGGACTGGCCATCACCGCCGCAGCAGCGTTTTTCTCACTGGCGACCGGCATCCCCCTCCATCCTATCCTGTTTCTGGTGATCCTCTACCTTGTGACCATGCGTGCCCGCCTGCTGGTGGATGCGGGCAACTTCCTGGCTAGCAGGGGGCGACGTGAGGCTGCGCTCTCGATCTATGGATGGGCCCTCAGGCTGTGGCCCAACCGTGCCAGTCGGGCGGTAGTACTCATCAACCGGGGGGTAGTGGAACTGCAGCAGGGGCGTTTGGAGGCCGCCATTGGATCGCTGGAGGAGGCTCTGAGAGCCAGGGAGCATGGCCGGCTGGGGCTGAAGTACGAGGCGGCCTGTCGCTACAACCTGGGCTTGGCCTACGGCCGCTCCGGACGGGAGAGCGAGGCTAGCCGCGAGCTCAACGAGGTAATGGACCTTTTCCCGACCTCCATCTATGGCCAGCAGGCCAGCCGGGCTCTGCAGGAGCGGCCCTGGCGGCAGGGAAGACCATAGTGGGGCGTCTATTAAGTTCCACCTGCTTTTTGGGAGACAGCCGTTGAGTTGA
>CAYRNM010000143.1:4705-7641 GCA_964425465.1 uncultured Anaerolineae bacterium | reverse complement strand
TTGCCCTGGCCAGCTTGCTGGCGTTGTTCTTCGCGGTGGGGGCCAGGAATCTGGAAGGTTTCTCCTGGGACCGCGACGAGGGCTTGTTCCTGATGTCAGCTCGCATGATGCAGTTCGGACACCCTCTCTATCGAGAGGTGTGGTTTGACTATCCTCCCCTCCTGTTTGCCAGCCTGATGCTCGCCTTTCGCTGGTTTGGCGCAACGGTAACGACGGGAAGGATGGTCGTTCTGGCGTTTGCCACGCTGGGCCTGTTAGGTGTGTCTCTGGCGACTCGCAAGGTGGCTGGTGTGCTGGGAGCGCTGGTGGCTCCAGTGCTGTTGGCCATCTCGCCCCCCTTCTGGTGCTGGTCTCGCGCGGTGATTGCTGATCTCCCAGCGGCGAGCGTAGGAACCCTTGCCATTTTTTGCATTCTATGCTACATAGATAGCAACAGTGCTCGCCGATATGCTTGGCTTGCCCTCTCAGGTGGGTTCTTGGCCCTCAGTGTGTTGATCAAACCCACCGTATATCTCACAGTCATCCCTCTGGTTGCAGTGGTTTTCTTACACACTGACTCGAGCGCTTGTCATCTTACATGGCGGCACAGGCTAAAGGATGTGGCGGGTATCGTGGCCAGTGCCCTGTTAGTTTCAGGAGTTGTCTTCTCCGCTTTCGATGGCCCAGCTTTTGTCAGCCAGATGACAACCACCTGGCTGCAGACCAGTCGGAGTACTCCCCTGAACCTGGGGAGGAATGTGCGTTTTGTTTTGGAGCACAGTTTTGGGGTACAGTATGCAACGTGGGCCTTTTGTGGCCTGCTGAGCTTTTGCGCAGAGCCGTCACGAAAGCGGGTGTGCATCCTTGTTTGGTTCTTGGCCACGTTAGGCTCATTGCTGTCCTTCTCTTTCCTCGGGGAACACCATTTGATCGCCATGCTGTTCCCTCTCTCAGTCTTCGGTGGTATAATGGTAGATGGCGTTGTGCGAAGCCTGTCACAGCCACCTCGGAGGATGGTACGGCGCACCAGCTTTCTTCTAGGACTTAGCGGTGTGGTTATCACACTTGTCTTTCTGCCCAGGACCTTGCGGGCTGATAAGGCCTTGTTGATGCCCTACGAAGGCACAACAACCAGGTATAGCCGAGAGGCTATCGAGTTCATCCGTCAGGTGACGGCCCCCGACGACCTCGTCGTCACCGATGATCAGATGATCGCCTTCAGGGCGGACAGGAAAGTCATCCCCTGGCTCAGTAATACCTCCGAGATGAGAATGGTGGCCGTGGGAGACCTGACCTCCGAAAGGATGATCGGACTGGTCGAACGTTATCAGCCCGGAGCGGTCATTCTTTGGGGGGGAGACCGTTTGCGTCGTTTGCCTGATTATGTGGAATGGATCAAAGCTCACTATGGTGTGGGCCGGGCCTATGATAGCGAGCATAGAATCTACCTGCCCCTGGCAGAGCCTCGCTACTCGCAACAGGTCAATTGGGGCAGGAAGGCCATGCTCCTGGGGTTTGATCTGGACGCTCTGGCCTTTCAGCCTGGCGAAGTTGTTCATCTCACCCTGTACTGGAAAGCCCTGGAGGACATGGACATAGACTACACTGTCTTTGTCCATTTGCTTGATCGCCACGCCAATCGCTACGGGCAGGGTGACGCACTTCCAATGCAGGGCTCATTTCCCACTAAGCAATGGCAGCCGGGTGAGATCATCAGAGATGAACACCTCATCCCCATTGCCCCCGACGCTCCGCCCGGCGAGGTTACCTTGCAGGTAGGGTTGTATGATGCCCTCTACACCCGCCAGCGGCTGCCCGCCTATGCTCCCGACGGCAGCCGCTGGCCGGAGGATGCCGCGCAACTCGTTCGCCCCCTCCTCATCGGCCTGCCCGAGGATCGCCTGTTCACTGTGCCGACGATGGCGCACCGGCTGGAAGCCCGTCTGGGCGAATCCATTCAGCTCCTGGGCTGTGATCTGGAGCGAGCCGAGAATGGCAGACGGCTGGTGCTCACCCTCTATTGGCAGGCCCTGGGCCGGGTGTCGGGCTACTACAAGGTCTTCACCCACCTGCTCGACGCCGAGGGACGGATCATGGCCCAGCACGACGGTGTGCCGGGGGAGGGGGTGCATCCCACCTTGGGCTGGGTGGCAGGTGAGGTGATCGCCGATCGCCACGAACTGGCCATGCTACCTCAAGGCTTGACCGGGCGGTCTCAATTGGCGGTGGGCATGTACGACCCGCTGACAGGGGCACGTCTGCCAGCCCGCGATATTGCTGGACGACAGTTAGCCGAGGACCGTATCCTGATCGAGGGGGTGCGGGATCTCTCTACTCCGTGAAGGAGGCCCCAGTGGATTCGGTGTCCGTCATCCTGCCCACCTACAACGAACGCCACAACATCGGCCCGCTCATCGAGGCCGTGCTGGAGGCGCTGCCCCAGGCGGAGGTGATTGTCGTGGATGACGATTCGCCCGACCTCACCTGGCAGGTGGTGTCGGGCAAGGCAGAGGACGATAGTCGGGTGCGCCTGATCCGTCGCACCACGGAGCGCGGGCTGACCTCGGCCATCGCCCGGGGCATTGCCGAGAGTCGGCGTCCGGTGGTGGCCTGGTTGGACTGCGACTTCGCCATGCCGCCCCAGCGGTTGCCCGATCTGCTGTCCCCCATCCTGGCCGGCCAGGCCGACATCGTCATCGGCACCCGCTACCGGCCCGGCGGGCGTGACGCCGGCCATTCGCTCACCGGCCGGCTCTTCAGCCAGACGATCAACCGCTTCGCCAGCCTGCTTCTGGGCTCCGAGGTGACCGACTGGACCAGTGGCTTCGTCGTGGCCCGGCGGGAGGTGTTTCGTTATGTACCTCTGCGCGGCGACTACGGCGAGTACTGCATTGACCTGCTGTGCCGTGCCCAGCGAGCTGGCTTCCGCGTGGGCGAGGTGCCCTACGTCTGTGAGA
>CAYRNM010000143.1:0-4605 GCA_964425465.1 uncultured Anaerolineae bacterium | reverse complement strand
CCGTCCCTCGATCCCCGTCTGCGAGCCCACGCTGAGTGGCAACGAAATGGAGTACGTGGCCCACTGTGTGCGCACTAATTGGATCTCCTCCATCGGCGACTATGTCCGGCGCTTCGAGGCCGCTTTTGCCGAGGCCTGCGGGACCCAGTACGGTGTCGCCTGCGCCAATGGTACAGTGGCCCTGCACCTGGCACTGGCCACCCTGGGCCTGGAACCGGGCGACGAGGTGATTATCCCCGCCTTCACCATGATCGCCACGGCCAACGCCGTCACCTATCTGAGCTGCAGGCCGGTGCTGGTGGACTCCGAGCTGGAGACCTGGAACATGGACATCAACCAGGTGGAGGACAAGATCACCCCGCGCACGCGGGCCATCATCCCGGTGCACACCTATGGCCATCCGGCGGACATGGATGGGCTGAACGACATCGCCCGCCGCCACGACCTGTGGGTCATCGAGGATGCGGCCGAGGCACACGGGGCATTGTACAAGGGCCGCCCGGCCGGCAGCCTGGGGGATGCCGCCTCCTTCAGCTTTTACGCCAACAAGATCATCACCACCGGCGAGGGGGGCATGGTCACGACGAACCACGAGGAGATCGCCCGCCTGGCCTGGAACCTGCGCGACCACGCCTTCAGCACGGAACGCCATTTCTGGCACAAGTTCATCGGCTTCAACTACCGCATGACCAACCTCCAGGCGGCCATCGGCCTGGCCCAGACGGAGCAGATGGCCACCTTCGTCGCCCAGCGGCGAGCCAATGCCGCCTACTACACCGAGCTGCTCTCGGATATCCCCGGCATCGTCACCCCGCCGGAGGCGGAGTGGGCGACGAATGTCTACTGGATGTACGGCATTCTGATTAAGCCGGAGTTCGGGTTGACGCGCGATGAGCTGCGCCGCGCCCTGGCCGAGCATGGCATCGAGACCCGCACCTTCTTCATTCCGATGCACGTCCAGCCGGTCTACTACCCGCAGTACAAGGGCGAGCGCTATCCCCGAGCCGAGCAACTGTGCCGTGAGGGGATGTACCTGCCCTCTGCCTCCTCGCTGACACGGGAGGAGATGGAGTATATCGTCGAGACCATTCGTGAGGTACGGCGCGCCGCCGTGGGAGGAGGCTGAAAGGATGTCTGGCCAGTCCGCCAAGCCGGTGCCGACCTCATATCTGCTCACCCTGGCCTGTCTCCTGCTGGCCCTCCTGTTGGTGGGCCATTTCCTGGCGCTGGGATGGAGAGGACTCCTGGCCAACACCAATTCCGACAGCGGCGATCAGGGCGCTTTTCTGGAGCTCGGGCTGGCTATCCGTGAGGGGCGGGCGCTCACCGATGGCAATCGCCATCCCCTGTTCCCGCTGCTGATCGCCCCCTTCGCCGTGCGCGACTGGCCCTACTTCACCACGGCCAAGCTGCTGAGCCTGGGAGCGGGAGGGCTGGCCTTGTTCGCCATCTACTTCCTGGGCGGGCGGCTCTATGGCCGAAGGGCGGCTCTGCTGACCCTGGCCCTGCTGAACATCAACCAGGAACTTCTGGATCAGACACCCCAGGTGCTCTGCGAAGCGCTTCTGGTCTTAACCTTCTTCGCCGCTTGGTATGCGATGGTGCGGACGCTGGAGAAACCCGCATCGGTCAAAACAGGCGCTGTGGCCGGTGTGCTGGCGGGATGGGCCTATCTGACCAAAGGGACAGGGCAGTTGCTGATCGCCACCTTTCTTCTGACGGCCTTTCTCCTGTATCGAACCAGGGCCTTCCGTCAGCCCGGAATTTGGGCCTTTCTCGGCGCGTACGCGCTGATCGCCTCTCCGCTGCTGGTTTACAACACCGCCCGGTACAGCAACCCCTTCTACAACTTCAATACCACCCACGCCATGTGGCTCGACGACTGGGAGGAGCGCTACGCGGCGAACACCGAACTGCCAACCGCTCTGGATTATCTGCGCACCCACTCGCTGGAACAGATGCTGGCTCGCGAAGGTAAGGGCATGGTAGCTATCCTCCCCATAATGGCTGAATGTCTCCTGCCAGGGCCCCGAGAGGGGCTGCTGGCCCTGCTCCAACAGGGATGGCTCTGGCCTCTCCTGGTGGGCACAGGGATCGCTCTGACCCTCACGCGGCGAGAAGCCATCGCCTACTTGCGCATCCACAGGCATCGCGCCCTGGCTACCGGCATCATGGTGGGGATGTTCTATTTGTTCTACGCCTGGTTTGCCCCCGTCTCCCTGGTAGTACGCTACTCGCTGCCCCTGGTGCCTATCCTGTACCTGGCAGCCAGCAGGGGCCTGGTGGGGTTGGCCGATTGGACAGAGGTCTACATCCAACTTCCAACGTGCTGGAAGGATCGAGGGGGGCTCGTCCTGGGGGCCCTGCTGTGGACCTCGATAGGGGGTTGGACAGTCATTGATGGCTGGCGGGTTTGCCAGCCACTCAACCCTTACGCCTCCGACCGAGCCGCCAACCGTGCGGCCGGCGTGGTAGTGAGTTGGCTGAATGACCGAGCGGGTCAGCAGGGGTTCAAAGTCCTGTGGGGCCCCAGCCATACACTGCCCAAATGGATGTTCCGGCCGCAGGTCGAACGCCAGCCCATTCCATCGGATCTGGAGCGCTGGGACCAATTGGAAGATTTCACCGCCCGCGAAGGCTTCCGATACATTGTGCTCGACCGCAAGATGTACAAACGGCGCGAGCCGCTTCTCAGCCGTTATCTGGACAAAAATGGGGCGATTATCCTCTTCCGGCAGATTCCGCCCGGCTGGACCTTTGCCTTTGCACAGGAAGGAGGTATCATCAATCCAGAGTGGGGGGAGGTCAACTGGTACATCATCGAACTCACCGATCCTCACGAGCCTGTTCACGTAACCCCTATTCCTCCTCTCCGCTTCGGCGATGCGATCCAACTGACCGGCTACGACTTGGAGTGTCCCGAGGTCCGTGCTGGGGACCGGATCGAGGTGATGTTGGCCTGGAAAGCCACAGAACATCCTAAGGAGGACTACACGGTCTTCATCCATCTGCTCGATGAGAGTGGCCGGAAATGGGCTCAAGTGGACCGCTTCCCCCTGGGAGGCATGTACCCCACCTCCTGGTGGAACAGGGGCGAGGAGCTGATAGACCGCTACGGCTTCCTGATCCCTCCAGAGACACCGCCCGGCGACTATCAGATCGCGGTGGGAATGTATCCATTCACGACCGGAGAGCGATTGCCAGTGACGACGGCTGACGACCACCGTCCGCCAGGAGACATCTGGCCTCTAGCTACAATTCACATCGGTGAGCCGAACGATGAGAACTGTCTGCTGTAATCGCTACCCAATTCAGAGAGCGAGTGGGGTTTATATACTCTGCCTGGCGATATGGCTCCTCGCCTTTCTGGGCTGGGGAGTCACCCACCTGGAGAAGTTCGTTCAGGATGACGACGAGGGCATGAATTTGATGAAAGCCCAGTCCGTTCGCGCAGGGTATGCGCTCTATCGGGACATCTGGTCGGATCAGCCCCCGCTGTTCACCCTGCTCTTGGCCACGGTGTTCAACCTCTTCGGCCCCTCGGTATCTGCGGGGCGGATGTTGGTCCTGGCCTTTGCCTTGCTTGCCCTGCTCAGCAGCGGCTTGATCAGCCGAGATATCGCCGGCCGGATCGGAAGCCTGGCCTCCATCCTGTTCCTGGCCACGAGCGACCGCTTTTCCTCCCTGGCCCTGTCCATTCGTATTGACCTGCCGGCCGTCAGCCTCACCTCCCTGGCCGTGGCCTTCACCCTGCGCTATCTCCGCACGGGCAAACGCGCCTGGCTGCTTCTGACGGGGGTCGCCTTTTTCAGTGGACTCATGACTAAACCTATGGGGGCCTACCTGGCCATCCCCATCGTGCTGGCCCTGTTCCTGCGGGCCCGACGGATCCCCTCACATCGCTGGCGCGATCTGGCCTGTGACCTGGGATTGTTGGCGATCATAGCAGCAGTGGGGCTGGCTGTCTGCTTGGTGCTGTTTGATGGTCGAGCGCTGTTCGAGCAAATCGTGGGCACGGAGTTGAGGAGCCAGCAGCTCTACTCCCTCAGAGAAGCCGAAACCCTGGAGAGACTCGGAACCTACCTGCGGGATGCTGGCTGGCCCTATTGGGGGCTGATCGCTCTGGCCATTTGGGGTGGGTTCGCGCTGCGCACGGCCCAATGTCAGGATGAAGTGCTGGTCATCCTCGCCGTGCTGTTTTGCACCGGTGGGGTACTGGTGACGCGAGTCCCCTTGCGCCGACGGTATCTGCTGCTATTGTCCGTCCCCCTCTCTGTGCTGGGGGGAGCGGCGGTTGACGATGCTCTTCATCGTCTGCGCGAATCTGAAGCCGGGGGGCTTTGGAGGTCCCTTTCGCTGGGCCTCAGCCTGGGGCTCGTCGCGTTCGCCCTGGCGGGTGTGGGCTGGGAGATCAACCATCTCCTTAGCCCCGTCCACGCTGGAGATCAGCTCGGTGAGGAGGCGGTGGAGTTCATCGTCCAGCACACCTCCCCCCAAGCCTACATCATCTGCGACGAGGGTATGATCACCTTTCGGAGCGGCAGGAGAGTGCCGCCTTCCCTCAGTGTGATCTCCGGCCGGCGGATAGAGACCGGCGGCCTGACG
>CAYRNM010000142.1:0-7653 GCA_964425465.1 uncultured Anaerolineae bacterium | reverse complement strand
GTTACACGATGGGGATCCACCAGGGAAACCCGCTTAGGGCAGGGAGCAGAGCACTCATTCCCCCTCTCTGAGCGCTCTGCCCCCATCCAGGAGCGCCTGCCCTTTGAGCTGTGCCGCTAGGCCAGACGCTTCAACTCCTCTAGATGGTCCTTTAGAAGGCGTAGGTCGGCGGCAGGTAGGCGAAAAAGCCGTTAGCGTAGCTGGCGGCCATGGGCACCCTAAACCCCATCTGCCACAGGCAGCGCTTGAAGTCCACGAAGGTCTCGGCGAAAACCTCTCCGGGCTCGCCCATCAGCGCCACCTCACCCACACCCAGGGCCATTACCTCCACTGTGTCAAAGCCCTCGGGGCTGACGTAGGCTCGCAGCCGCTCTTCGAGGGGAGGCGCATCGTCACGGCGGATCTTCACCCGCGCCGAGCCCACCCAGGGCCGGCGGGAGGGCTCGCTGGTCCGGATGGTCTGAGCGATCTTCCACGCTTCCTCTACCACTGCCTGGCCCAGCTCCTCTGATTCTTCAAAGGTGCCGCCGCCCCGATCCCCAATGTGGAAGCGCGGCTGTGCCTCCGCTGTGCCGTAGTAGTGGGGGCCCTCGGCCATGGTGTCAATGGTATATTCGCCGCTGAGTTTGGCCCGCACGCCCCTGGTGTAGGGATTGACGTCGCCTGTGCCACCATTCACGTACAGCGCCACCGCGCCCTGGCCCAACCGCTTTTCCAGTTCCGTCGAGGTCGCGCCCGGGAAATCGGCGGAGATGAGCAGGTTGTCGTAGCCCAGGACGACAGCGTGGCAGTTCCAGTTCACCACCAGCCCCAGCACCTGGCCCTCCAGGTCTTCCACCTGCAGCACAGCCATGCCGGGGTCAGTAGGCCGGTCAATAAAGCGGCGGTTGATGGTGTAACCGTCCAGCCGCCCCCGTCCAGCGCCCAAGCGAGCCGGCACACGGTGCTCATAAGCCTGCACAATGGCCTCGGCGACGAGGTCCGCCAGGGGCCGTTCCCGATCCTCAGGGTGGTTGTCGTAGGGTCCGGAGTGGGTGTGGACAGTGCAGAGGAACACGTTCCCCGCTGGGATGGGGGTGCGCACTGCCACCTGTTTGCGGATCTGGGCCACAGTGGGTTCGGAGAAGAAACAGATCTCGTTGGCGCTCAGCGCCCAGATGGAATCGTCGCCTTCGACCACCAGCGCCCGGCTGTGCAGATCATCGTGGACACCGGTGGATGGCCCCTGGCGGTTGCTGTAGCCCGCCATCTCAGAACCCACCTTGGGGGTGATGATCGAGATGCCAAAACCCGCTTTCAATTCAGCCATTGGAATGCTCCTTCCAAGTCATCGTTTTGCTTGAAACCGACAGGAAAGCCGGCCTTTCTCGGCGCGTCTGCGCTGCCTTGAGTAGCTTGGCCTCAGCCTTTCACCCCAGTGACCACGATGCCCTGGATGAAGATGCGTTGGGCAAAGAAGAAAAGCAGAATGCAAGGCAGCACGGTGACCAGTGAAGCGGCCATCAACAGGTCAGGGCGCGCGGATCGGAAGGCGTTGAAGCTCTGAAGGCCCAGAGCGATGGTGAAGTTCCTCTGACGTTGCAGATAGATCAAGGGGTCATAGAAGTCGTTATATGCCCACATGAAATGAAAGATAGCGAGGGTGGCGATAGCCGGTTTCGCCAGAGGCAGGAGGATGCGGAAGAGGATCCCCATCACGCCGCACCCGTCTATTTTGGCCGCGTCGTCCATCTCTAATGGGATGGTCATGAAGTATTGCCGCAGCAGGAATACGTCATAGGCACCGGCGAAGAAGGAAGGGATGATAAGCGGCCTCAAGGTGTCAATCCAGCCCAGTTTGCTGAAGAGAATGTAGGTGGGAATCAACCTCACCTGGTTCGGTAGCATCGTCGTCGAGAGCAGGATCAGAAATAGAATATCGAGGCCCGGAGCTCGGAAACGGGAGAACCCATAGGCGACCAGCACGGTGGAGATCAGCATGCCCGCCATTGACCCGAATATCACAAACATGGTGTTTACGGCGTAGCGATAAAAGGGCACAGTCGTCATGGCCTCTACATAGTTTTCCCAGCGAAAGCGCACTTGTTCCACCGGTTCCGCCTGCCTCACGTCAACTTCTATGGTTTGGGAGATATCACTGGGATCAGCAAAGACCCCCGTGCGCTGGACCTTGTTCACCATCAGGAGCTGTCGTGTTTCCCCATCTAACTCCACCTTGTACAGTGGATAAACCTTCCCCTTGACCTCCACTTTTACCTGCTCGGTGGGGATCCACTTAGGGGGGAACAGGTTAATCTGGGCCAGGGGTTTGAGAGAGGAGGAGACCATCCACACCAATGGGAACAACATCGCGATAGCTCCCAGACTCAGGATGACAAGCACCACAGTGCGGCTGAGGACATCCCGCCGGGTGTGCTCCAGTCTCTGTTGGCGAGCAACTCGCTCGGCATCAACAGCAGCAGCCATTATCTTCTCCTCCTGAGTTGGCCTTCGTAGTAGACCCAGACGCTTGAACTTCTGAAGATGAGCAAGGTAAAGAAGAGGATGATCACGAATAGTATCCAGGCTAGAGCGGAGGCATACCCCATCCTGAAGTACCGGAACGCGTTATTGTAGAGATAGAGATTATAGAAGAGCGTGGCATTGACGGGTCCTCCCTGGGTCATCACAAAGGCATTGGTGAAGTACTGAAACGTGCCGATCGTGCCCATCACCAGGTTGAAGAAGATCACCGGCGAAATCATGGGCAACGTCACATGTCGCAGTCGGTGCCAGGCATTGGCTCCATCTATCTTGGCCGCATCGTACAGAGCAGTGGGCACCGATTGCAGCGCGGCCAGGTAAAGGATCATGCCCCCACCGGCACCCCAGAGGCTCATTATCGCCAGAGAGGAAAGAGCCCAGTTGGGGTCAGCCAACCAGCCCGGTCCCTTGATGCCGACCAGACTCAGCGCCCAGTTGAGCACGCCGAACCGGGGGTTGAGCACGTATTGCCACAGCACCGCCACAGCTACGCCGGCGATGACCGAGGGCAGGTAGTAGATCGCCCGCCAGATGGATAACCCAGGCACATTCAGGTTGAGCAATAGCGCCACCGCAAGTCCCACAACCAACCCCGCCGGCAAAGACATGATAGCATAGGTAAAGGTCACTTTCAGCGATTGCCAGAATAAGGGGTCGACCGTGAATATTCCGCGGTAGTTGGCTGTCCCCAGCCAGACGAGGGGGCTCACGACGTTGTACTCGGTGAAGGACAGAAAGAAGGAGGCTAGCATGGGTCCCGCTGTCCAGATAAAGAACCCGATGACCCAGGGGCTGACCAGCACATAAGCCCACAAGGACTCGCGGGTAGCTGGTGGGAGCCTTGAAGTCAAAGGCTTTAGATTCACGGCTATGTTCTCCTGAGTATCAAGCAACCACGGTCGGTTAAGACAGAAGATCAGGGGGCCTCTCTCGATCGGACCCCCTGATCTGGCTGGGCTCAGGATTGTTTAGCCCAGTACTCGTCCAGGTAGCCCTGAACGGTCTTTTGCACTTCATCCAAGACGACCTTGGCATCTTTCTGCTGGCCGGTAAGGATCCTCTCGTAACCCGTCGTGACGGCATCCCAGATCTCGCCATACCTGGGTATAAAGGACTCATGGTTAGGGGTATCCATGTATTTGGTGGAGTCAAAAAACACTTTCATGTCCAGCTTGGGATACTTGTCCTTCATTGCTTCCTCATACCTCTCCTGGAGAGAAAACCGAGGTGGGAACGCACCCCAGGTGAAGTCGAGTCTTAGCATTTGGTCGGGTTCCATCAGCCACTTCACGACCTCCCAGGCGGCATCCAGGTGGGGGAACTGATTGCAAATCAAGAAGGCATCGACGTCACACTGGGCTTTTACGATCCCGGTTGGACCAGCGGGCTGGGCGGCCACGTTCCAAAGGAAGGGCAGTTCTACCATCTCGCCCAGCATCCAGGAGTGGCAGTTATTCATAGCTAGCTTCCCGGTGTTGAAACCAGGCGAGGCAGCTTTCATCTGCTCTGCAGAGGCCATGATATGCCACTTCCAGATCGCGTCGCTGATCCACTGGAGACGGTCCACCCACGCCTTCTGGTTGAAATAGAGGGTCCGGAAGTCCTCGCTCCAACCCATATTCTCGGCCCCCCACGAGAGTGCTACGCCATTCAAGCTGAGGCCGCAGTCAATCTCATCGTAACCCCACTGGACCTGATTGGTGGGGTTGAAGTCGGGGTCGGCTGCGTCCTTTCCGCTGCTATCCAGGCTCAGCTTCATTGCCTTTTCTACCAGCGCGTCAAAGGTCCAGTCTGGCATTCCCCACTCGTGGGGCGGGTAGTCCACGCCAGCATCGTCGAAAAGGTCCTCATTGTAGTAGAGGACGCTGGGGTATATGCCCATCACGATGCCGTAGGTCACGCCCTGATACTTACCAACTTCGGGTATGAGGTCCCCGAAGTCACTCAAGTCGTAGTTATCGCGCTCGAGGTATGGCCCGATGTCCAGATTGGTATCACGGAACCGGCCTACCTGCTCGACGCCAGAGGGCATATTGATCGCAGGTGGCGTTCCCGCAGCCAGCATGGCGGCCCACTTGGTGCGGCTCTCCGCATGAGGCACATACATGTACTCCACCTTGATGTCGTCATGTGCAGCGTTCCACTCATCGGCGAGAGTGTTCTGGACTGCCTGCTGCTCAGGAGCCGTTCCAGTACCCATGCCCACGAAAATGGTCACCACGACCTTTTCTGTAGGCTTTACCTCCTTTTCGACGACTTTCTCGACTGCTACGGTCTCCTTCACCACCTTCTCGGCCGGCACCTCCTTCGCGACCTCAGCAATCTGAGGAGTTGCTGGCTTGCAGGCAGCAACGATCGCTCCTGTGACCGTGGCTGCAGAGAGCCGTAGGAAGTCTCGACGATTCAATTTTCTCTTTTCCATCGTTTCTCCTCCTTCATGTGCGGTGGATAGATGCGAAAAACCCCTGGTGATGCGCTTCTTTCCCATCATCTGCCTCCTTCAGTTGTTATTTCTCCTGCCGTAGGAGTTCTTCCACGTTCTCCTTTATTTTGGCCACGGCATGGATAAAGCCATCCATGGCATCTTCGGAAGCCAACATCACTTCTTGAGGAAAATGTATCCAGTGGCCTGCTGCACCTTCCGCGTTGGGGCAATGCACCTGTGTGTAGTCTACTCGCTTGGAGCTTGAGAAGTGGAATCGTGCCTCGGTAAAGAGAGGATGCTTGTACAGCACCCATCCACCTCCAGCGCCGCAGGGAATGCCCTCTGCAGTGAGGGCTTTGGCGAAGAGTTCGACCGAAAGACTCTCAAAGGCCTCAGTGTCATACCGCATCCGAGGGTAGACATAGCTCTGACAGGTGATCCGCTCATCTTCCCGAGGCCAACTCAAGCCTCCGATCTCAGCCAATCCCATGCCCAGTATCTCAGCATTGCGGTTTTTCCGCTCCAGGAGTTCGTCCAACCTGCCAAGTTGCACCAGGAGTACCGCTGCCTGGAACTCGCTCATGCGGAAGTTCCAGCCCTGAGCCACGAAGACGCTGTCCTGCGCTCCCATTCCCCGTCCATCGTTGTGCAGGGTGTAGCATTGCTCGTAGAGCGCTCGGTCATTGGTGGTAGCGATACCTCCCTCCCCAGCGGTGATCTGCTTGTCCTGCTGGAAACTGAAAGCGCTGAGATCAGAGAAGACTGCCACTCTTTTTCCCCGCCACTCCGTGCCGTGGGCGTGGCAGGCATCGGCCACCACTTTCAGATCATGCTTCCTGGCAATCTCCATGATGCGGTCCATATCAGCGGGATACCCTCCTAGATGCAGGGGTACAACCAGCCTGGTGCGCTCGGTTATGGTCGCTTCGACCGCCTCGGGGTCGAGACATAGGGTCTCAGGGTCTACGTCGGCGAAAACGGGCACTGCGCCCAGTTGCAGTGCAGGTGTGGCAGTGGCGATGAAGGTGTTAGGAGGCATGATGGCTTCATCGCCTGGGCCCAGGCTGGCAGCAGCATAGGCGATCTGCAGTGCATCGGTGCCGCTGCCGGTGGCTACGCCGAACTTGCAGTCATGGTAGGCAGCGTACCGCTCCTCCAATTGATAGACCTTGGAGAGTGACATGTCGCCTCGGAAGATGTAAGGCGCACTGGTCCACCTGCGCCTCTCTACCACCTCTCGCAAAGCCTCGATTTCCATCTCGTCATAGATAGGCCGAGATGGGAAGGGTTCTGTCCGTACAGGCGTCCCGCCATTGATCGCCAGTTTGGCCATTGTGTTCCTCCTTTTCTCACTGTAGTTTGCCGATCAGTTCCAGCGCGGTATTGACCATCAACTCCGCGGTTTGGGGCGCTACTGGCGCAGGCAGCCGATAGCCGATGTAGGCTTGCTGAACTTCATATCCGCCCTGGGGATAGGCCTCTGGCACCGGGATGTAGCTGATGCAGCCGTTGGTGTAGCCAGCGAAGAAAGTGTTGGCCAGGGGGGATTTCTCCTTGATGGCCAGCCCGATCTCCACGAACACCTCCCCCGGTGCGCCCACCACCACCGCGTCATTCAGGCGCAGGGCCTGCATCTCGGCCGGTGTACTGAGCTGTCCTCCCTCTTCCTGTACCTCCACCTTCCAGGGCCAGGGCCGGTGCTGATCCACTGGCTTGCCCCAGGAAGCCTGTTCTCTCATGTCCTGAGAGTATGTTTTAAAAGTTATGTAAACATGCACGTTCACAAGTGACTTGCCAAATTGGCGATCTCGCTTATCCTACTTCTTATCACCCATCTACTTGAAAGGAGCGAGATTGCCCAATGGCCCGCGAGCCGTATGACAGTGATGTCACCGATGTCGAGTGGGTACTGCTGGAACCCCTCATTCCCCCAGAAAAGCCTGGGGGACGCCACCGCTCGGTAAATATCCGCGAGGTGGTGAATGCCATCTTCTATGTGCTCCGTACCGGCTGTGCGTGGCGGTTGCTGCCGCACGAGTTCCCGGCTTGGCAAACGGTCTATGGCTATTTCCGAGCCTGGCGCAAGACCGGGGTATGGGAACAGATGAACGCGGCGTTGCGAGAAGCCGTGCGAGAGCAAGAAGAGCACGAGGCCGAACCCAGTGCGGCGATTATGGACAGCCAATCCGTCAAAACCACCGCCATTGCCGGTGAACGAGGGTTTGATGCCGCCAAGAAGGTCAATGGTCGCAAACGACATATCCTCGTCGACGTGCTGGGGCTGTTACTCGAAGTAATCGTGACCAAAGCCAGTGTGCCAGAACGCGAGGGCGGGAAGTTGCTCCTGACACGAGCCTGGCAGCACTTCTTCGAGTGCCTGGAACTGATCTGGGCCGACGGTGGCTACGATGGACAACCCTTCTATGACTGGGTGTGGGAGAACTTCGGTTGGCTAGTGGAAATCGTTAAGCGCAGTGATGATGCAGAAGGTTTTGTCGTTCTCCCCCGGCGGTGGGTTGTGGAACGCACTTTCGGCTGGCTATCTCGGTTTCGTCGCTTGAGCAAGGACTATGAAGTGTTGACGGAAACCAGTGAAGCCTGGATCTATGCCGCTATAGTGCGGATTATGCTGCAACGTCTCGCACGAAACTCCGCCGTTTACCTGTAAAAGTGCTGCTTGACATAACTTTTAAAACATGCTCTTA
>CAYRNM010000141.1:0-7673 GCA_964425465.1 uncultured Anaerolineae bacterium | reverse complement strand
GACATCGCCAAGAGCGTGCTCATCTTCCTGGGCATCCCGCTGGCGGCGGGCATCATTACCCGCTTCACGTTGATCCGGCAGCGGGGCTGGAATGGTACGAGACGAAGTTCATGCCCAGGCTGGGGCCGACGGCTATCATCGGGCTGCTGTTCACCATCATCGTGATGTTCAGCATGAAAGGCGAGGTGATTGTCACCCTGCCGCTGGATGTACTGCGGATTGCCATCCCACTGGTGGTTTACTTTGGGGTGATGTTTGCCGTGGCCTGGGTGGTGTCGTGGCTCTTCCACTTCCCCTACCCTAGCACGGTCACCCAGAGCTTTACAGCGGCCAGCAACAACTTTGAGCTGGCCATTGCTGTGGCCGTAGGGGCTTTTGGTATCGCCTCGGGGCAGGCTCTGGCTACCGTGGTCGGGCCGCTGATCGAGGTGCCAGTACTGATCGGGTTGGTGTACGTGGCGTTGTGGGCCAGGCACTTCTTCTTCAGGCCGGATGGCACAGTGAGGCGGAAGCCGGCGTCATGAAGCGAGGTGTTCAAGGAGGTGGAAAGATAGATCCCAAAAGCGCGGAGGTTTTGGAAAGCATAACGCCTCAGGAGATGGAGAGAATCATTCGAGAATTGGATAAGCAGCAGACGAAGGGCTTCCTGAAGGGCAGTGTGGATATCATGGAAGTGCACGCCAGGCTGTGCAGCGCGAGAGAGCTTACACCACGGGAAGCTTCCAGGCTATTTCCGCAGATGAAACCTCTCATCATGAGCACGGTTGAGGGCATCAAGGGACTGGAGTACGTGGAGTATTCTTGTTGCCAGTCAGACTTCATATACATCCGCAATACCTGAAGCAATGTGCCCACGGAAAGCGCATCGCTAAAAGGAGCCGTGAACAATGGCAGTGAAAGTGACTGTTGAGCTCACCGGACCAGCGCGGGTTTCGGCCGGCAGGAAAGAAGTAAGACTCACTGTACCAGATAGCGTAATCTGGCGGGATGTCGTCACGGCTTTGGCCCAACAGGTGCCGGTATTGGTGGGCAAGGCGATTACCAATGACCAACGCGGCCTCATCCGGCCCTATTTGCTGAATCTGGGCGGCAGATATACTATTAAGGACCTGGATGAAAGGGCGGAGTTGAGAGAAGGCGATACTATCTCTCTGCTCACCGAAACCTGCTAGACCGCTAGGTGCTGATCGTGGTCGTGGAGCTGTGTTCTCTGTGGATTGCCCAGGATCGCAGATGGTCACCTTGGTGGTCAGATTGAGCGACGAGGAAGTTTTTGACCTCTACCGGATCATTGTGGATGAGGAGGCTGGAGAGGCGTTGACTTTCCTGAAACGGCGCGTCAGGCCCGAGCTGGATGGAGCACTGGAAGGCGGCTGAAAAGTGCTCATTGATGTCCCCGGGAAGGGACGGGTAACGGTGCGGGGGCCACTGCGTTGAACATGCCGGTCTCACTGCTCCGTAAGGTGAAGGTCACTACTTTCCTCCCTTGTCTGGCCGATCCGGAGAAGCTGCGCGCGGTGGCCGAGTTCAGCGATGATGTCCGGAAGGTGCTGCCCCATCTTAACGCCATCCTGCCCCGAGCGGTCTACAACCCCTTAACCCCCACCCTCACCTTCCAGAAAGATGGGCGGCTGATCACCCTCTACCCTCACGTCGTCACCATGGCCAAGGTCAGGGATGAAGAGATGCCCAGGCCACCGCTCACTGGCTGCGAGAGCTGATCAACGACACTTGGCAGCAGCGGAGGGAGATCACTCCCTGCTACGAACGACGGGCCGCCCTTCAGCCGCTGGAGGTGTATCAACTCCTGCCCCGAACGAATTGTCGTCGTTGTGGTGAGCAGACCTGCTTGGCCTTTGCTGTTAGACTGGTACAGGGCGAGGTCGGGCCGGAGGAGTGCCCGGCACTCATGGAAGTGGGCTGCGAGGGGCAACGAGCACGGCTCAAAGAACTGCTGGGAGTCACGGTGATGGGACCTGGCAGGGAGGAGAAAGAAGAAGCGAGGACCACATGATCGGAGAGTATGAACTGGAGGTGATAACTCCGCCCTGCGATCCAGGCGCCGAGCGGTTCAATGCCAAAGCTCACCTGAAAGATGACATCGGTGAGGTGCTGCCCTATTTGAACGCCGTCTGGAAGGGGGCGATCTACCACCAGGAGGAACAGGTGCTCACCTGGCGCATGGGGGGACGGGTGGTCGCGGTACGTCCCCACGAAATCGCGGTCAGCAACCTGGAGGACCGGGAGGACGCGGTCCGTATGGTGGAACGGCTGATCAAGATGATCGAGAGGGTGTGGGAAGGACGGGAGGAGATCCAGCCCAGTTACAAACGACGGGAGCCCCCCAAGGCCATTGGGGTCTACAAGCTGTTGCCTGGAGGAAATTGCCGGGCCTGTGGACAGCCCACCTGTTTCATCTTCGCCCTGAAGGTGACCACCGGGGAAGCGGATGTGAGCCAGTGTGGGCTGCTCTTTGATGGCTCCCACGAGGAGCAGCGAAAAGCCCTGCTGGACATGCTGGAGTTGGCGGAGTAGTTTCTGAAGTTTTGGAGGCGATATCAAGAGGAGACCATGGGAAGTTCAGAGAAATTGAGCTACAGGCAGATCAGAGTGGGCCGCTTCATGTCGGGCATACGAGGGTTGGACGAGATCTTCGCCGCCCTGTACGGGGAAAGGCGCGCACCGGAGCCATCTCTTCAGGAGGAACTGCTGCGAAGGGTCAGGGTTCACAACTATGTCCCGGCCTCCAGCGAGGGGGAGTATGGGGCAGCTTTCTTGAAGAAGTATGAACGCTTCTTTCGGCAGAAAGAAGGTGGGGAGGAGACGGGTGGACCCTCTCAGGCGACCTGGCAATCCATTCCCCGCCATCAGGTGCCTTGGTTTCCTACCATTGCCGAAGACCTCTGCGATGGCTGCGGCCGATGCCTGGAGTTCTGCAGCTACGGCGTCTTCGCCCTGACCGATAGCGGAGAGCTTGTGGAAGTGGTCGAGCCCTTCAATTGTGTGGTGGGCTGCGACGCCTGCGCGCGAATCTGTCCCCAACGAGCGATTATTTTCCCTCCACGAGGCACACTCCGACAGATGAGAATGTAGCTGTGCAAAAGAGGGGGGTCAAGGGGATGTGGAAGCCTAAACTTCTCAGATGGGCCCTGCTGCTGGTGCTTGCAGGGGCGCTGTGGACCGGACCCGCCAGGGCTGATGCGCCGACAGCGGGGGTTTTATTCTTCTCCACACCAGAGTGCAAGCCCTGTCGGCAGGTGGAGGAACTCCTGTTCGCCATGCCCTCCGACTGCGACCTCTGTCAGGCGGCTCGCTTAGGGTATATGCCGCTGAAAGAGCGGTACGGTGACCAACTGCAGGTTCGCATCTTCAACCCCAGGCTCCCGGAGGACTACGAGGTGCTTCTGGAGTTGGAGGAAAAGTATGAGGTGCGCCTCAGACAGGTACCCGCCCTCTTCATCGGCGAGGCATTCCTGGAGGGATGGGGCACGATCCGGCTACAACTTCCAAGCCTCATCGAGGACTGCCTATCCAGAGGTGGCTGCCCCTTTCCTTCTGATACCCAGCCATCTCATAAGCGGGAGTTGCCCATCATGATCCCCCCTCCAGAGCTTTTGGAGAAAGTGGGCTCTTCTACCCCCGGCGTGACCGGCTACGGGGGCACTGAGCCAGTGTGTCCCTCCTGTCTGTTCGGGGCATACCCTGTTTCTGCCGCCTATTTCTACCGCGGCACGGACTGGCGAGAGGAGGAATGGTCCTGGTTTGTGATGCGCTACTTCCTGGAGGAGCGCATGAATCTTGGCCTGCGCACCTTTGACGTGGACTATCCCCACAACGAAACGCTGTGGAGGGATCTCTGCCACTACTATGGGATCTCGGAGAAGTGTGCGACCCCGGCGGTGTTCATCGGGGCGTATGCCTTCGTGGGGGAGGAGATCGAGATCCCCCCTTTGGATGCGGCCTGGAAGGAGTACAGTCGCGAGCTGATGCCCGCCCCCTGGGAGCTCTTGGAGGAGGGACAGCCCAGGCCCCAGCCCCGGCCCACCACGTCTGGCGCCCAGGAGGCGAAGGGAGCGGAGGGGGTGGCCCACGCGGCCTTCTTCTATTCCCCCATCTGTCCCCACTGCGAAAGGGTCGAGGAGGAGGCGCTCTCCCCTCTCCAGGCCAAATATGGCCCTCAGCTTGACCTCCGGGCCTTCAATGTGGAGCAGCCCGAGGACTACGAAGTGCTGCTTGATCTGGAAGCCCGCTACGGCGTGCACATCGCCGAGGTGCCGGTGATCTTCATGGGCGATGCGGTGCTGGAGGGGGAGGAGGCCATCCGGGAGGGCCTCGCAGCTCAGATTGAGCGCTGCCTGCAAAAGGGAGGATGTGCACCCCCCACTGAACGCCAGCCCGGTGGGGAAGCTTCCGCCACGGAGAGTGAACAGGTCGCGCCGATGGAGGAGGAACTGGGGCCCGGTGTCACCACCTACAGGGGGACGGGCACGCAAGGGGCCGGCCAACCCCCGGTGCAGATGGCCTACTTCTTCGAGCGGGGGTGTCAGGAGTGCGATCGGGCCTGGTATGACCTGCGCCATCTGCTGGGCAAGGTCGCCAACCTCACCCTGCGCGTCTACGACATCGGCGCGCCGGAGAACAAGGT
This sequence comes from uncultured Anaerolineae bacterium, assembly GCA_964425465.1. Lineage (GTDB taxonomy): Bacteria > Chloroflexota > Anaerolineae > JAYEMR01 > JAYEMR01 > JAYEMR01. The sequence goes on along the minus strand of CAYRNM010000141.1, from coordinate 3,028 downwards.
ACTTAACGAGGCGCTGTGCCAGCACTACGGCGTGCCGGAGCAGAAGCGCCTCAGCGCGCCGGCCCTCTTCGTCGGCGATCACTACTTGCTGGGTGAGGATATCACCCTACAGCGGGTGGAGGCGGCCTATCGGGAGTACAGTGGTCAGGGCACACCGGCCCCCTGGGAACTGGTGGCCGGGCGCGCAGAGCAGGCGCGGGCGCGCATCGTAGACCGCTTCCGCTCCTTCGGCCCCTACACCGTCGTCGCAGCGGGGCTGATAGATGGCCTCAACCCCTGTGCCTTCGCCACCATCATCTTCTTCATCTCCTACCTGGCGATCAGTGGGCGCAAGGACCGGGAGATAGTGAGCGTAGGGGCAGCCTTCACCCTGGGCGTCTTCCTGGCCTATCTCCTGGTGGGGGTGGGGCTGTGGAAATTCCTGCAGTCCTTGGGCTTCCTGGCCGCGTTGGGCCGCTGGGTCTATCTGATCACCGCCCTGCTCTGCCTGTTCCTGGCCTTTTTCAGCCTCCTTGACTACCGCAAGGCCCGCCGAGGCGAGCTAGAGGAGATGGCATTGAACCTGCCCCACAGCTTACGGATGCGCATCAACCAGGTCATCCGCCAGACCCGTCGGGCGCGGGCCTACGTGTGGGTGGCCTTCATCACCGGCCTGGCAGTGTCTATCATCGAGCTGGCCTGCACTGGACAGGTGTACCTGCCCACCATCATCTTCGTGATGGGGGTATCCCAGTTGCGGGTGCGGGCCTTTCTCTACCTGCTGCTCTACAACTTGATGTTCATCTTACCCCTGGTGGTGGTCTTTATCCTGGCCTTTCGGGGTACCACCTCCCAGCAATTGACCCGTTTCCTCCAGGCCCGAGCAGCCACGGTCAAGTTGGCTATGTCGGGCCTCTTCTTCGCCCTCGCCGTCTGGCTGCTCTACACTGTGTTCTGGGGATGACGAGACCAGGGCAGCGATAATCCTCTGATCAGCAACGGGGAAAGGAAAGTCGGGGAGCTCGCTGAGCCGTATCCAGCGCCAGTCGGCGCAGCCCAGTGCCTGAGGTTCGCCGCCCACAGGGCGGCAATGAAAGGCGTGTAGGGTGATGCGGAAATGGCTATAGGCATGGTGTACGGTTGTCAGCCGCTCCCCGATTTCGATCTCCAGCCCCAACTCCTCCCGAATTTCCCGCCGCAGGCATTCCCTCAGTGACTCGCCCGCTTCGCACCGGCCGCCGGGGAACTCCCACATCCCACCCAGCATGTCGTCGGCCAGCCGCTGGGCGATGAGCAGGCGGCCATCGTCGTCCCGGATCACCCCTGCCGCGACCTCGTAGTGCGGCACCGTGCGACGGGGAGCGCGTCGAGGGAGCTGCTCCTGCAAGCCCAACCGTTGCGCTTCGCACAGTCCAACCAGGGGACAGTCAGCGCAGTCAGGTCGGCGTGGTGTGCAGACCACCGTGCCCAGGTGCATCAACCCCTGATTGAAGTCGCCCGTGCGCCCTGGCGGCAGCAGGCAGCGAGCCAGCTCCCACAGGCGACGCTGGATGGCTGCCCGGCGGGGATCGCCCTCCACAGCGAACAGACGACAGAGCACGCGGCGGACATTGCCATCCACCGCCGGCTCGTCCTGGCCGAAAGCGATACTGAGCATGGCCCCGGCAGTGTACTCGCCGATGCCGGGCAACGCCATGAGTGGCTGACGGTCGGTGGGGAGCTGGCCGCCGTATCGCTCCACCATCAGGCGGGCAGCGGCGTGAAGGTTACGGGCTCGGGTGTAGTAGCCCAACCCCTCCCACACTTTGAGCACCTCGTCGAGGTTGGCTGTGGCCAGATCTTGAAGGGTTGGGAAACGGGCGAGGAAGCGGCGGTAGTAGGGGAGCACGGTGGCCACCTGCGTCTGCTGCAGCATGACCACCGCCACCCAGAGGGCGTAGGGATCGTTGGCACGCTGCCAGGGGAAATCGGGCAACTGCTCCTGCGCCCAAGTCAGCAGACGCTGAGCGATGGCACGGCACCGTTGCGGGGATGTCAGGGCATCAGACGTCTTGGACATACGGCCATTGGCGAAGAGAGTGAGGGTTTACCTGGCCAGAGGGCCAACCACTGGTTGACATTTTACCATATTTTGGTCACCTAAGCAATTCTCTTCACCTCTGAAGAGTGACGGGGGGTAAAGGCGCAGGCGGTGTGTGGGCCATGTCACCTCCTGCTGCGACGGCCACCATCAGGCCACGATCAGCTCCATGCGGCTGGAAGCGAGAGGCTCATGCCAAAGGGATGGTGCGGTTGCTCTCCCTGGCACGGAGCACGTGATGCGGGAAAGGCTGCGAGTGGCTGGAGAGGCATTGAGAGGCTTTATCCTGGTAACATCCAGCGTCAAACGGACTGCCCAACAATGGAGCGGTTGCTGAAAGCCTTTCGTGGAGTCATATTGACCGTAAAAAACCCCACTTGACAAGATTGACGACATGTGATATAATATTAGCCCAGCTAACTATTAGGAGGGCTAAGTGCTATGTCAACAAAAACCCAGATCGCTGTCCAGCAGGTCCTGGAAACTATCCCTCTGGTCATGCGCGCGCTCGCCTCGGAGCTGCGGCGCACAGAATATGGACTGGCGCCGGTGCATTTCGGGCTGTTGGTCATACTGGCCCACAGTCCGCGCAACCTGAGTGAGCTTGCCGAGCAGCAGGCCGTCAGCCTGCCGACGATGTCCAATTCGATCACCACATTGGTCGAACGGGGGTGGGTCAAACGCACGCGGGATCCCCATGACCGCCGCATGGTGCTCATCGAGTTGACCCCCGCCGGCCAGGCGGTGCTCAGCGAGATTCGGCGCCAGGCTGAAGCACGTGTGGCGGAATTGCTCACTCCGCTCTCCCCGACGGAATGCGATCAACTGGTGGCCGGGTTGGCGGTACTGCGCGCCGCCTTCGGTCGGGTCGTTGGGAGCGCGGAGTGCTTAGAGCACATGCCGTAGTGCATTCGAGCAAGGAGGGAAACGAGTGATACGAGCGCACAGACGAACACAGCTAAAACAGCG
>CAYRNM010000140.1:0-7761 GCA_964425465.1 uncultured Anaerolineae bacterium | reverse complement strand
TTGCCCTCCTTCCCCTTAGGTGATGCCCTTGAGGAACTTGGACGACTTTCTGATTCAGCCTATCGAGAACGTCTTGTGGACAAAGAGACAGTTGCCTTAGTCTACAGGAAGCTGGAGTCTCTTCTTACTCAAAATACAGCGTCATTGGTTTCGCCCCTCTTAGTTGAAAATGACCTTGAGGAATTCGATATCTTCTACCGCAAGCCCTTGTCTGAGATTGACGGAAGGATGGATAAGCAGGTCCAGGAGCAGGCACGGGTCGCCGAGCCCCACATCGCCCGTGTGTTCCAGCGCATGGAGTGGATTCAGCGCTTCTACTCCCAACTGCCCCATGACCTGGAGGCAGCAGGCATCCGGGTGCTGCCCATCCAGACCCGTTACCCAGAGCCCCTCTACCTGGTTCCGGCCGACTGCCTCCCCGTCGCTTCACACGTCCTCCATAAATCGCTGGCCACTCGTCTCTTCTCCTCCCGTTTGTATAACTTCCTCCCCCAGGATGGCGATAACCCAGAAGAGCGAACCCGCACGGTCGTGGGCCGTCTGGCAACCCTTCTCTTTTTGTCCCGTGTCCTCCCCAAGCTCCTCTACGGCGCCGTCATCGTCTTCAAGCACAAACAGCCCCTCTACATGGTGCTCGAAGCGGCGAGAAACATGATCGAGGAGCTGGACAGGCTTAGGCTTGATAGGGAGAAAGGCCTGGATTGGAGCGGCATCCTCTTCGGCTTCGCTGACCTCAGAGGTGTCATCAGCGAACGGGGGCTTGTCCAGACTAGGCCGCCTTTTGGGGAGATGTATCAGGCCATTGAGATATCCCAAAAGCCTCAGGTAGACCGGCGCTCTCTCCTTTCCACCATGGCCATGCTCAAAGGGGAGGAACCATGGGAAGTGGAGAAATTGCCAGAAGAGGGGGAGCTGCCTGACATTGTGGGAGCAACCCTGCATCTCAGGGGTAAGAGGCAAAGATGGGATAAGGAAACACTGGGGTTGCTGCAAAAGAATCGCTACTTTAAGCCGACAGTGTTCTTGAAGAGAATGGCGAGGTGAGAGAATGCCTGCTATCGAGATTGCTTACCGAGAAAGCTTAAATGTGCAGGCTGGGAAAAAGGACGTTCTTAAGGAACTATCCAAAGCGATGGTTCACGCCGAGCTTCCTTTGACCGAAGCCCTAGGTCATTACCGCAAGATGACCACTCGCTGGAACCCTGCTGTGCAGCGACTGGACAGAGAGGGGTTCCAGCAATTCCTGTCCGTGCTTTCCTTTTTCCTCAAAGCTGAAACGAAGGAGCGTGGTGAAATGCAACGGTTCAATCGAGTTTCCGAAGAGCAATTATCCAGACAAGACCTCGCTGAAAAAGCGATGGAGCTATCGGGCAAATTGCGTGTAGGGAGGGAGGTTAATGCTAACAAACTCAAACGCCTGGGGGCAAGGCTATCGGCCAGCCGGGACCCATACGAGGCCCTGGCTCATCTGGCTCGCTTCTACCCCCTGAAAGGCGTGCCCAAGGAGGTGATTGATCACTTGGTGGAGAAATTGGGAGAATTGGAACTGGAATCCTTCAAGAACCTCTATGCCTTGGGGCTGAGGTTCTACGAGGCCAAACTAGAAGGATGGGAGGGTTAAAACATGACCACACTAGCACGATTTAACGATTTAGAGGTGCGGCTGTACAAGCTGACTACCAAATCCCACCTGCGGGTGGGAGCAGGGGAGGGGGCGACGGAGATCGCAGCTGTGGAGTTGCCTCTGATCCGCGCTCTGGTGATAGAGGGCGACGGAGAGAAGCGGGTTCCCTATCTCCCCGCCTCCAGCCTCCACGGAGTGACCCGCTCCTGGGTGGAGAAGGTGATCCGAAGCCAAGGGACACACATTCCACGCACGGAGTTGGAGACCAAGGAGGGATTCGAGGAGGCGAAGGAGCAGGCGAAGAAGGACTTCAAGAGCTTCCTGGGTCAGGAGCTAACCGACGATGAACTCTTCGAGCATTGGCAGGTCTACGAAAAGGTCTGCGACCCCATGTTGGACTGCGACCGCTGCGAGACCATCACCGATGAAGCCAAACGGTGGAAGCGGGATTGGATGGAAGCGGTCAGGGGAGGCCCGCCCTGCACCGTCTGCGCCATCTTCGGCTACCCCGGCCAGCGAGGGAAGGTGCGTATGACCCACGCTTTCCCCACCCACGAAGAGTTGCCGGTGGACATCATCACCCGCGTGGCCATCAACCGCCTCACCGGAGCCGCCGATGTGGGAAAGCTCTTCGACCTGGAGGCTATCCCGCCAGGCGTCACCTTCTACTTCTTCGTCACCCTGGAAAATCTGGATGATGATGAAGAGAAGAAGCTCTTCGACAAGGGGATACGGGCCTTCAACCTTCAGCTTGCCGCACTGGGCGCCCACTCCACCGTCGGCTTCGGCATGGTGGAAGTGGAGGAGGTCTACGCAGCCAAGGTAGAGCCAGGCATCTTCAACCTCAATCCCCCGGTCGAGGAAATCATCGCCGACATTCTGAAGGAAGGTTCGGGCTATGGAGTGCGGGAGGATCTGGACGAGGAGAAATATCCCCAGTTCTTCCGGGCTCTCTCCTCATGGAAGAAGGAGTCCCATGAATTGCCTGGCTTTGAGGGGCAAGTGACTTACCTGCGGCCGAAAAAGGAGGGATGATGACCCAGATACACCTCGTTCATCTGAAGGTGTTTGGCTTCCCTCATCCCGGCCGCGAGCGCTGGCGCACGCGAGTGATCAAACGCCCCTGGCGAGTCATCCCCGGTTCCACCCTCTACGGCGCTCTGGCCACGGCTCTCATCAAGCTGGACTGCGATGAGAAAAGCCTGGAGGAGAAGGACCCGAAAAGGGCTTACGAGGCTCACAAAAGCCATGGCTGCGGGTATGTCAAGCTCCTGGATTTGCTCAGGGGTGAGGAGCCAGGCATCCGCTTCAGCCCTCTCGTGCCGGCGGATGACAAGGTTGAAGATGCAAAGGGCTATTGCGAAGCTGCCCAAGGCCTCGTTCCTACCCGTCTGGCGCCCCCGGCGGAGGAAGCGTCGAGGCAGAGGCCTAACCTCTTCACCACACCCCACGCGCCCATCAACCGGGAAAGGATGGTCATCCACGGCGACCGACTCCATGCGGTGACCTGCCATCAGCCCTTCCAAAGCTATGTGGGGTTCATCGTGGAGGAGGTAGCCGATGCCGAGGAGAGCATCCTCCCCCAGCTCAAGAGGGCCTTCCGGGCCCTGCCCTTCGTTTCCTTCGGGGGTCGGGGTAAGTTCTGCATCGCGGAAGGAAGGGTGTTCAAGGAGGAAGTGGCTCAGGGCCAGTTCCTGGAGAAGCTGAAGGACTCGCTGCCCAAGGACGATGTGTGGGTCAGCCTCCTGACCCCTCTCGTCCTGGATGACACCGACTGGCTCCTCGACGATGAAAACGTGAGCATGAGAGCTATCCCCCGCTTCCAGCTCTATCGGGCGTGGCGCAGAGGGTTGTATCGAGAGAGTGGCGAACTGGCAATGTACCCCAAGGAGCTCGGCCATCCCCGCCCCTTGGACACCGATACCTTGAACCAAAGCGGCGCCGCGCTTGGCCTAGTGGAGGGAAGCCGTTTCCAAGTCCTCCGGGCTCGGTTGGGTGAGGACTTTTGGCATCAGTTCCTGTGGGGCTTTGGTCACCGGGACTGGACCTATCTGGGATGGGGGCAGGTGATAATCAATGTCTGAAAAGAAACTTCGAGTCAGGCCATCAAGACAAGATCGGAGGATTGATTCACAGTTGGCCGCCATCAAAGCGATCGTTGAAGGCGCCAACTTCAACATTCATTGTTTCCTGGCAAAGGTGAGAACAGACAATCCTTACGGCTACCTAGTGCCTGAGGATGTTGAGAAGCTCGAATTCACGATCAAAGGCGCGATGCGAATCGAGATGAACACACTGGCTGACCAGGGTAAGTATGACTATCGTTTCTGGCGTAGGCTGTTTGGTACTTCCACAGGTGAAAAAGGGAAAAAGGCCAAAACCGAAGAGGGGCGGAGGAGAGCTGAGGAATTCGAAAAACAGGTCCGTAGGCTTCTTGGGAAGGGTCCTCTGCTAGAAAAGGGAAAAAGCTCGCCCATCAGTTGGAAAAGTCGGGGGCTATTCAAAGCTTTCGAGGATAGGAAAACGGTTGGAGACTTCCTTAAAGGCTGTCCCCTTTCTCACTGGGATGGCATAGCCGAATGTCCTCTCCTCGCTCCCATTCCGTCCGATGGGCCTTTCTTGTTGCTTCAGGTACACGATGTAGACCTAGAAGGGGGAGCAACGTTCGCAGCCTTATTGAAAGAATACTTGGATAAGAGCTCAGAATTGTTTAGGTTGGTGGAGGATCGTAGCTGCCGCTTAGGAGAACGAGATGAGTAAAATCGCTATTCTCAGATTCGTGTGGAAAGGCAAAAGCCCTCTTCACTCCGGGTATGGCTCTGATTTCGCTGAGTTCGTTGGGGACATCAAGAGAATTAAGAGAAAGGGCAAGGATGAGCTTGAGAGGAAGTCTGCTAATCTAAAGACGCGCTTTCACCGTGGCGGGGCTCCGGAGGCTACCTTTTTAGCCTCTTCAACTAAAGGCGTTTTCCGCACTGCTTCGGCTTGGTTGGTGGAGAGAATAGCGAAGAGAGAGCCAGGTGCAACTGGCTTCATCACCTGCGATTATATTGGAGATGAAGCTTGGAAGAAATCTCCCCATCCTCGCAAGATCAAATGCCCGGTGTGTCAAGTGTACGGGGGTTCGGGGTGTCGTGTGGGCGAAGGGTATCGGAGCCTGTCAAGAGTGGCCTTTGCCTTTAATGGAGAAGACAACAAGTCAACTGATGCCGCACACCCCTCCAAAACTGTGATTCAACCGAGAGGTTACTTTTTCGCCCACGAGCAGATCAACGATGGAGAGGGCGAAGCCCTAGAGGAGATCAAACCTTTAGAGATTGAAGCGCTTAACGTTGGAGAAGGCCCCCTCTTTCTCGAATTGCGGCTCGACCCCGCCGACGACCTGGCCGTGGCCCTGATCTGTCTGGCGGCGGATCTCATCAGCTCCGGCTTCTTCCGCTTCGGGCGCTTCACCTCGCGAGGGTATGGAGCGGTGCGGCTCGTTCCCTACGAGCACTTCTACGGCAACCTGTCCGACCTGCTGGCAGCGGACGATGTGCCTTACGAGCCCTCGGGGATGAGCTCTGGCTACGAATTGGCCAGGAAACTGTTGGGGCAGGACCCGCTGGGGGTCGTCAAGGAAGCCGTGCGGAAATATGTGGAGTCAGAAGGGTGACGCTCCTCTCCGCCATCATCCCCCTCCCGGCCACCAAGATGTGGTGCGGGCGGGATGGATGGGCTGTCTCCAACGGACAGAGATGTACCGGAGGTGAAAACCATGGTCACTGACAAGGTGTTCATTGATATCCCACAGATCCCCCTCGAAGAACAAGAAAAGTATAAGGGGATGGACGTGGCCATCGTGGACGGCAAGATCGTGGCTGCCGGGCATAGCTCCGTCGAAGTCTACGAGAAGGCGAGGGCACTATTCCCGGATAAAAGCCCAGAGGAGATCCTGTTGGACTTCATTCCCAGGGAAGAGGTGCTCATCCTGTGACAGTGCTCTGTCGCGTGGCCTTCGCCACCGAGGTGAGCGTGCCCTGCCTGCTGGGCCGTGAGGGGGTTTTCCAGCACTTTAAGGTCTGCTATGACGATGAACGGCGTGTGACCCAGTTTATCCTGAGGGAGGGCAGTGAATGACCCTCCTCTCCACCGTCATCCCTCTTATAGCCGCCAACGCGCCGGAGGAGAGCGCCTACCTGGGTCGGGCCTGCTATGCCTTCTTCTTAAGCCTGATAGAGCGGGTAAACCCGTCTCTGGCCGAGGAACTGCACGCACCCAGAGGGGCCAAGCCCTTCACCGTCTCAGCGCTCCTCAGTTGGGATCACCCCCACCTGGTGCAGCCGGAGGTGCGGGAGGGGGAGCGGTACTACCTGCGCTTCACCTCCATCGAGACGGAGCTCTCTCGCTTGCTGGCTGAGGAGGTGCTGCCCAACCTGCCATCGCCGGTCGAGTTGGGACCGGCTCGCTTTGACGTGGGGATGCCCATCACCGAAGGCCACCCCTGGGCGGGAAGAGCCACGCCGGAGGAACTGGTGGAGCGATGGTTCGGGGGTGGGGAGGTGGGGAAGCGGGTGACGCTGGAGTTCGCCAGCCCCACCGCCTTCCGCCGCATCCACCGCAACGTCGTCGTGCCCCTCCCGGCGGCGGTCTTCCGCAGCCTGCTGGGGGCCTGGAACGGATTTGGGCGGCCGGCCTTCGAGCAGGACCTGGTGGATTTCGTCGAGGCGGAGGTGGAGATCAGCCGCTATTGGCTGCGCAGCGCGGCGGTGCAGATTGGGCCGGGGTGGCAGATTGGCTGTATAGGGCGCTGCAGCTACGTCTGTTTCCATCCACAGCGCTCGGTGTGGCGGGTGTTGCACCTCTTGGCTGACTTTGCCCTCTTCTGTGGCGTAGGGTACAAGACCACGCAGGGGATGGGGCAAGCGAGGCGAATGGGCGAATCAGGCGAATCAGCGAATGGGCGAATCGGCGAATCAGAGAATGGGCGAATCAGCGGATGAGTGAATGAGGTGGGGTGGTGACGTATGAGGAATGGGAGATGGAGGTGCATGAGCGGGTCAAGGCCGAGCCGGTGTGGAGGTTCTACGGCTACCGCAAGGCGCTGTTTTTGTATGATTTGGTCTGGGTTGATTGTGAAACGTTGATGAAGGATTTGCGAGGGCGGGAGATAGCGAGGCAATTGACCCGCAGTGCAGGCTCCATCAGCGCCAACATCGAGGAAGGTTATGGGCGTGGCTACGGCAAAGAGCGCCTTTACCATCTGCGTGTGTCTCTGGGCTCAGCCAGGGAGACAAAGGGTTGGTATTGGCGCAGTCATCATCTGCTCCCGAAGTCCGTGGTAGAGCATCGCCTGGCCTTGCTGGACGAAGTCATCGCGTTGCTGGTCACAGAGATCACACACTCGAGGAAACAGGTGCTTCGTTGATTCGCAGGTTCGCAGATTCGAACGAGAGCTTTTGCGAGCTATGGAGTGTCCGCTGGAGGTTGAAAGAGGGTCAAAATGCACGTTTTTGGCGTCCTCCAGCGGGAGGCTCGCAAGGGGTCTGAAAGTGGGGTGAAAACGGGAGAAAACGGAAGGAAACGAGAGCTTTTGGGCCTTGCTGCGAACCGCTGTCCGAAAGGCACACAAGCCCTAACAGGGATTGAGACTCTCCTTCTCCACTAATCTCCATAGTGCGCTACGGATGGTCCGAAAGGCACACAAGCCCTAACAGGGATTGAGACCCCTCTCCCTCCCCCCGACCGGATGCCCGCAGAAGGGTCCGAAAGGCACACAAGCCCTAACAGGGATTGAGACTAAATGGAGACATTTTTGTCCCTCCTATGGGTGGGTCCGAAAGGCACACAAGCCCTAACAGGGATTGAGACGACCAGGCCGACGACCAGGCCGAAGCCCAGGCCGAAGTCCGAAAGGCACACAAGCCCTAACAGGGATTGAGACCAAAACTCACTACTCGTCCACTCCGCCACTACTCGGTCCGAAAGGCACACAAGCCCTAACAGGGATTGAGACGGAAACCATACGGGCCGCGCCAGATAGTTCCGGTAAATGTCCGAAAGGCACACAAGCCCTAACAGGGATTGAGACTAGAACGTGCCCCAAGAAAGGTCTTCCAAGAAGCTACGTCCGAAAGGCACACAAGCCCTAACAGGGA
>CAYRNM010000139.1:0-7887 GCA_964425465.1 uncultured Anaerolineae bacterium | reverse complement strand
AACCCGATAGCAGGCCACCCAATGGCCCTCCTCCACCTCTTTGAACTCCGGCTTCTCCTGGTGACAGGTATCCATCACCACCGGGCAGCGGGTGCTGAAGTTGCACCCCTGAGGCGGATTGGCCGGGCTGGGCACATCCCCCTCCAGGATGACCCGCCGCCGCCTCTCCTCCACGACCGGATCGGGGATGGGCACCGCGGAGAGCAGAGCCTGAGTGTAAGGATGAAGGGGGTTCTCGTAGAGCGTGTCCCGGTCGGTCAGTTCCACGATCTTGCCCAGGTACATCACCGCCACCCGATCGGAGATGTGGCGCACCATCGAGAGGTCATGGGTGATGAAGAGATAGGTCAGCCCGAACTGATTCTGCAGATCCTCCAGCAGGTTCACCACCTGGGCCTGGATGGAGACATCCAGAGAGGAGATGGGCTCATCGCAGACGATGAAGGAGGGGTTGAGGGCCAGAGCCCGGGCGATCCCAATCCTCTGCCGCTGCCCACCGGAGAACTCATGGGGATAGCGGTTGATAAAGTAGGGGTTGAGCCCCACCAGCCGCAGCAGCTCCTGTACCCGTTCCCGCTTCTCCGCACCCCAAGCCACCCCGTGCACCTCCAGCGGCTCGCCCACGATGCTGCCCACCGTCATGCGCGGGTTGAGCGAGGCGTAGGGGTCCTGGAAGATCATCTGCATCTGCTGGCGCATGCGGCGCAGCGCGTTCCCCTTCAAGGCGGTCAAATCCTCCCCCTCGAAATAGACCTTCCCCGCCGTGGGGCGGTAGAGCTGCAGGATGGTGCGGCCGGTGGTGGATTTCCCGCAGCCGCTCTCTCCCACCAGCCCCAGGGTCTCCCCCTGGCGGATGGCGAAGGAGATGCCATCCACCGCTTTGATGTTCCCCACACGGCGCTGGAAGATGATCCCCCGGGTGATGGGGAAATACTTTTTTAGATCTCTCACTTCAACTAAGACCTGGTCTCTTTGCATGCTTTTATCCTTCGGCTACAAGTAGCAGATAAGAGTAGCAAGTAGCCAGTCAAGAGAACTTGTAACTTGTTACCTGTTACTTGTTACCTGCATCTACTGCTTAACATCCACCCAGCAGGCGATCTCATGATCGAGCTCCACCGGTTCCAGAGGGGGCATCTCCTCCTGGCAGCGATCAATCCGATAACTACACCGGGGGTAGAAGGGGCAACCTGGCTGTAGATCAATAAGGTCGGGGGGAAGCCCCTCGATGGAGATTAACCTCTCTTTGCGTACCTCGTCCAGGCGAGGCAGTGATTCCAGGAGCCCGATGGTGTAGGGGTGGCGGGGATCGCCGTACACATCCTTGACCCCAGCCCGCTCCACGATGTAGCCGGCGTACATGACGATCACCTTTTCCGCCAGTCCGGCAATGATCCCCAAGTTGTGGGTGATCCAGATGACCGCCATGCCAATCTCATCCCGCAACCGCTTCACCAGTTCAATGAACTGAGCCTGGATGGTTACGTCCAAAGCGGTCGTGGGCTCATCGGCGATGAGGATCTGAGGATTGCAGGACAGCGCCATGGCGATCATGACCCGCTGCCGCATGCCGCCTGAGAACTGATGGGGATAGTCATCGAAGCGGTCGGCCGCCTGGGGAATGCCCACCATCTCTAGCAGCTCAATGGTCCGCCGCCGCGCCTGGACCTTGTCCATGCCCATGTGCAATTCCAGTGCCTCACTCACCTGCCGGCCGATGGTGAGCACCGGGTTGAGTGAGGTCATGGGGTCCTGGAAGATCATGGCAATGCGGTTGCCTCGCACCCGGCGGATCTCGTTGGGGCTCATCTTCAGCAGGTCTTGCCCCTCGAGCAGCACTTCCCCGCCCACGATCCGCCCTGGCGGCTCGGGGATGAGGCGCATGACCGAGAGCACGCTCACGCTCTTGCCACAGCCGCTCTCCCCCACAATGCCCAGGGTCTCCCCTTCGTCCAGGGTATAGGAGATGCCATTGACCGCGTGCACCACCCCATCCTGGGTGAAGAAACGGGTTTTCAGATCCTTCACTTCCAACAAAGGTGTCATCTACTCCTCCTGGTACGTCATATGCTATCTGCCAGGACTCAGGGCCTCATTCAGCCCATCGCCTAGAAAGTTGAAGGCAAAACGCATAGCAGCGATAATGAGCCCCGGCAGCCACAACAGACGAAAGGCCACGGGGAAGGGTCTTCGCCAAAAGGTGTAGTTGTCGAAGATCATAGCCCCCCAACTGGGGGTCGGTGGCTGAATGCCAATCCCCAGAAAGCTCAGCGTCGCCTCGGCGGTAATGGCCCCCCCCATGCCCATGGAGATAGACACGATGATGGGCGCCAGCGCGTTGGGCAGGATGTGTCGCCGAATGATACCCCAGGTGGAGACGCCGATGGCCCGTGCCGCCAGGACGAACTCCTCCTCCTTCAGGGACAGAAACTGTCCTCGGACCAGGCGGGCCAGTCCTCCCCAGCCCACCAGGCTCAGGGCGAGGATCACCACAAAGAACTCGACATAGCCGGCCCGAACCAACTCCCTCAGCCCAGTGATCCCCTTCATCCAGGCCTCGGTGCGGGGCTGAATGGTGGCCGAGATCAACATGGCGAAGAGCAGCCCCGGGAAGGCGAAGAGGATGTCCGCCAGACGCATGATCACTGTTTCCACCCGCCCTCCCAGGTAGCCTGCCAAGGCTCCCATCAGCACCCCTAGAACGACCCACAACAAGGTCACTGTGGGAGCCACGATGACCGCTGTGCGGGCTCCCCAGATGAGGCGGCTCAGTTGATCCCGCCCCAGCTCATCGGTGCCCAGGGGATAGGTCCAACTGGGGGGCTGCTCCACCGCGTCGAGGTTCTGCTCGGCGTAGGAATGAGGTGCCAGCCAGGGGGCGAAGATCCCCACGCCAAACATGGCCAGCGCCAAGATCAACCCCACCACGGCCAGACGGTTGCGGGCGAAGCGGCGACAGAATCCCAGCCAATAGTCCCACCAGGGTGGGGCCCATTCCTCTCGTTCCGCCATCCCTCAGCCCCTCACTCCCGCCCGATGCGGGGATCTAGAAAGCCATAGCCCATGTCCACAGCGAGGCTGGCCAGGGCATAGGAGATGGCAGTCACCAGGGTCAGAGCGGTGATCACGGGGTAATCGCGGGCGAAGAAGGCCTCAAAGCCCAGACGTCCAATGCCCGGAATGCCGAAGATGAGTTCAGTGATGAAACTGCCTCCCACCAGCCCTCCCACCAGCAATCCGAAAATGGTGAAGAGGGGGATCAGAGCATTGCGCAGCGCATGGCGCAGGATCACCGCCCGTTCCATCAAACCCTTGGCCCGTGCGGTGCGCACGTAGTCCTGTTCGATCTCCTCCAGCATGTTGGCCCGCGTCTGGCGTACGAACACCGTCACCACGCCACTGGCTAGCACCAGGGCGGGCATGATGATCTTGGTGCTGAAGAGCCCATCCCAGCCGCCGGGGGGCAGAAGATGAAGCCGCACGGCCAGGAACCAGCCCAGGATGGGGGCAATGGTGAAAGCAGGCAGGGAGACCCCGGCCACACCCACGGCCACGATGATATAGTCCAGCCAGGTATTGGATTTGAGGGCGGCGATGATCCCCAGGGGAATACCCACCACCATGCCCAGCCCCAGGGCCACCATGTTGAGCTGCACGCTCACCCACAGCCGCTTGGCGATCAGCCGCCCCACCGGCTGCCCCTGGTACTTGAGGGACAGGCCGAGGTCGCCGTTCAGCGCTTTGCGGATGTAGTCCAGGTATTGGACTACCAGGGGCCGGTCCAGCCCCTCCTGATGGCGGCAGCGCGCCAGCGCCTCGGGGTTGACATGTTGTCCCAGCCTCACCTGGCAGGGATCACCTGGCCCGTGAAGGCCCAAGGTGAAGGTCAAAAAGGAAACAGCGATGAGCAGCACCGGCAGCCACAGCAGCCGCCGGAGGATGTAGACGATCATGAGTGCCTATTTGAAGAGGATGGTCAGAATGATGGTCATCCACATGGCGATCATCGCGTACAGCAGTTGGGTCATCCGGCCCTCAAGATGATCCAGCCGGCTATCAAAATGATCCAACCGACTCTCAAAGTGATTCAGCCGAGCCTCAATATGATTCAACCGCTCATTCATCTGCTCTATGATGCCCTCAATCCTGGCTATCCTCTCCTCTTGGGCCACTGTCCACCTCTCATCCTTGCTTTACCATCCCACTATTTGCTGATCGAGAGGTACTGCAAGTGAGGGATGATCATGGAGGGGTAGGTCATCCCCTTCACGTAGGGCTTGGTCAGCCAATACTCCACGTCGTAGTGCAAGGGCACCCAGGGGGCATCCTCCAGGATCATCTGCTCCGCCTGACGATAGAGCGCCATCCGCTGGTCATGATCCTGCTCCGTCCGCGCCTCCTCCAGCAGCCGGTCTACCTCCGGATTGGAGTAGCCCATGTGGTTGTCCAGACTCTCACTGTGGAAGAGGATGTCCAGGAAGTTCTGAGGGTCGGGGTAGTCTGCGATCCAGCCCAGGGAGTACATCTGATAGGGATTCTCCGGCCGGCTGATCTCCACCAGGAAAGTGGCCCAGTCAGTCTGCTCAATCCCGATCCGGATCCCCAGATTCTGCTCGTACATCCCCACGATGGCCTCGATCACCCGGCTGGTGGCCCCGCCAGCCCCGGTGGTGTAGAGGATGATCTCCGGGAAGTTGCTCACATCCTCATACTTGGATTCGGCAATGAGTTGCTTGGCTTTGTCCAGGTCAAACTCCAAAACCTCCAGATCGGAGTTATCATAGCCGGGCATGCCGGAAGGCACAATACCCCAGGCCACCGGCACAGTCTTCTTGTAGACCACATCCACAATCTTCTGCCGGTCCAGGGCACAGTTGAAAGCCTGGCGCACTTTCACATCATCGAAGGGGGACTGTGTGACGTTGAACCCCAGGTAGAAGGTGGAGAGGGTGGAAGCGATGGTCAGCTCCTGGTTGAGGGGATTGGCCGGATCGGTAGCCCGCTCGATGTCGGCAAGGCCCACGGGGACGGCGTCCAGCTCGCCATTCTCATACATGGTCATGGCCGAGCCACCGGCCAGGATGAAGACCACGCGCTCCACTTGGGGCTGGGGCTCGCGGTAGTAGTAGGGATTGCGCTCCAGCACGATCCGCTCCCCCAGCCGGTACTCCGCCAGCCGGAAGGGGCCCGTGCCGTTGGGGCGGTCGGTCCAGGTGCGCCCTCCGCGCTCCACATTCTCCCGATCGAGGGCGAAGGCGGTGGAGTGGGTGAGCTTGGCCAGGAAATAGGGCTTGGGAGCGTCAATGGTGATGCGCAGGGTGTGATCATCCACGACCTCCACCCCCTCTACTTCGTCAGCCTGGCCGCGCAGCTTGGCTTTGGCCCCCACAATGTCGCCCAAGTAGGTGTCGGCTACCACCGAGCCCGTTCGCGGATCGCAAGCCCTTTCGATGGCATATTTGAAGTTATCCGCGGTGACTGGCTTGCCATCGTGGAACTGGGCATCCTCCCGGAGGTGAAAGGTGTAGACCGTGCCGTCCTCGCTCACATCCCAACTTTCAGCGATGTCGGGCACGACGTTGAGCTCTGGGTCCAGGGTCACCAGCCCACTGAAGATCTCGACGATGTAGCGTGCAGAGGTGGCGTCTTGGCTAAGGGAGGGATCGAGTGTCGGCGGCTCACCTCCAGGCAGAGTGAGCGTCGCGCCCGCCACCCCAGGGCGTGGGGGCACTTCAGTCGGCCCGGCTATTACCTTAGTGGCTACCGCACCCGTACCGCCGCCCCGCAACCTCTCCAGCCATTGGGGTCCCACAGTGGTGGCCAGTCCCAATGCCCCCGCACCCACACAGGTGAGCCCCAGGCAGGCCACAATGGCCACCACGACAAGGATCAACCACTTTCTATTATCTCGTGACTCCATCCTATCCCAACCCTTTCCCTCTTCGCTGCTTGAGCTCAGCACCTCTATTTTAAACGGGTATTATGAAAAGTCAAATCTCGTTTCCCTCCCTTCAGATCGGCCGGCGCAGGCTGGCATCAGCTCTCATGATGTTGCTAGGTTGCCCACTCCACGCTATAATGACCGTGGTCCTTTCTTCCACCCCTCAAACCTCCAAGGAGGTGCACCTTATGGAAAAGCGATTCAAAGTCCTGCGCTTGGTGGCTATTCTCTACCAGATCTTGGCCTGGATCGCGCTCGCCGTGGGCGTCTTGGGCGTGCTGGGAGCCATCGTCACCGGCATCATGAGAGGGCCCCTCATCAGGCAGATGACTTATGGCAGCATCGGGGCAGCCATCGGCGGGGTCATAGGAGGGATCATCACCGGAATGGGCATCCTGTTGATTGCCGCCCTCTACTTTCTCCTCCTGTACGCCATTTCAGAGGGCATCTACCTCCTGCTCAGCATCGAGGAGAACACCCGACAGACGGCTTACCTGCTGAGCCAGCAAAGCCAGACGGAGTAAGCCCTCGCCCCCAACAGGTGCCCCTCCCCACATAGAGGGGCGTCTGTGAAAACATCTCAGGGGAGAGGGCAGATGGGGGGCATGGCCCGTTTGTGAGCCGAATGGTCCATCATGCGCTGCACCTGGGCCAGGGCCTCGGCTGGCACACGATGGGGTTCCCCTGTCTCCAAAGCCTGCAATGCCTCGTCAATCTCCCGATAGGTGATCCCCATCTCCCCCTCGTCGGTCTGGCCGGGCCACAGGCCACCGCTGGGCGGCTTTTCAATGATCGGCTGGGGTATCCCCACCTCGCGGGCCAGCTCCCGCACCTGGCCCTTGAGCAGTCCACCCAGAGGCAGGATGTCCGCGCCTCCGTCGCCGAACTTTGAAAAATAACCCACAGCCAATTCGCTGCGATTGCTGGTCCCCACCACCAGGTAGTTGTGCAGATTGGCGTGGTAGTAGAGGGTGGCCATGCGCAGGCGGGCCTTGAGGTTGGCCTGGGCCAGCCTGTCGCCCTGAGGTGGCACAGCCACAGGCAGCACAGCCAAGAAAGCATCGAAGACCAGCGTCAGGTCCACCAACTCCGTCCGGATGTGAAAAGTCTCGGCTACCCATTGGGCATGGGCCATGTCCTGGGGATCGCTGTGGCAGGGCATCAGTAGTCCCAGCACCCTATCGCCCAGGGCCCGTTTGGCCAGGACGGCAGCCAGTGAGGAATCCACGCCCCCGCTGAGGCCGAGCACAGCGCCTTTAGCTTCAGCCAACCGCACCTGTTCGGCAATCCAGGTGCTGATCCTATCCGCAACACTCATCTCTCCCCTCCGCGCGGGTCAGGCATAGCAGCAAAGGACACGGTCGCCTTACGGCGCCGTGTCCCTCAGACAGCCTGTAGCGACAGCGAATCCTCACTCCGCTTGTTGCTGGGCCTCATGGGCCAGGATGATCGCCTCCGCCACCTGCTTCATGGGCTTGCGGGTGTTCATGCTCATCTTCTGTATCTTGCGGAAGGCCTCCGCTTCCTTAAGCCCTTGGGTGTCCATCAGGATGCCCTTGGCCCGATCTACCAGCTTGCGGGTCTCCAGGGCCTCCTGCAGGTCTTCCACCTCCTGCTCCAGGGCTCGGAACTCGCGGAAGCGGGCCAGTGCCACCTCAATGGCTGGGGTCAGATCGGACTCCTGGAAGGGCTTGACGATGTAGCCCGCCACGCCCGCCTCCTTGGCCCGTTCCACCAGATCCCGTTGGCTGTAGGCGGTGAGGAGCAGGACCGGGGCGATCCGCTCCTCGGTCAGGATCTTGGCCGCCTCGATGCCATCCATGTCTGGCATCTTAATGTCCATGACCACGATATCCGGCCTCAGTTCCCGCGCCTGATTCACGGCACTCCGGCCGTCGGCCACCTCACCGACCACGAGGTAGCCCAGGTTGGTGAGCATCTCGCGC
>CAYRNM010000138.1:3517-7961 GCA_964425465.1 uncultured Anaerolineae bacterium | reverse complement strand
CTGTTTGTTAAGAATTCGATCCCTCAAGGATCTCAGTGCGCACGTCAGCCCAGCCTCTCCAACTCTCCTGCCCATCGGTCAATCTGCTCCCGGGGGTTCATCTCTGTCACGCAGAGGAGCATGCAGTCGGCCAGGTGGGGATAATCCCGGCTCAGTTCGTATCCGCCGATAATCTTTCGCTCCAACAGGCGAGCGTTGATCTCCGCCGGAGGACGAGGACAACGGACGACGAACTCCCTGAAGAACTGGCCGCTCCGTACTTCAAAGCCGGGCAGCGCGTTGATCCGGCGGGCGGCGTAGTGGGCCTTGTGGTAGCAGAGCTCGGCCACCTGACGCAGACCACGCCTCCCCATCACTGCCAGGTACACACCCGCAGCCAAGGCGCACAGCGCCTGATTGGTGCAGATGTTGGAAGTTGCCTTCTCCCGGCGGATGTGCTGCTCGCGGGTGGCTAGAGTCAGCACGAAACCGCGCCGTCTCTCTGTGTCCACTGTCGCCCCCGCCAGCCGGCCGGGCATCTTGCGCTTGTACTCGTCGCGGCAGGCGAAGAGGCCCAGATAGGGGCCCCCGAAGCTGAGGGGATTGCCCAGGGGCTGTCCCTCCCCCACCACGATGTCGGCACCATACTCCCCCGGCGGCTTAAAAAGGCCCAGCGAAATGGGATCCGCCGCCACCACCAAAAGACCACCCGCCTCATGCAGGGCATCGGCCAATCCGCTCAATCCGTCCGCATCCGTGGGCAGCAGCTCGCCGAAGAAGGTGGGGTTCTGCACCAGAAGGCAGGCCGTGTCCTCATCAATCAGCGCCGCCAGGTCCTCCAGCCCTGCCTGAGGGTTCTCGTCACCGGCCAGCAGCAGGTCGGTGCCGCGCAGGTAGGTGCGCAGCACCTGCCGGTACTCGGGATGGATATCGGGAGCGACGATGACCTTGTGTTTTCGTCTCCGACTAACCTCGAAGGCCATGAGCGCCGCCTCGGCCAGGGCGGTGGCTCCATCGTAGTGGGAGGCATTGGCCACCTCCATGCCGGTCAGTTCACAGACCATCGTCTGGTACTCGTAGATGGCCTGCAGCGTCCCCTGGCTGATCTCTGGCTGGTAGGGGGTGTAGGCGGTGTAGAACTCCGCACGGCTGAGGACCGCATCCACCGCTGAGGGCACGAAATGGTTGTAGGCCCCGGCCCCCAGGAAGCAGGCGGTGTGGTCCAGGTCAGCGTTGCCCTCGCCCATCTCCCGCAGCTCGGCCAGGACCTCCATCTCGGAGAGGGGAGGCGGCAGCTCAAGCACTGGATGGCGGACAGAATCAGGGACGTCGGCGAAGAGCTCCTCCACGGACCCTACGCCGATGGCCTGCAGCATGGCCTGGCGATCTGCCTCCGTGAGGGGGACGTAGGTCATCGGAGGCCTTCCTCCTCCATGAGCTGGGCCACGTAAGCCTCGTACTGTTGGGCATCCATGAGTTGGTCTACCTCATTAGGATCGTTGAGGGCCAGGCGCACGAACCAACCCCGCGCGTAAGGCTCCTCGTTGACCAGTTCGGGGGCCTCCAGAAGTTCCTCGTTGATGGCGATGATGGTGCCGGAGGCGGGCACGTAGCACTCTGAAGCAGCCTTCACCGACTCCACCACGGCGAAGACATCCCCCTGCCGGAACTTGTCACCGATCTCCGGCAGTTCTACGAACACGACATTGGAGAGTTGATCCTGTGCATAATCGGTGATGCCCACCAGGGCCTCGCCTCCCTCGACGCGAATCCATTCGTGTTCCTTGCTGTAGCGGCATCTCTGATCGAGTCGCATGGTTTGGTCCTTTCACAAGGATAAAAAACTCGGGTTTTGTGACCGTTGGTGGAGAGATCTTCCCTACAACTCCGCTCTGATGAGGCACGAGCCCTATCAATCCAAGAAAAACCGGATTTCTGCCAGCCAGTCCCTTACAGCTTGCTCACCGCTTCCTTGATCCGCTCCAAGGCCTGGCGGATGTTGGGCACCGAATTGGCGTAGCTCAGCCGCAGGAAGCCCTCCCCATAAGCACCGAAGGAGGTGCCGGCCAGAGTGGCCACCCCAGCCTCCGCCAGCAGGACGTCCTGCACCTCTTTGCTCCTGAGGCCCGTGCCCTCAATGTTGGGAAAGGCGTAGAACGCGCCCTGAGGGGGACGACAGCGAAAGCCGGGGATGGTGTTCAGCCCCTCGACGATTGCATCCCTTCGCTTCCGAAAGGCCGCCACCATCTCCTCTACCGCATCCTGCGGGCCAGTCAGGGCCTCGATCCCCGCCCACTGGGTGAAGGCCGCGGTGCAGGAGTTGGAGTTGACCATCAGCTTGGCCATCTGCTCCGCCAGCTCATGGGGCATCACTCCGTACCCCATCCGCCAGCCGGTCATGGCGTAGGTCTTGGAGAAGCCATCGAGGATGATGGTCCGTTCCGCCATGCCGGGTAGCGAAGCGATGCTGCAGTGCTCCCCATCGTACAGGATGCGGCTGTAGATCTCGTCGGAGAGGACCATGGCATGGGCCTCGATAGCGCATTGGGCGATCACCTCCAGGTCCTCCTGGCAAAGCACACTGCCGGTGGGGTTCTCCGGGGAGTTGAGGATGATCAGCCGCGTGCGGGGGGTGACCAGGGAGGGGAATTCCTCTCGGTCAATGCGGAATTCATGCTCCTCCCAGAGTCGAAAGGGCACAGGCACGGCACCCACGAAGTGGATCATGGACTCGTAGATGGGGAAGCCGGGATTGGAATAGATGACCTCATCCCCCTCCTGGCAGAGGGCCAGCAGGGAGAAGAACATGATAGGCTTGGCGCCGGGGGTGATGACCACCTGTTGGGGATCCACAGCGATGCGCCGGGTGCGGGCCACCTCCTCAGCCACCACCGCCCGCAGCTCCGGGATGCCGGCGGGAGAGGTGTAGTGGGTATAGCCCCTGCGCAGGGCCTCAATGGCGGCCTGGACGATATGGGGCGGGGTGTCGAAATCGGGCTCGCCGATCTCCAGATGAATGATCTCTCGGCCCTGGGCCTCCAGTTCCCTGGCCCGGACCAACACCTCGAAGGCGGTCTCTGTTCCCAGACGATCCATCCTGGCAGCAAGTTGCATGGCATGTCCTCCTCGACGGGGTTGAATACGGTGTGCTCACTTTGCCTCCAGTATACCACAGGGAGGGAAAGTGAGCAAGCAACGGTTGACGCGGGCGATGGTTGATGCTATACTCAGACCCAGAGCAGGGGGAGGAAGAGCTTTGCAGAAGGTGAGACCGGGGTACTTTATGCTTCTGGCCATGGTCGTCGGGCCTGTGGAGGCCGGGCCACGCCGACGCCGGAGGAGAACCCCCCGGATGAGCCATGAAAGGAGGGACAAGCCATGCTGGAGCGAATTCATTGGCTGGGCCACGACGCTTTTCGGATTGACGGCCCGCCGACCATCTATTTCGACCCCTACAAGTTGGGCAGGAGAAATCCGAAAGCGGATGTGATCCTTATCACTCACGATCACTCCGACCACTGTTCGCCGGGGGATATGGCCAAGATCCAAGGAGATGACACCACCATCGTGACCGTTGCGGCTGCAGCTGCCAGACTGAAGGGGGATATACGGATCGTGAAGCCCGGTGACCGGGTCACGGTGAAGGGCATCGAGGTAGAAGTTGTACCGGCCTACAACGTGAACAAGTTCCGCAGCCCAGGAGTGCCCTTCCATCCTAAGGAATCAGGCTATGTGGGCTTCGTCATCACCCTGAATGGCCAGCGCATCTACCACGCTGGCGACACCGACCCCATCCCCGAGATGGCCGACCTGGGAGAGATAGACATTGCCTTTCTGCCCGTGAGCGGCACCTACGTCATGACCGCCGAGGAGGCAGTGGAGGCGGCCCGGACCATCAACCCCAAGGTGGCCATCCCCATGCACATAGGGAGAGGGATCGGCTCACTGAAAGACGCTCAGTCCTTCAAAGAGAAAGCGCCAGTCGAGGTGATGATCCTGGAGATAGAGTAACAGACCATGACAGGGCTGCTTCTCGACATGTTGAGAAGCAGCCCTCGCTTTGGAACCTGACGCCGCGCATTGGAGGCAACATGGCTTTCAAAGTGATCATGCCCCAGTTGGGCCTGACGATGACGGAAGGCACGATCATCCAATGGTTCAAGGCCGAGGGCGATCCGGTGCGCCAGGGCGAGCAGCTCTACGAATTCGAGACCGACAAAGCGGTGATGCAGGTCGAGGCCCAGGCAGATGGCGTGCTGGGAAAGGTTTTGGTGGGGGAGGGAGTAGCGGTGTCCATCGGCGGCACGGTGGCCTGGATCGTAGCGCCGGGGGAGGAGATTCCCGAAGAGATCGCGGAAGAGGTCTCTTGCCCGAAGGCCCCTGTTCCGGTAGTGATGGCTCCTCCAGCCGAGGCTGAAGGCCGGGGCGAGCGGGTGAGGGCCTCGCCGGTGGCGCGGCGGCTGGC
>CAYRNM010000138.1:0-3417 GCA_964425465.1 uncultured Anaerolineae bacterium | reverse complement strand
CGGGCTGCGGGCGGTCATCGCCCGACGCATGGCTGAAAGTGCCCACACCACCGCCGCGGTCACCCTGACCACCGAGGTGGATGCCGGGGAGTTGGTCGCCCTGCGAGAGACGCTGCGGGCTGAGATTGAGGGGGTCTCCTACAATGACCTGTTCATCCTGATCGTCGCCCGCGCGCTGCGAGCCTTCCCCTTCATGAATGCCCGGCTGCAAGGGGAGGCTATTGAACAATTGACCGAGGTCCACGTGGGACTGACGGTGGAGGCAGAGCGCGGGCTGGTGGTGCCGGTGATTCGCCACGCCGACCGCAAGTCACTTCGGCAGATCGCCCAGGAGCGGCGAGAACTGGTGGAGCAAGCGCGTGTGGGCCAGGCCACGCCCGATGACCTCACCGGCTCTACCTTCACCCTCACCAACCTGGGTATGTACGGCGTGGACGCTTTCACCCCCCTCATCAACCTGCCGGAGACGGCCGTGCTGGGCGTGGGGCGCATCGCCGAGCGGCCGGTGGTCCGCCAGGGCCAGATGGTGGCCCGGCCCACCCTCTGGCTCAGCCTCACCTTTGATCACCGCCTGGTAGACGGCGCCCCGGCAGCGCGCTTCTTGCAGCACATTGGCCGGCTCGTTGAGCAGCCATACCTGTGCTTGCTTTGAATGAGAGTAGAGGGCGTAGCGCACTACGCCCTCTACTTGCCCAACGGCGCGAACTCCATCACCCGGTGATTGGCCGAGTCCACGACGTAGATGCGACCCTCCCCGTCAATGTCAATGCCGATGGGCAGTCCAAAGGATTGGCTGTCATTTCCATACTGGCCGAAGGTGGCGACCAATTCCCCATCTTCAGTGAAGACGATCACCTGATAGCCCTCCGGGTCGGTCACGTAGACCCGCCGCTGCGGATCGGTGGCGATGTAGGGTTTGTTGACCACCGACTGGCCGAACCAGGCCTCCACCGACCACTGGGCTAGGGGCGCAAATTGGGAACTGAACTTCTGCACCCGCTGGTTCCAGGTGTCGGCGATGTAGATGTGGCCCACATTGTTGATGGCGATCCCCACCGGCTCATCCATCTTCCCTCGCTCGATCCCCACCCCTCCCCACTGGCCTAGGAACTCCCCCTCTGGAGAGAATTCCTGCGCCCGTTTGTTGCCCGTGTCGGTGACGTAGACATTCCCCTGGGGGTCAATGGCGACGTCCCGCGGCCCCCAGAATTGGCCCTCTGCTCCCACAGCCTCGGTCGTCTGGGCAAAGGTGCCCCATCCCCGCAGGAAGTTCCCCTCCGCGTCAAACACCTGAACGCGGTGATTCCAGGTGTCAGCCACGTAGATATCTCCGTTGGGAGCCACGGCCAGCCCCCAGGGCTCCTGAAATTGGCCAGGACTGCTGCCCTGAGTGCCCCACTGTCGCAGGAAGCGCCCCTCGCTGTCAAAGACCTGCACCCGGTGATTGCCCCCATCGGCCACGTACACCCTGCCCTCAGGTCCTATGGCAACGCCCCGAGGGTCCTGAAACTGGCCGGGCCCGCTTCCCTGGGTTCCCCAGGTGCGGATAGCGGCCAGGGGACGGCGGACCTTCTCGTAGGGTTCTTCCTCCACCGGCGCAGCCGCGACAGGCCCCACATGATAGTCCCATAGGCTGTCTGCCACGTCCTTACGCACATAGACATAGAAGCGGTGGCAGGGCTCCCACTCGGCGGTGGATTGGTCGTACTTGCGGTAGAGGATAATGTTCCACCACTTCTCCCGCTCGACCGGATCCCTGAGCATGTTCCACAGCCGCTTGGGGGTCAGACCCTTGTAGTCCTCGATGGGCCACCACACCAGCCGCCTCTCGAAGCGGTAGTAGCGATTACCGAGGAAGGGGCGCACTTTGCTCTCATTCTTGTCGCCGACGATCACCACCGGCGCGTCCAAGGCCTGGCGGGTGGGCTCTGCGCCATAGAAGGCCCGATTGGGGTAGTCCTTGAGATACCACTCCAGGGGCCAGGTGGAGTCGTCGTCATAGGCCACTTTGATCTGCTTATCGCCCACAGTGCGGCGGGAGAGCTCCTCGATCTCCTTCATCACTCCCTTGCCATCGGGTGTGCCGTGGGCGTAGAAGATGAACTCCTTAGCGTAGTCGTAGTTGATGTAGGAGGCCAGCCAGGCGTAGCGTACGGTGCACAGGGCCAAAAGGGTGAAGAGGGTGACGAAGATCACCTGCAGGCTCCGCTGTCGCCCCAGTCGCTGGAGGTACAGGGACAGGATGTAGATCAACAGCCCGGCCATGACCAGCGCGGCCAGCCATTGTCCCGTCCGATTGAGTTTGCTCAGGGACATCCCCTGGAAGGGGCGAATGCGAAGTAGGGTCACCAGGGCGACGAACGTGGGCAGGAGCAGCAGGGCCACTATCCAGCCGTTTCGCTCCTTGATCTCCTCCCAATCAGCCCTCTCGATCACCTCCCCCACGAAGCGGCCGGCCAACAGCGCCAGGGGCAACACCAGGTGGGTGGTCAGCCAGGGCATCTTCTCCCCGGCCCAACTGTACAGCAGAAGCGTCATGATGGCCCAGTAGGCCAGGAAAGCCACGAACAGCCCCCGGCCTTCGGCTCCAGGCTCCGGGTCGGGATGCTGATATATTGCGTATTGCGTACTGCGTAACAGGTAGTATACAAGGCCGCCAAGGGCAAAGAGGAAGGGCAGGAATTCGTACAGGGGGAGCAGAAGCAGAATGTAATAGTACCAGGGCTGGCCACCGCGCTGCACGCCGTGTTGGGCCAGCCAGTAGGAGACGGAGCCGAAGACGCCGGTGATGAGCCCTTTGGGGTTAGTGAAAAAGGTAGTGAACAGCAGGCTGTAAATGATGGCCGCTAGGATGAGACAGTTGAGCAGCGCACGGGGGCTGATGTCGCTCAGTGCCTCGGTCAGCAGTTGTCCACTGCCCTTTAGCCGTCCCACGACGAGCACCGCCGCCCCAAAGCCCGCCAGCAGGATGACATGGGGCAGCAGGGCCACATTCCCCGTCGCCTGCAGCACTCCCGCGATCCCCAGCAGGATGATGACCGCTATACTCCCCAGTCGGGAGATTGTCTGCGCCTGAGCGGGCCGGACCCTTTCCCAGATATAGGCTATCACCAGAAAGCTGAGGCCGATGAAACCAAAGATGTAGGATGTCTCCATGGTACACACAAAGAGGGTCGTAGCCGCAGCGCCTATGTATAGCCACCGATTCCTCCGCTCGTCCAGAAACTTGAAGAGCGCGATGACCATCAACAGGGTCCAGAAAGCGGAGAACATGTCGTGACGCAGGTGGCGGGAGTAGTGGAGCAGGACCGGAGAGATAAGGAACAGGAGTGAGGTCACGAGGGCCCCTGTACGCCCCAGCCACTTGCGAAGGAAATAAGGAGTGACTACGAGGAAGGTCCCAAAAAGTGCCACGGA
>CAYRNM010000137.1:0-7969 GCA_964425465.1 uncultured Anaerolineae bacterium | reverse complement strand
TCTGTAAATGCCCATATTTGCGCGACATTTTGGCCGGATTGGACCCGTCCCCTCAGATGTAGATTTCGGCGAGCCCAATGGGTTGGCGTGCAACTTCAGTCAGAAAGAGTGCTGAGTCATCGTCGTTGATGATCTTTTCAAGGGCCAGATACAGTTCTGAATGCTCGTATGTATCAGGCGGCTCACCCAAACTCAGGAGGCGGTCTGGAACTCTGCGAACGTGAAACTCGTGGAATTCAAAGTACAGCTTGCAGAGCGATTCGATGTCCAATGAATTGGCTTCACGAATGGATATATCGCTCACAACCAATCCTCCGGTACACAGTTACACAATCCGAGCCGCCTAGCAAGCCATTCGGCAGGCAGCCGCTTCCTGACTCTGCCCGCCTACATTTTACCCTTAACCTGACGAATAATCAACTGACCCCCCACTGCCGAGGCTGTCTAATAGGCGTAAAGTCGCCCATAGGGGCGCGAGGAGAGGGGGATCAATTTGGTGAAGGGCTGGGAGAAGACCTCATGGGCCTCAAAACCAAAGTGAGTGCAGTACTCCCCCATCAGCTCTCCGAGCAGGGCCCGATCCTCGTCGTCCAGCGGAACTTGCCCCACCTCCCGGCCCAATTGGTACTCCTCCAGCTCGCCCCGGATATACATGACCCCGCCGTGCATCCCCGTGCCGATGAACTCGGCGACATGCTGCTGGCCAGGCTGTAGGGTGAGCCCCAAGACCACCAGTACCCCGCCAGCCATGTATTCGCCCAGGAAGTGCTGCGCCGTGCCACCGATGACAATGGTGGGGCACTGACCCTGATACTCCTTCATGTGAATGCCCACCCGATAGCCCACATCGTCCCGAACGAAGATCTTCCCCCCGCGCATGGAGTAGCCGGTCACATCCCCGGCCCGGCCGTGGATGATCACTTCCCCCCCATTCATGGTGTTTCCGCAGCCATCCTGCACATTGCCGTGGACCACCAGGCGTGGTCCATCCATGAAAGCTGCCAGATCATTGCCCGGCGTGCCGTAGATGTGAATCTCGACCGGGCGATGCAGGTCCGTCCCTATGTAACGCTGGCCGAAGACGTTATGCAGTTCGATGCGCTCCGCCCCATCCTCCACCGCGTCGCGCAATCGAGCGTTCAGATCGCGGTAGTGAACTCCGGCAGCGTCAATTTGCACTGCTGACTCGACTCTGAACATGCGAGTTTCCTTCTATCCGCTACACTGCCACATTCCCAAACCCCGATCCCCCTATCCTCCTGAAGTGGCACACCCCGCCGGCCCACAATGGGCTCCCCACCCACCGGCGTCCACACCCGGTCGGGCTCCGGGCACACCACCCGGATGGCTGCCTCCTCTGAAGAAAGGTACAGCCGATCCCCCTGCACGGCGGCGGTGAGGGGGCGCAGGCGGATGCGGTCCGTAAGGCCGATCATCTCCCCCTCTCGGCCGATGATGACCGTGAAGGGGCCATTGACCAGCAGGCTGGAATAGACCTGCCGCAGAGTGCGACAGAGCGCCCGCTGCCTCGGCTCCATGCGCTCGATCTGGCTCCACAAGGGTGGGGCTATCACCTTGGCTGCCACCTCGATGGGCAGCTTGTGGCGGCGCATGAGCAGGTCGGCAATGTAGGCCATCACCTCGGTGTCGGTGCGCATGGTGCAGTGATAACCGCGCATCTCCAGGTAGCGGCGGTTGATGCCG
This sequence comes from uncultured Anaerolineae bacterium, assembly GCA_964425465.1. Taxonomy (GTDB): domain Bacteria; phylum Chloroflexota; class Anaerolineae; order JAYEMR01; family JAYEMR01; genus JAYEMR01. The sequence goes on along the minus strand of CAYRNM010000137.1, from coordinate 6,265 downwards.
TAGGAGGAGATCTCCCCATTGTGTACCACGGACCAATCCAGCAGGCTGAAGGGGTGGGCACCGCCCCACCAGCCGGGGGTATTGGTGGGGAAGCGCCCATGGCCCATCCAGATGTATCCCTCGTAGTCGGCCAGGCTGAAATACTCCGCGATCTGCTCGGAGTAGCCCACCCCCTTGAAGACGCCCAGGTCCCGTCCGCTGGAGTAGATGTAGGCCCCCTGACCCGCGGTGTTGACCGTCATCACCTTCTCCACGACATACTCCTCTCCCTGGGGAGCGCACTTTCCATCCAACTGCAGGAAATAGCGCCAGATGAGGGGGGGATTGACGATGCCCGGAGTGGACTGGTGGGGAACCTCTTCGGCATGTACCAGGGTGAAATGGTCGCGCAGGAAGGCCTCCACTGCCGGCTGCCGGTCTCGCTCGGTGTACATCACGTGGAAGGCGTAGCAGTCGGCACGCTCTGGATAGCAGCCGTAGACGGCGAAGCCTCCGCCCAGGCCATTGCCCCGCTCATGCATATTGGCCATGGCCCGGATCACATCGCGCCCAGAGAAGCGCCGGCCCCTCACATCCATGATGCCGAAAAGTCCACAGGCATCGTAGACCTTATCCTGATCATAGGGGTTCTCATACCTGCCCAGCCCATTCATATCACGATCCCCTCTCCAGTCACCAGGTGCTTGCGGTAGTCGCGGGGCAGGGAGATGAGCCCGAAGTTCTCGGCCAGCAGGTCATTCTTGAAGCCGCCCACATTCGCCCGGTCGCGGATCAGGCCAGTGTAGATGCCCGCCCGGTCAATGTCCCCGATGAGGATGGCTCCCACCAGCCGGTTGTTCCCCAGCACCAGCTTCTTGTACACCATCTCCTCCCGGATAAACTCCTCCAGGACTTCGTATCCATCCTCCTGAGGGTCGGTGATGCCCACCGAGATAGTGGGCACGCCGCCCACCTCCACCGAGTTCATGGGGATGCCACCCTCGTATTCCTGCTCCGCACCGGCCATGTTGCAGCCGGCCACGTACCCCTGCCGATAGGCCAGGGGCCAGATGGCGATGGTCCGCCGCACCTCCAGCAGCCTATCCAGGGCCTCCACCACATCCCCTGCGGCGTACACATCCGGAGCAGTGGTGCGCATGTAATCATCCACCAGGATCCCCTGGTTGGTGGCGATCCCCGTCCCTCTGGAGATGAGGGCGGTGTTAGGCTGCACCCCGATGGCGAAGACCAGGAGATCGCACTCCAACCGCTCCCCCTCCCGAAGGATCACATGATCCACCCTCCCCGCCCGGGCGATGATCTCCTGAAGGGTTGTGCCCGTGCGGACCTCCACCCCCTCCCGGCGCAGGATCGTTTCCACCAGGTGGGAGGCGGTGCGGTCGAAGGAAGCGCTCAGGATGCGGTCGGCCAGCTCGACGATGGTCACTTTTATCCCCCGGGCCAACAGCCCCTCGGTGGTCTTCAGACCGATGAACCCGCCCCCCACCACGATCGCCTGGCGGACACCGTAGGCTTCGATGAAATAGCGCATCCTGCGAGCATCCTCCCAGCGGGTGAAGGTGAAGACCCCCTCCAGATCGCCACCGGGCACCGAAGGCACGAAGGGGACACCTCCGGTGCCAATGAGCAGCTTGTCATAGGATAGCGTTCCTCCGCCGGCCAGGGTCAGCTTCCGCTCCTGGGGCTCGACCTGCACGACCCTCACACCCAGCATGGGCTCCACCTCGTATCGCTCGTAGAAGTCAGGGGGCCGGTAGAGCATCCGCTCCTCGCTCACCAGACCACCCAAAAGATAGGTGATGAGGGGGCGCGAGTAGGTGGGATGGGGCTCATCGGCGACGACGGTGATGGGGTTGTCCTGGTCATACTGGCGGATGGCCTCGATGGCCCCCACGGCGGCAGCCGAGTTGCCGATGATGACGTACCTCATGTTACGCTTCCCTCTCCTCATAGACCAGGGCCTCGTTAGGGCAGTGGGTCACGCAGACTGGCGTCTCCTCTCCATAGCAGAGGTCACATTTGGAGATAGCCTTGCGGCCCTCGATATTACGTCGTATGGCCCCGAAGGGGCAGACCATGATGCACATCCAGCAGCCCACACACCGCTCCTCATCGCAGAGGATGGCCCCCGTGAGGTCATCACGGTGCATGGCCTCGGTGATACAGGCCTCGATACATGGCGCTTCGGCACAGTGGCGGCACTGCATGGCGAAAGAGAGTGGCCCTTCCTCTTCCACCAACACCCGGGGTAGAGCTCGCGGTATTTCCTCCTTGAAGGCCTTGATGATCTTCTTGGACCGTGAGTGCTGCACCAGGCAGTGGATCTCACACAGCCGACAGCCGATACAGTATTCCTCGTTCACGTAGATACGCTTCATCAGTATTCTCCTGCTATCAGCCATCGGCTATCAGCTATTTACGCTTCCCCCGCAGCCTTGACCCCCAACGTTTGCAGTTCCACCTCGTTGAGGCCCACGCCGCGCAGGTGGTCGCGGTTGCCCTGCAGGCTCTCGATGGCATTGATGCCCATCCCCCCTAGCATTTCCTTGATCTCCAGCGACCAGGCGCGGATGAGACGGGTGAGCCGTCGAGTGCCGATGGTAGGGTTCAGCCGCTTGGTGAGGTAGGGATCCTGGGTGGCGATGCCCCAGTTACACTTTCCCGTGTAGCACTTCTGGCAGAGGTGACAGCCCAGGGCCACCAGCGCTGCGGTGCCGATGTAGACCGCGTCGGCCCCCAGAGCAATGGCCTTGATCACGTCGGCGCTGTTGCGAATGGAACCCGCGGCCAGGATGGAGGCCTGGTTGCGGATGCCCTCCGCCCGCAACCGCTCATCCACAGCGGCGATGGCCAGTTCGATGGGGATGCCCACGTTGTTGCGGATGACCGTAGGGGCCGCGCCAGTGCCCCCCCGCAGGCCGTCAATGGCGATGATGTCCGCCCCCGCGCGCACCATGCCGCTGGCGATGGGGGCCACGTTATGCACCGCCGCGATCTTCACTGACACCGGCTTGGTGTAGTTGGTCGCCTCCTTGAGGGCGTAGATCAGTTGCCGCAGGTCCTCGATAGAGTAGATGTCGTGATGGGGTGCCGGGGAAAGGGCATCCGTCCCCTGAGGGATCATGCGCGTCTGGGATACCTCCGCCGAGACCTTCTCCCCGGGCAGATGTCCTCCGATGCCTGGCTTGGCCCCCTGTCCGATCTTGATCTCCAGTGCAGCGGCCGCTTGCAGATACTCAGGATGGACACCGAAGCGGCCCGAGGCCACCTGAGCGATGGTATGGGGGCCATACTCGTAGAGAGAGCGATGCAGGCCGCCCTCGCCGGTATTGTACAGAATACCGCACTCCCTGGCCGCCCGAGCCAGCGATCGGCAGGCATTGTAGGAGATAGAGCCGTAGGACATGGCGGAGAAGAGAATGGGTGTCTCCAGCGTGAGCTGGGAGGCCAACTTCGTCTTCACCTCCACCCCCTGAGCCGTGAGGACCACCTCCACCCGATCGGGCTTACGCCCCAGGTAGGTGCGCAGCTCCATGGGCTCGCGCAGAGGGTCAATGGAGGGGTTGGTCACCTGGGAGGCGTTGAGCAGGAGGTGATCGAAGTAGATGGGGTAGGGCCGATCACAGCCCATCCCAGTGAGCAACACCCCGCCCGTTTCCGCCTGCTTGAAAACGTCGGTGATCGCCTGGGGGGTCCAGTTGGCGTTGGGGCGGAAATCCAGGGGATGGCGCCGCACGGTGAGGGCCTGGGTAGGGCACAGCGTTACGCAGCGGTGACAGCCCACACAGCGGGACTCCTCACTGTAGACTCGGTCCTCCTCTTCGTCGTAGAGGTGGACGTCGTTGGCGCACTGTCGCACGCACACCTGACAGGCGATACAGCGCTCTTCATCCCGGTCAATGCGAAATTCTGGTGGGAGCCAACTCAAGGCCATGACCATCCTCACATTGGGCCAATATACAAGCCGCTGGAGAAGAGGGCTAGGACGTGGCTAACCTAACCCAGGATCCTCTCCACCTCCTCCTGATCTGCCTCCATGACGTAGGGAATGCCAGATACTTCCGCTGCCTCTCTGGTCAGGGCCATGAGATCATTCCGGTCAATGTGCTGCAGGGCGAACTTTCTGGCCCCGGCCATGAGTTGCTGAAGCCCGGTGGTCAGCCGGTCGTAGTAGGTGTACATTCCGATAGCCGAGGGGGGGATCCGGTCGAAGTCCTGGCCGTAGATATCCTTCAGCTTGGTGGCCCCGGCGAAGGTCTGCAGGATGCTCTCTCGGTACTGGGCGTGGTCATCTCCGCATTCCTTCTTCAGGCGTGCACCGTGGGTCTTCCCCACCATGGCCGCCGTCAGCGTGGCCCGGCCCATGCAGACAGCTTGGGTGTAGGGGGAGCCCAGGGCGAGGGCCTTGAAGATGTGATCCTCCAGGGCGATGCCGCCCGCGATGGCGCAACTGGGGATGAAGGCTCCTTTTTCCTCCAGGCGCTTCAGGAAGTTGTACAGCAAACTTTCTATGTACACTGTGGGAATCCCCCACTCATTCATCATCCGCCAGGGGCTCATCCCTGTCCCCCCGCCGGCCCCATCCACGGTCAGAAGGTCCACTCTGGCCTCAGAGGCGCACTTCACCGCCCTGGCCAGATCGGCGGGCCGGTAGGCGCCCGTCTTCAGGGTGACATATTTGGCTCCTAACCCTCTCAGTCTCCCCACCTCTCCGATGAAGGCTTCCTCCTCCACCATCCCCAGTCGGGAATGCCTCTCAAACTCTTTGAAGGCTCCGGCTTTGTAGGCCTGCTGATAGATGGGATCATGGGGCGGGGGAAAGACGATGTAGCCTCGGTCATTTAATTGCAGGGCCCTTTCCAGGGAGGGCAGTTTGACCTCGCCGCCGATATCCTTGGCTCCCTGTCCCCACTTGGGCTCGATAGCTTCTACCCCCAGTTTCTCGACGACATATTCCGCCACGCCCAATCGGGTGTCCTCGACGTTGCACTGCACGATGATCGTCCCGGCGCCGTTGTACCACTCTTGGAAGGTCTTTACCCTTCTCTCCATCTCCGGAGATCGGACCACCTGTCCGTTCTTGAACTCCGCCTCGGAGTCCATGCCGCAGACATTCTCGCCCACCACGACGACCGTCCCGCAGATCGCCGCACCGATGGCCGATCCCTCCCAGTTCACCCTGGCGATCTCGGTCGAGCCCAGGGCGCCGGTGAAGAAGGGTACTTTCAGATGGATTTTATCCTCAGCTCCCACAGCCGTTGTGACATCCACATTGGGGAACAGGGCGGCATCTGAATTCGCCTCCATCCCAATGGCTCCCACACACGAGCCCTGGATATTGAAGTGAGAGAAATCCACCGGGTAGTCCTTCTCTGCACCGGCCGTGATCCGGCCGAAGGGGCGGGGATACAGGACCTCTCTGCCCCTCAGTGCGGACTGACCCACCTCACAGGTGCCTCGGCAGCCTTCTATACAGGTCACGCAGAGGCCGGAGCAGGGGGTGGCATCAACCCTTGTCTTAGTCAAAGTCGCTGCGCTGGCATTCGGTTTGGAAAAAGACATCTCTCCTCCTGTGAAAAATCGAGGGGCCACGACACCCTTACGAGGCGTCGCAGCCCCCCACTGTTGAATGACATCCGATTGCGACGAAGAAAAGGCGGGTTCACTCCCCGTCGTGCCCGCCCCGCAAACGCTCGCGGAGCAGGGTGAAATGTTGGATCAGCACCTCTCTTCCCTTATCATATTGACCCTCCGCGATGGCCTCCACCATCGCCCTGTGGCTGGACCACATCTTCTCGTAATAGCTGTAGTCGAAGTAGAGGTGCAGGCCCACGGCCTCATAGGCATCCCAGTAGGCCCTCAACAGGCCCAGCACGAACTCGTTGTCCAGCCGGGCGAAGGTGAGCAGGTGGAGGTCCCGATGTTCCCGGTGGGGAATCTCCACCGGATAACCTCCCAGCCTGCGCTCGGCGCGCTCGACGATCTGCCGCAATTCCTCTTTATCCTTTGGACTGAGCTTGCGCGCCGCATCTTCCCAGAAGGCAGCCTCCAACTGGGTCCTCAGCTCATAATAGCGATCGAAGTTCCTCCTGTCCAGCGTGACGCTGTACAGGACAAGGGTGCGGATGGGGATGTAGAAGTCCAGGGGCTGGACATAGGTGCCGTCGCCGGGCCTCATCTCTACCACGCCCCAGGCTTGTGCGGCGATCAGTTCTTCCCGCACCTTGCCCCTGCTCACCCCCAACTGTCTACAGAGCTCATCCAT
>CAYRNM010000136.1:4977-7970 GCA_964425465.1 uncultured Anaerolineae bacterium | reverse complement strand
GGTGCTGGCCATCTGCACCGACCGTTTCGTGCCCGATCTGGCGCATCGGACGCTCTTCACCGCCCGCCTGGTCCCCGAAGGGCTCTGGTACGCGCTGGCCTACATCAACGGCGGGGGGCTGAACCTGCGCTGGTTCCGCGATCAGTTCGCCCAAGCCGAGAAAGCGCGAGGGGGAAATGTCTACGCGCTGTTGGACGAGATGGCGTCCGCCGTCCCGCCCGGCTCCGACTCCCTGCTCTTTCTCCCCCACCTGGGCGGCCGTGTCTGTCCCAGCCAGCCGGAGCTGCGGGGGCTGTGGCTGGGGTTCACCTGGGCTCACACCCGGGCCCACTTCTATCGCGCGGTTTTAGAGGGAGTAGCCTACGAGTACGCCCTCTACCTGGGGATTGAAAGGGAGCTCCTGCCGGAGCTGGAGTTCAAGGAGGCACGGGTTATCGGCGGCGGCGCAGTCAGTGGACTCTGGAATCAGATCAAAGCCGATGTGCTGGGGTTGCCCTACCTGCGGCTGAGCCGGGAGGAATGCGCCACCCTCGGCTCGGCCATCGTGGCCGGCTACGCCGTGGGTGCCTTCGACGACCTGCGAGAGACAGCCCGGCGTTTCGTGCGGCCAGTGGGGCGGGTCGAGCCCCGGCCAGAAATGCACCACCTCTACCAGCCCTTCGTGGAGCTCTATGGCTCACTCTTTGAGACGCTGGGGGAGACCTATCGAGCACTGGCTGAGGCCTCGCGCCTCCGCTCGATATAGTCTAAAAGGGGGTAATCATGCGCTTCGCAGACAAAGTAGCCATTGTAACCGGTGGCAGCCGGGGGATCGGACGCGCTATCGCCCAGGGGCTGGCCCAAGAGGGAGCCAGGGTGGTCATCGCCTCTCGCACCCCCTCCGACGGCCAGGCCGCCGTGCTCCAGATTGAGGCTCAGGGCGGCCAAGTCCTCTACATCCAAACTGACGTCAGCCGCCGGGCCGATGTGGAGCGGATGGTGCGAAAAACAGAGGAGACCTTCGGCCCCGTTGAGATCCTCATCAACAACGCTGGCATCCACCGCAGTGCGCCCTTCGTCGAGGAGGGAGAGGAGCTGTGGCAGGAGCTTTTCCAGGTCAATGTCCTGGGCGTGGTGCTGCCCACCCAAGCGGTGGTGCCGGGGATGATGGAGCGGGGGGGAGGGCGCATTGTGATCACCTCCTCCAAAGCGGCCATTGTCGGCGAGCCGGGCCACGCCGCCTATTCTGCCTCCAAGGGCGCTATCCTGTCGCTGACCCGCGCCCTGGCTGTGGAGTTGGCACCCCATCACATCACCGTCAACGCCATCTGCCCCGGCCCGACCCTGACCAGCATGACCGCCGGCCTCTCCGACCCGGAACAGAGGCGGCCGCTGGAAGAGGCGGCCCCCTTGGGGCGCATCGGCCAGCCGGAGGACATCGTGGGCATCGCTCTCTACTTCGCCTCCGACGAGTCGGACTGGTGCACCGGCCAGGCCCTGGCCGTGGATGGGGGGCTATCCATTTTGAAGTAGGGGCGAGGCGTCCCTAGCTGGCTGTATTCCATAGCAGGGCAGTGCTCGGCAGAAGGAGCATCTAGTGATGGTCAAACTCTCTTGGAGATGCCTCGCCCCTACTATGATGCGGGTCATTCAGGTGGGGATGGGGGGTTTCGGTCGCCGTTGGCAGCAGGTCATCGCCGGCTGTAACGAGGTGGAATGGGCGGCCATGGTGGATGTCAACCCTGAGCCGCTGGAAGAAGCGCGTCAGCGCTTCGGCCTGGGGCCTGAGCGGGCCTTCACCGACTATCGGGCTCCACTGGATACAGTCGAGGCCGACTTCGTGCTCATTGTCGTGCCCCCCACTCACCACCGGGAGATCGCGCTGGCGGCCTTCGAGCGGGGGTTGCCGGTGCTCACCGAGAAGCCGCTGGCTGACACGATGGCCTCGGCCAGGGAGATGGTCGCCGCGGCTGAAGCGGCGGGCCTGCCCCTCGTCGTCTCCCAGAACTACCGCTACCAGCGCTGGTTCCAGACCATGAGGCGCGCTCTGGCCGAGAGGCGGCTGGGCCGCGTGGATCACCTTGTCGTCAGCTTCCGGCTGGACGTGACGAGCTGGGGCGAGTTCCGCCATCGGATGGAGGATGTGCTGCTGGTGGAGATGGCCATCCACCACTTCGACATGATGCGTTGCCTGCTGGGGCGCGATGCGGAGCAGGTGGTGGCCACCACCTGGAACCCCGGCTGGAGCCCCTACGCCGGCGATCCGGTGGCCGCGGTCCTGATCCTCATGGAGGGGGGCATCCCCATCCTCTACGAGGCCACGGTCGTGGATCGAGGGGTGCCCACGGGGTGGAATGGCTGGTGGCGGGTGGAGTGCGAGGAGGGGGCGCTGATCTACGAGGGCCAAGAGGCCCTGGCCCGCCACGCCGACGATCCTCCGCAGGAGGTGGAGCTGGTGGAGATGGCGTTCGAGAGCCAGGATTATCTGCTGCGCGATTTTCTGGCTTGCCTGCGTGAAGGGCGTGAGGCGGAGACCTCTGGCCGGGACAACCTGCGCAGCCTGGCCATGGTCTTCGCCGCCCGCGATTCGGCGCACGAGGGGATGAGGCCGCGGGACGTGGCGGAGTATCTGGGGGAGTAGCACTCCTTTCTCAGAAGATCGATCATCGTCGCCCTTAAATAGACCATGCGCCTGATGGGGGAGATTGACAATTTGATCCCCACGTGGCCGATTGAGTGAACCAAATGTGTTGTGTTTAGCTGGATTGCGGTAGGAGGTAAAGACGATGATAAATGTGTCCATCAAAAGCGAGATTGTAGAACAACTTGATGCTTTGCCGTATGAGTTGCAACGGCGGGTACTTGACTTCGCACGAGCATTGGCCCTGTCTGTGCCGAAAGGTGTTCCCGGCAAACAACTTCTTCGCTTCGCTGGCGCGATCCAAAAAGATGACTTGCAGGCAATCACCCAGACCATCGAAGCAGGCTGTGAGAGGATTGACCTAAATGAATGG
>CAYRNM010000136.1:0-4877 GCA_964425465.1 uncultured Anaerolineae bacterium | reverse complement strand
GAGGATGTCCGCCGCGATATGTGAGGTTTGGCTGAACCGCAGAGAGTACCGAAAGGAGGCCATTGATGCCAGCGATAAAAGTAGAAGAGAAAGAAGATGTTGCCCCTATTTGTCCTCACTGCTCATCTGAACTACAGACCGTATGGGCGCGTAGGCTGGAGTCCGCCTTCGGGAAGCGGTACGTTTACTTCTGTCCGAATTGCAGAAAGGTGTTGGGGGTATCCCATCGAAAGGGCTTTTGGATGGGGTAACTCTTACCCGTAACCTGCTGCGTCTGGCGGGTTGAAATCGAAAGGGGGAAGAACTCTGTGGAACTAGGAATCATCGGCCTGGGACGGATGGGGGCTAACATGGCCCGCAGGCTGCTGCGCAACGGGCATCGCGTGGTGGCCTACAACCGCACCCCGGCCCGGACGAAAGAGATGGAAGCGGAGGGCGTCCAAGGGGCCTACTCCGTGGACGAATTGGTCGCACAGTTGGCACCACCTCGCCCCATCTGGATGATGGTCCCGGCGGGCGACCCGGTGGAGGAGATGATCAAGCAACTGCTTCTGCTGGTCGAGCCGGGCGACATCGTCATGGATGGCGGCAACTCCAACTACAAGGACTCCATCCGCCGGGCGGAGAGGCTGCGCCAGAGGGGCATCCACTTCCTCGACATCGGCACCAGCGGAGGCATCTGGGGTCTGGACATCGGCTACTGCCTGATGGTCGGCGGGGAGCGGGAGGCCTTTGAGCGGGTGGAACCGGCCCTCAAGAGCCTGGCTCCCGAAAAGGGCTACGCCTACGTCGGCCCCAGCGGCGCAGGCCACTTCACCAAGATGGTCCACAATGGCATCGAGTACGGGATGATGGAGGCCCTGGCGGAGGGGTTCGAGATCCTGAGGGCCAAGGAGGAGCTCCACCTGGACCTGCGCCAGATCGCCGAACTATGGCAGCAGGGCAGCGTCGTCCGCTCCTGGCTGCTGGAGCTGACGGAGAGGGCCCTGGCCAGAGACGCCGACCTCAGCGGCATCAGGGATTGGGTGTCCGACTCGGGCGAGGGAAGGTGGACGGTGCTGGAGTCCATTGACCTGGACGTGCCCGCGCCGGTCATCACCCTGGCCCTCCAAGCCCGCTTCCGCTCCCGCCAGGGGGAGTCCTTCGCCGCGAAGCTGCTGGCCGCCCTGCGACGGGAGTTCGGTGGACATGCGGTGAGAGAGGCAGACAGCGAATGAGCCAGAATATCGTACAGAAGGTGATCAGCGACCACCTCCTCTCCGGCCGGATGGTGCCCGGTGAGGAGATTGGTATCCGCATGGACCAGACCCTCACCCAGGATGCCACGGGCACGCTGGCCTACCTGCAACTGGAGGCGATGGGGGTCCCTCGCGTGCGGACCCAACTCTCGGTGAGCTATGTGGATCACAACCTGCTTCAGGCCGACTTCCGCAACGCCGACGACCACCGCTACCTCCAGTCGGTGGCGGCCAGGTACGGCGTGGTCTTCTCCCGGCCCGGCAATGGCATCTGTCACCAGGTCCACCTGGAGCGCTTCGGCGCGCCGGGCCAAACGCTCCTCGGCTCCGACAGCCACACCCCTACCGACGGCGGGCTGGGCGCACTGGCCATCGGCGCGGGGGGGCTGGACGTGGCCGCGGCCATGGCCGGAGCGCCCTTCTACCTCAACATGCCCCGCGTTGTGGGGGTGAGGCTGGTGGGAGAACTGCCCCCCTGGGTCTCGGCCAAGGAGGTGATCCTGGAGGTGTTGAGGCATCTGGGCGTCAAGGGTGGGGTGGGAAAGGTACTGGAGTACTTCGGCCCTGGGGTGAGGGCGCTGACCGTGCCGGAGCGGGCCACCATCACCAACATGGGGGCCGAGACAGGGGCCACCAGCTCCATCTTCCCCTCCGATGAGATCACGCTGGCCTTCCTGCGCGCTCAGGGGCGGGAGGGGGACTGGCGTCCCCTGGCCGCCGATCCGGATGCGGAATATGACGAGCTCATGGAGATCAATCTCTCAGAGCTGGAGCCCCTCATCGCCTGCCCCTCCAGTCCCGGCAAGGTGGTCCCCGTGCGGGAGGTGGAGGGCACGCCTGCAGCCCAGGTGTGCGTGGGCAGTTGCACCAACTCCTCCTATCGGGACCTGATGACCGCGGCCGCCGTGCTCAAGGGGAAGCGAGTGCATCCTCAAGTGAGCTTCACCCTCTCCCCCGGCTCCCGGCGGGTGTACCTTCTGATCGCGGAGAATGGTGCTCTGGCCGATCTGATCGCCGCCGGAGCGCGGGTGCTGGAGGTAGGCTGTGGCCCCTGCATCGGCATGGGGCAGGCCCCGCCCACGGGGGGCGTGTCGGTGCGCTCCTTCAACCGCAACTTCCCCGGCCGCAGTGGCACGCCTGACGACCGGGTGTACCTGGCCAGCCCTGCAGTCTGCGCGGCGACGGCCCTCTTCGGTAGGATCACTGATCCACGACAACTGGGGGAGATGCCCTCCATTTTCGAACCGGAGCGATACCCTACCGACGACAACATGTTGATCTTCCCTCCGGCTGACGGCTCCGATGTGGAGGTGATTCGCGGCCCCAACATCCAGCCGCTGCCCACACGAGGTCCACTGGAGGACGTGATCCAGGGCCCGGTGCTGCTCAAGGTGGGGGATGACATCACCACCGACCACATCCTGCCCGCCGGAGCCGAGATCCTGCCCCTGCGATCCAACATCCCCGCCCTCAGCCGCTACGTGTTTCGGCAGGTTGATCCTACCTTCGTCCAACGCGCGGAGGAGGCGGGGGGCGGCTTCATCGTCGCCGGAGCCAACTATGGACAGGGCTCCTCCCGCGAGCACGCGGCCCTGGCCCCTATGGTCCTGGGGGTGAAGGCCGTGCTGGCCAGGAGCTTCGCCCGCATCCATCAGGCCAACCTGGTCAACTTCGGCATCCTGCCCCTGTGCTTTGTGGATGGGGCAGACTATGAGGCCTTGAGCCAGGGAGACGAGTGGGAGATCACCGGAGTTCGGGAGAGTGTCCGAAGAGGGGAGCGGCTGAGGGTGAGGAGCCTCACCACGGGCCGCGCTTTCCCGGTCGTCTGCGAGTTGACCGAGCGGCAGCGGTTTATCGTGCTAGCTGGAGGACTCTTGGACACCATCCGCGAGGAAGGGAAGTAACTTCTCCAGGACAGGCCCGCCCTTTGCATTGCCAGACCAGGTGTGATAGAATAGAAGTGTAACTGACTGGGAGCTCGAATCGGGTGAAAGATAAGGAAGGCTCATGGATAGCGTCGTGGGGTTGACGGCTGAGATGTACCAAGCGATTGTGGCCGTGGTAGACGAACGGATGAAGGAGATTCGGGTCACTCGCCAGGACTTCGACGAATTGAGAAGCGTCGTCCGCGAGATGAGCCAGATTCAAGCAGCTACCCAGGCCAGCCTTAAGGAACTGGCTCAGGCCCAGGCCCGTACCGAAGTCCGCCTGGAGGAGTTAGCCCAGGCTCAGGCCCGAACAGAGGAGCGCGTTGGGGGATTAGAGCAAGCAATGCAAGAACTGGCTCAGGCTCAGGCCCGAACAGAGGAGCGCGCTGGGGGGTTAGAGCAAGCGATGCAAGAATTGGCTCGGGCCCAGGCCCGAACAGAGACAGCGCTCCAGAATCTGGCTCAGCAGGTAGGGGCGCTGAGCGAGAACGTGGGCTTTGGCCTGGAGGACATCGCCCGCACCGTCCTGCCTGGCTATCTGAGCTGGAAATATGGAGTGAAAGTGAGAGGTCTGGAGAAAAGGTTCTACAAGGTGGAAGGTGAGCTGCTGGAGGTTAACCTCTACGCCAAAGGACAGCGGAATGGTCAGCCGATCACGGTCCTGGGCGAGGCCAAATCGCGCATTTACTGGCGGGAGGTGGAGAGTTTCCGAAAGATGCTGGCCCAGGTAAGACCACAAATCGAGGGTGAGATCTTCCCCCTCATGTTTGGCTACTTCATCCACCCCTCAGGCGTGCAAGCCGCGAGGGAGGAAATGGTACTGATCGCCTCTTACCAACCGGTGACGGAGTTTCAGGCGGCGGAAATGGAAAGACGGGAGCGGGAACTCGGCGGCTGAGGGAGCATACAACATGTCCTTCCCACTCCCAGGAAGTCTACAAGTAATTGAACTCATTGAGCCCACGCCAGTTGTGAGGCGGTCTTGGCCTTACGACTGGCGTTCTCATTGGATCAACTCGCACCCAGCCTGCGGGAGGGTGAAAGATCGAAAGGTGAAGTGATGATGATGGCCCGTCCTTTTACCCTTGATGCCCTCGCCCTCTTGATACTGTCTCCATTCCTGGCCCTGGGGCTTGCTGCCTGTGCGCCCGCAGTGCCCCTGGCCACACCCCCGCCCTCGCAGCCTGTGCCCACTGCGACCCTGGTGCCCCCCACGGCCCGGCCTGCGGTTCCGTCCCCCACACCCAGGCCGCCTACAGCGACGCCGACTGAAGTCTCCCCCAGTCCCACGCTCACATCCGTGCCACCGACGGCTCAGCCCATCTCGCCGACTCCTACACCCCAGCCGACGGCGACTCCCCGTCCCACCGCCACGCCCCGGCCGACGGCCACCCCTGTGCCGGCTGAAGCGAAGGTGATGGGTGAGGTGGTCAACCTGCGGGAGGGGCCAGGCACGGAGTATCCCGTGGTGAGCCAGGTAGAGCAGGGGGACCTGCTGGGCATCACCGGGCGCAACGAGGAGAATGACTGGTGGCAGGTGGAGTGGGAGGAAGGAGAGGTGGCCTGGATCATTGGCCGCTACGTGGAGGTCAATGAGGCTGCGGCGCAGGTAAAGGTGGTCGAAGCGCCACCTACTCCGCGAGCAGTGGCCGCCGTCACTGCCCGAGGGGGTGGTGCGCCAGCCCGCGCTGTGGCACCAGAGAATCCCTCC
>CAYRNM010000135.1:6337-7979 GCA_964425465.1 uncultured Anaerolineae bacterium | reverse complement strand
GAACTGGGCATTGACATCGGGGAGCTGGCGGCCTGCGTGATGGCCGGCTACCCGGGCACCATCACCTCCACCTGGCAGCAGGCGGGCCGCGCCGGGCGCACGGCAGAGACATCGGCGGCGGTCCTCGTCGCCGCACTTTCCCCCCTGGATCAATACCTCATGCGCCACCCCCGCTTCTTCTTCGGCCGCTCGCCGGAGCGCGCGCTGATCAACCCTGACAACCTGATGATCCTGCTGGCGCATCTCCAGTGCGCCGCCTTTGAGTTGCCCTTTGAGGAGGGGGAGCCCTTTGGCGATCCCGAGGCCACGCGTGTGCTCCTGGCCTTTCTGTGCGAGCAGGGGAAGCTGCATCAGGCTGGCCGCTGTGTCCACTGGATGGGTCAGATCTACCCCGCCGGGGAGGTCTCACTGCGCACTACCACCAGCGACCGCTTCCTCATCCGGGCCAGCGATGGCGAGGTGGAGCGGGTGATCGGCACCGTGGATCGGATCGGCGTGCCCTTGCTCCTCTACGAGGGGGCTATCTACCTCCACGAGGGCCAGCAGTACCTCGTGAAGGAGCTCGATTGGGAGGCGAAACAGGCCCGCGTCCGCCCAGTCGAGGTGGACTACTACACCGAGCCCAACCTCTCGGAAAGGGTGCAGGTAATCACGCCGCAGGAAGAGGTGCGGGCCGAGACCCTGACCAAAGGGTACGGAGAGGTGGAGGTCACCCTGCGCGCCACCAGCTTCCGACGGGTGCAGTTCTACACCCACCAGACCCTGGGTTGGCAGGAGATGGACCTGCCGGCGCAGACCCTGGACACCACTGCTTACTGGATGCGTTTGGAGGAGGGGACGGTGGATCGGCTGGTTGGAGTGGGCATCTTGGAGCGCCGGCCGGGGGATCGGGGCCCCAACTGGGCCCAGCAACGGGATCGGGCGCGGGCTCGCGATGGCTATCGCTGTCAGCACTGCGGCATCGTCGAGCGCCCCGGCCGCCAGCACGACGTCCATCACCTGCGCCCCTTTCGCTCCTTCGGATGGGTGCCGGGGCAAAATGACAACTACCGGACGGCCAATGAGCTGGACAACCTGATCACCCTGTGCCCCTCCTGTCACCAGCAGGCGGAATTGTCTCAGCAGACTCAGAGCGCGCTGGCCGGGCTGGCCCACCTCATGCGGCACATCGCGCCCCTGTACCTCATGTGCGATAGGAACGACATCGGCGTGGTGTCCGACCTGCGGGCACCCGGCACCGGCCAGCCGACGCTGTACGTGTACGATGCCATGCCCGCTGGTTTGGGCTTCAGCCAGGAACTCTTTGCCCAACACGATCAACTGCTCCTGGCCGCGCGCGAGGTGATCGAGAGCTGCCCCTGTCAGGAGGGATGCCCCGCCTGTGTCGGCCCGGCAGGGGAGCATGGTGCGGGGGCCAAAGAAGTGACGGCGCGGCTTCTAGCTTTGCTGATCGCACGTTGACCTTTTCAAACCCCGCAATTGGTTGTATAATGAAGGCCTTGTATCAAGGTGAAGGAGGAGAGCGTGATCCACGGTGAAAAGGTCCGGCTGCGGGCCATCGAACGGGAGGATATCCCCCGATTTCTGAAGTGGTTGAACGACCCCGGTGTGCGGCACTATCTCAGCATGTACCTTCCCCTTT
>CAYRNM010000135.1:2153-6237 GCA_964425465.1 uncultured Anaerolineae bacterium | reverse complement strand
GAGACGATGGAGGGGGAACACATCGGAAACATTGGCCTGCACGACATCAGCTGGAAGGACCGCTGCGCTGAGCTAGGCATCTTCATTGGTGAGAGGACTTCTGGGGCCAGGGCTATGGAACCGACGCCATACGCACGCTGCTGCGCCTGGCCTTCCAGGAGATGGGTCTGCACCGCGTCTCTTTGCGGGTCTTCGACTTCAACCCGCGCGCCATCCGATGCTACCAGAAGTGCGGGTTTCGACAGGAGGGATGCCTGCGCGAGGCCCATTTCACCGAGGGGCGCTATCACGATGTGCTGATTATGAGCGTCCTGGATCGGGAGTTCATCTTACCAGAGGGGCACTCTGGGTGACTGTGTGAAGCGTGTAGTGTGGAGCGAATCCGCATCACGCTCGACGCTCCACGCCTTACGAGCTCCACAAGGAGGAGAGAGATGAGCGGTTTAGTGGGGAGCACACGGCATCATTCCGAGGAAGGGATGTATGGCCAGATCAAGCTCTTCAGCGGCACAGCCAATCCCGCGCTGGCACAGGAGATCAGCGATTACCTGAGTGTGCCGCTGGGGGGACGGGACATCATCAAGTTCCCCAACGACAACATCTTCACCCGATTGCATGAGAGCGTCCGGGGGCAGGATGTGTTCCTCATCCAGCCCATGTGCCGCCCGGTGAATGACCACATCATGGAACTGCTGATCATGATGGACACCCTGCGGCGTGATTCGGCGGGGCGCATTACGGCCGTGATCCCCTACTACACCTACGGCCGGACCGACAAAAAAGATCAGCCCCGGGTGCCCATCACCGCCCGCTTGCTGGCGGACATGATCACCGTCGCCGGGGCGGACCGGGTGTTGACCATTGACCTGCACGCTGGCCAGATCCAGGGCTTCTTCACCATCCCGGTGGACGAACTGACCGCCTTTTACCTCATCCGCGACTACTTCCGCCAGAAGGAGCTGCCGGACATGATCCTCGTGGCTCCGGACGTGGGCGCATCGAAAAAGGTGCGCAACCTGGCGCAGGCGCTCAATGCGCCACTGGCCATCATTGAGAAGCGGCGCACAGGGATGGACACTCAGGTGTTGACTGTCATTGGAGAGGTGGAGGGGAAGAACGCTATTATTTACGACGATGAGATTGACACAGCCAAGACGCTGATGGATGCCGTCAGGGTGCTCAAAGCGAGAGGCGCCTGCGACATCTACGCCTGTGCCACCCACCCCGTCTTCTCCGACCCCGCCCTGGAGTGCATCGATGCCAGTCCCCTCAAGGAAGTGGTGGTCACCAACACTATTCCCATCCCTCCGGAGAAAATGCTGCCCCATATCACCATCCTTTCCGTGGGGCCGCTCATCGGGGAGGTGATCCGCCGTATCCACCTGGGATTGTCGGTGGGGGAGTTGTTTGAGGAGTAGCATGGGCCTCTCTGTACCCACGCCCAAAGAGAACGGCCGGGCTTGCGGAGAGTGGGGTCAAGATGTATTAATATTAAAGCAATGAGTTGCATTGCAGCCCTCTGGGAGAAGGATGATGGTCCAGGAGGAGACTCCAGCTAGCCCACCTGCAGGACAGCCAAGAGAACAAGTTGAGTCCTTGTCTGAGGCTTTGAAAACCAGAGGGATAAGATGGTTGATTGCCACCATTGATCCCCTGTTGACCATTGTCCACCTTACGATCATCTACATCGTCTTTCTCATCGCGGATGATCTTGTTCTCACCCAGATTGAACGGTCCTTCGGCGACCTCATATCGCAATCGCGTTTTGTGGCCGACTTGCTCTTCGGCATCAAGGTATTCTCTGCTCTGGGCGTGGCTGTGGGATATGGTCTTCATACGGTCTACTCTCTATACCTGCAGGCGAAGCATGTGATGCGAGTGATGACTGGTACGGAACAAGGGAGGGAGATATGAGGCAGTGGAATGCTCGGAGGGCCGTCAGTGATGCGGCATTTGCATGGGGCACACTCTTGGTAGCTGTCCCCCTATCCGCAGTAGCCTATGCCCTATTGCGTCAAGTGGGCCTTACGCAGCAGGCAGCGCTTGCTGTCTCATGCTCGGTGATGATAGTGCTTCTTCTGGTCGCACATACGTCTGTACGACTTCATATCCCGAAACGACTAACAAGATTGGCACCCCTACAGCCGTTTCAGCTTATTATACTCTTGATTCCTGATTGTTTTCGTAGGTTTCAGATCTCTTCGTCTTTGTCCTCGGAGAGGCACAGGAAAGGACTCACTGGGACATCCGAACGTAAAGCTCTCGGAGAAACTACAATCTTCCTCAGCTATGTGCGAGAGGATAAAGAGAAGGTAGAAAGTCTTTACCGAAAATTGGCCGACGCAGGGCTCAAACCCTGGATGGACATAAAAGACCTCCTACCGGGAGAAAAATGGAGGAGTAGTATCCAGAAAGCTATCCGTCACTCTGGTTTCTTCCTAGCCTGTCTGTCGGCGCACTCGGTCAACAAACAGGGTTTCCTTCAGAGGGAAATCAAGGATGCTCTGGATATTTGGCAGGAAAAGGTGGAGAGCGAAATCTATCTGATTCCAGTACGGCTGGAAGATTGCGAAGTGCCAGAAAACCTACATAATTTTCAGTGGGTGAACCTGTTTGAAGAAGATAGTTGGACGCAGTTAGTGAAAGCTATCCAAGTAGGGATAAAACATCGGACGGAATCCTACCCAGCCCATGAAAAGTCATCTCATAGCTGAGATGGCGAGATGTCATAAGGAAAGCCCTGAAACAAAGGCCGAGGCTAAAACTGCAAGCCCCGGCCTTTGTCTTCCTAAAGCTCTTTCTATAGCTTGATCGTCCGCCCCTCCCGACTGGATTCGTACACCGCATAAGCCATCTCCACTGCCCGCAGGCCATCGGTCCCTGTGGCCGAGAGGGCGGGTTTCCCCTCCATGGCCTTCACCAACTCCTCCAGTTCCCGCACCCAGGTGTTGGGCTGCACCGGGAACTCGTAGCGCTCGATGTGGTGCGGCATCCCTCGCCGCACCAGGGTGGTCTCTACAGGATCGTAGTTGATGGTCAGGAAGCCCTCGGCCCCGAAGAGCTCCAGGTAGAGATAGCCCTTCCATTGGGTCCAACTGGAGTGCAGGGAGGCCACCCAGCCGTCGGCGGTGCGGAAGAGGCCGAAGCCATTATCCTCCAAGGGAGCGATGTCCCACAGGCTGGTGGTTCGGAAACCAGTGGCCTCGACGAACTCGCCCAGAAAGTAGCGGGCCAGGTCGAGGGCGTGGACGCCGTTGTCCAGAAAGGTGCCGCCACCGGCTATCTCCTCATCGCAGAACCAACTCCAGGCGAAGGCCTCCCCACCTCCATGGCCAGTGTGGCCGCGCAGGAAAAGGGGCTCGCCAATGGCCCCGGCGTCGAAGAGGGCCTTGGCCTGGACCACCTGGGCGTGGAAACGATGGTTAAAACCGGTGCGCAGCTCCCGGCCGCAGGCTTCCGCAGCCTCCACCATCCGCCTCGCCTCCTGGGGGTTGCGGGCCAGGGGCTTCTCGCAGAGCACATGTTTGCCCGCCTCCAGCGCCGCGATGCTGATAGGGGTATGGAAGACGTTAGGGGTGGAGACGATGACCACCTCGATGTCGGGCCGGGCCACCGCCTCCTGCCATTCGGTGCCAGGCTCGCAATTCCACCGCTCAGCTAACGCTTGCGCTGCCTCGACGATGGTGTCCACGCAGAGGGCCAGCTCCAGCCCGGACACGGCAGCTACGGCCTCCGCCCGATGGCGGCCGATGTTTCCACAGCCGATCTGTGCAACCTTCATGCTGCCTCTCCTCTCCTGTTCGGCTGTTCAATCGCTGTATGGTCGGCACACGGCGCTTAATTGTACCGTGCCCTGCCATTTTTGTCCATTGGAGAGGCATTTGCCGCCTGCCCCTAACTGTGTTACAATGGGGGGCAGGTGACTTGAGGTGCAGAGCAAGCTCCGCTAGTCCGAAGGGTAGGGTAAGGATAAGGACCATGCGTGTAGGCCTCGATTTCGGCACCACCAATTCGGGCGTGGCTCACTACGACGGGCGAACTCTACGGGTCTTCCGCGTTGACCCCCGGAGCCGTGATCCGCAGA
>CAYRNM010000135.1:0-2053 GCA_964425465.1 uncultured Anaerolineae bacterium | reverse complement strand
TTCGGCTGGTGCGCAAGCCGGTGGGCATCATCGAGAACTACTTCGCCGAAGTGGGGCGGGTGGTCAAGGAGGTGCACGCCCTGATTGACGCCAACATGCCGGGCCGCCTCTTTCAATCCCTCAAGAGCGCTCTCCCCCAGCACACCTACGAGGGCACCTCCGTCTTTGACGAGTACTACCCCCTTGAGGAGTTGGTGGCCCTGGTGCTGCGGCGGATCCGACACCGGGCCGAGGACCTGTGTGGCCGGCCCATCCGCCAGGTGGTGGTGGGCCGCCCCGTACGCTTCGACCCCGACCCAGAGCGGGACCGCCTGGCCCAGGAGCGGCTGGAGCAGGCCGCGTACCTGGCCGGCTTCCAGGAGGTGGACTTTGAGCTGGAGCCGGTGGCGGCGGCGTTGCACTACGAGCTGGGGCTGGACCGCGTGGAGAATGCGCTGGTCTTCGACTTCGGCGGGGGCACGCTGGACGTGACTGTCATGCGGCTGGGCGACCGGGGCAATCGACAGGTGCTGGCCACCAGCGGGGTGCGCATCGGCGGCGACCTGTTCGATGAGCGGATCGTGCGCGCCCGCATGCTCCGTCACTTCGGCTACGGCTCTGCCTATGGAAAGGACAAGCGGCTGCCGGTACCGGTCTACATCTTCGAGGCACTGGCCCAATGGCAGGCCATCCCCACCCTCTTCACCCTCCCCACCATGCGCCTCATCCAGCAGGCCCTGGTCACCAGCGACCAGCCCCAACAGCTCCGGGCGCTCTACACCCTCATCTCCAAGAACTATGGCTTTAAGATGTTTCAGGAGGTGGAGCGGGCCAAATGCGATCTGTCCGACCGGGAGGAAGCTGCCGTCCGGCTGATGGATGAGGACATGCGCATCCTCGAGCCCTTGACCCGTGAGCAGTTCGAGACGATGATCGCTGCTGATGTAGCGCGTGCCGAGCAGTGTGTGGAGGAGGCGGTGACCGCCTCAGGGCTGGAACCGGGGGAGATGGACGTCGTGCTGGCCACAGGGGGCTCTTCGGCCATCCCCATCTTTCAGCGGATGCTGGAGCGCAAGTTCGGGGCCGGGAAGGTGCAGGAGCACGACCTTTTCGCCGGAGTGACCCAGGGGTTGGCCGTGGCGGCCTACTATCGCGATCAGTTGGAGAAAGTGATCCATCCATGACACCAGCGGAACAGGTTGCGCTGTGGGCCGACAGGCTGCGAGACATCTCAGCAATGGGCTTGCATTTCTCAAAGAACATCTACGATCAAGCCCACTATCGAGCGGTGCAGGATATTGCGATGAAGATGCTGGCCCTGGCCACTGGCGAATCCCTGGAACAGATAGAACCCTTGAGAGCCCCTATTTTCTCCCGCCCGACACCGCTGGCCGTGGGAGACGCGGCGGTGATTGACGACCAGGGGCGGATTCTGCTGATCCAACGAGCAGATAATGGCAAGTGGGCGATGCCCGGCGGGGCATTGGAGGTCGGAGAGACGCCTGCAGAGGGAGTGGTGCGAGAGGCTTTGGAGGAAACAGGCGTGCATTGTCAGGCTGTGTCCCTCATTGGGGTGTTTGATTCGCGATTCTGCGGCTCGACAAGTCGTCATCACCTATATCACTTCACGTTTCTGTGCGAGCCTTTGAACCATCGAGAAACCGAAAGCCCATCGCATGACAATGAAGTGCTGGATGTAGGCTGGTTCCCAGAAGACGAATTGCCGGAGGACATAGACCCCGGGCATATATCGAGGATACCCCAAGCCTTTCGTGTGTGGCATGGGGATCGTCGGGCGTTTTTCGATGGAGCGAGATTCAGGTGAGCAGTCACGAAAGGGGGAACTGATGTTGACCTCACGGGAGCGAGTTCGGAAGGTCCTGAACCGCGAGCTGCCGGACCGGGTGCCTATAGACCTGGGCAGCACCACTGTCACCGGGATGGCGGTGAGCACCGTGTCCAAGCTGCGGCGCGCCCTGGGCCTGGATCGCGAAGGCGGCCGGGTGAAGGTGGTGGAGCCCTACCAGATGCTGGGGGAGATTGCCGCCGACCTGAGGGAGGCGCTGGGGGTGGA
>CAYRNM010000134.1:0-8012 GCA_964425465.1 uncultured Anaerolineae bacterium | reverse complement strand
GGGTGGGGGGTCTGGCCCCCACCACCCCCCGATGGCCGCGCACGGAGGTCTGGAGCAGCAAATGCCTACCCAGGCTGCGGTCATCACATTGGGTCTGCCTTCTGGGTCATAGGTACCTACCACCCAAACTGGGGCAGGGAAAGCCAACGTTCCTGCACCAATGGACCTCTTCATTGGAAACCTCCTTCTGGGTACGGGCTGAGATCATCGCTCGCGTCTCCGGTCAGCCTCACTCACACCGAATCATGATCCCCTCAATGTTGAAGCGGCGGGGGAGGAATTGCTCCGTGACCCAGATGTTGGTGCGGATGTGCTTGGTGATGCAACTGGTGCGTATGGCGCCGCCGTAAAGGCCCAGGTAGGGAACCATCTGATCCGCCATCCAGCGATCCACCGCTGCGCCGCTGGCCAGTTCCTCCAGCAGGAGCTCTGCCGCCTCTCGCCCCACCGCCTCTGCTCGCTTCCCTCGCTGGCCAATGGCGCAGGCGCCCACCCGGCTCCGCTCACAATGGGCGTGGGCGTGAAAGGAGGTGCCCGGACTGGCGCTGTCCACGTAGAGTTGATGGACCTGGCCGAGGGGATATTTGCCCCGCCAGGCCGATTTGAACCCCTCCAGTTGTCGTTCGGCGACGCGTGCCTTCTGCAGGGGTTTGCCAGCCACGTCCCAGATGTCAATGGCCTCCACCGGCCCCCGCTCCGTCAACTGGATCGGCCCAGGAGGGCCGGCCCAGGGCTGGACCTTAACCCTCACTCGGCCACCGCCCTGAGGGTAGAACCCCCGCTGCAGGGTCTCCACTTCGATCTCAACGCCCAACTCCTTCAGATGGTAGCAGTGGACGTGGGTAAAGTAATCCATGAGCGGGCTCCAGGCTACATCGGTGCCTCCCTCGATCTCCAGCGTCGCATCCTCACTCGCCTGCAAGGCAATGGGCACCAGGGCTTGGAGCACCAGCGTCACCGCGCCGGCGGTGCCCACGGAGATGTGGTAGCTGCCCCCCCCGATCTCGCCGGGCTGAAAACGCACCTCCTGTGACTCTATCCTGGCCCCCTCCAGCTTGGCATGGCAGAGCTGAGCCGCAGCCTTGATCCCGGCCAGGTGCTGGGCGGCCAGGCCGGGGTTGCGGCGTCCGGCGCGGATGTTGAAAATGCGACAGTCCTTTCCGGTCATGGCGGCCAGGCTGACTGCTGTGCGGAGCATCTGGCCGCCCCCTTCCCCATAACTGCCGTCAATCTCGATCCACTTGGTCATTACCCCGACCTCCCCCTAAACCGTCAAACCTACTCCCACTATCGTCAGGATCGTGCCCAATAGGGTTCTGGAGGTCAGCTTCTCCCTCAGTACCAGGGAAAAAGGCACTCCGAAGAGGGGCGTGGTGGAGGTGAGGATGCTCGTCTTGGCCGCTCCTGCCCGCTGCAGGGCCGCCAGAAAGGTGAAGGTCCCCAACCCGGTGCCGATGACGCCGGCCAGAAGAGCGATCCCCAGAGATCGGAGGCCGTACTCTCTGATGCGCCCCATCTCCCTCCGCTGGAAGAGCACGGCGAACAGGACGATCACCAGCACGGATAGGCGGATGGTATTGGCCACCACGAGATCCACTCCCTCCAGCCCCAGGCGCAGCATCACCGTGCTCATTGCCCAACAGATCGCAGCCACCAGGGCCAGGACGACCCCTTTGAGGTCCATCTCCTGAACGGCTGAGCTCTTAATCCTGCTGCGCCCCCTGGGGAAGGCCAGCAGATATGCTCCCCCGGTGATCAACATCGCGCCGCCGACGACCGTCCATTCCAACGGCTCGGCCAGAAAGAGCAGAGCCAGAAGCAGGGTGAAAAAGGGGTAAGTGGAGGTGAGGGGCATCGCCCGAGCCAGGCCGATGAGCTTCATGCTCTGAAGGTAGAGCAGGTCACCCAGGCCCAACCCCAGAAAGGCGGATCCCTCGATCAGAGCCAGAGTGCGAAAGGGGAGGTGGAGGATGTCATTGGCCCGGCCTGAGAAGAAAAGCAGGCCCAGATAGATAAAGAGACCAGGCACCGTGCGCCAGGCGGCCAGGGAGATGACCTCCACCCTGTGGGTCTGGCT
The DNA here is from genome assembly GCA_964425465.1 of uncultured Anaerolineae bacterium. Lineage (GTDB taxonomy): Bacteria > Chloroflexota > Anaerolineae > JAYEMR01 > JAYEMR01 > JAYEMR01. The sequence continues at coordinate 5,935 of CAYRNM010000134.1, read as the reverse complement.
CTTGAGCAGGGTGCTGGACAGTGCCCAGAGGAAGGCGCAGGCCATGGCGTAGAGCTCACCGCTCAAAATCCCCCTCCCCTCAGTCCATCAGAAAACCGCCGTTGACGTCCAGCACCTCGCCGGTGATGAAGCCCGCCGCCTCAGAGGCCAGAAAGAGCGCTGCGGCCGCCACATCCTGGGGGAGAGCCATGCGCCCCAAAGGGATGCGTTCGATGAGGCGTTGTTTGGTCTCCTCTGGCCAGTCGCGGGTCATGTCCGTGGCGGCGGGGCCAGGGGCGATCACATTGGCCGTGATGTTGTAGGGAGCGTACTGGCGGGCCAGGCACAGGGTAAAGGCGATGAGGCCCCCTTTGGAGGCCGCGTAGTGGGCCCCGGCGGTGAGGGAACCCATCTTCCCCGCCACCGATGCGATGTTGATGATGCGCCCGTATCGCTGCTGGCGCAGGATGGGCACTGCTGCCTGGGCGCAGAGGAAGGGACCCTTCAGGTTCACATCCATCACGCGATCCCATTCCTGCTCGCTGATCTCCTCGATGGGGGTGAGGGGGCAGATGGCGGCGTTGTTGACCAGGATGTGGAGCCCGCCCAGGGCCTCAATGGTGCGGGCCACCATCTCCTGCACCGCCGTCCCATCAGCCACATCCACGGTCAAGGCCAAGGTACGCATCCCCTCGGCAGCCAGGACTTCCGCCGTGGCCTGGACTGAAGGATGGTCAATGTCCGCTATGGCCACCGCCGCGCCAGCCCCGCCCAGTGCCTGGGCAATGGCCCGACCGATCCCCCGCCCCGCGCCGGTCACGATGGCTACTTGTCCCGTTAGAGCCATCCGCTTTCCTCTCCCCTCTAGAGCAAGCCCAGCCGCTGAGCCAGCCTGTAGATCTCTCTGTCATTACGCGGGCCGACCAGTTCAACCCGTACTACCTTCTCCTCGTCGTCCACAGTGTAGAAGATGCGATGTTCACCCACATCCACGCGATAACCGATGCCGATTTTCCTGCTGTCCTGGGGACGGGGGGCGAATTGCAAGAGGAATATCTTGGTCGTGATCTGGCGATGTACCTTGGCGGGGTAGTTTTTCACATCCCTCAGCACTTTGAACACTCGCTCTTCGAGGAGCAGGCTATACACCAGGATTCTCCGTGGGCAGTTCCAGCTTCTCGCCGAACAGGGCCTCGTACTGCTCGACGAGGGCCGAGAAGGGCAGGTACTTCTGCGCCGTTTCCGTGGCTCGTTGTAGAAGAAAAGCGTCCCGAGCTTCTTCAAGAACTTGCTGCCTTTCCGTCATCTCGTTATAGACCTCGTAGTCCAGCAGCACAGCCCGGGGGCGTCCTCGTTGGGTCAACACGATGGGCTGCTCCCTCAGCCGTTGAAGCACCTCTCTGGCCTTATATCGTAGGTCACTGATGGTGTAGATGGGCAACATAATAGTCATTTCATTGTCTCCTTTGTCGTCATTTCACTGTCCATTTGTTAGTCATTATACAGTGACTCTGAAGTCATGTCAAGGGGAACCGCCCAACCCCAGACATTTTGATCAGGAGGCGTTTTGCGGCAAGGGCGACCCTTGCGGTTGCCCCTAACGGCAAGGGCAACCACAAGGGTTGCCCCTACCAGGGATGGTATCGAAAATACGTTATTGCGACGGCGAAACGATGAAAACACAGAAAAGCCTCGCAGTACCGGCTCTTCAGGCTAGTGCGGTGAAGCACTAGCGCCTCGGCGCAGTTCGGCGCCGGGATCGGGGTGAGGTATGGAAGGGCGAACCTGACCTGCTCTCAGAGGGTGCAGCTTCAGGTGACTTCGGTAATTCCACTACCAGCGCCTCGGTGCTGAGGATCATGGTGGCCACACCCACCCCATTCTCTACCGCACAGCGGGCGACCTTGGCCGGATCAATGATCCCCCCCTCCATCAGATCCGTGTACTCCTCAGCCATCACGTCGAAGCCGAAGTGCTGGTTCCCCGACTCCGCTTGTCGGCGGCGGATCTCCTCCACCACCACCGCGCCGTTGTAGCCTGCGTTCTCCGCCAGCCGCTTTGTCGGTTCCTCCAGCGCCCGCCGCAGGATCTCGATGCCGACCTGCTCATCGGGTATATCGCTGGTCAACCCATCCAGAGCAGGAATGACATTCAGCAGGGCCACCCCCCCGCCGGGGACAATTCCCTCCTCCAGGGCAGCCTGGGTAGCGGAGACAGCATCCTGCACTCGATGCTTCTTCTCCTCCAGCTCCGTCTTGGTGGCTGCTCCTACGCTGATGTTCGCTACACCGCTGGTGAGATGGCCCACTCGCTCCTGCAGCGACTCCCGATCATATTGCGCCTCATACTCCACATAGGTGTGCTCGATCTCCTGTCTCAGTTGGGCCACGCGGGTCTGGATCTCCTCCGGAGAGCCATGGCCGCCAATGATGACGGTGGTGTCCTCATCAGTGATGACCCGATCGGCGCGCCCAAAGTCCTGCAGGGTGACCCGATCCAATCTTTTGCCCACCTTCTCGCTGATCACCGTGCCCCCGGTGAATATGGCCAAATCCTCCATCATCTCCAGCCGCCGGATTCCGAGGCCAGGGGATCTGATGGCCAGGCAGTTGAAGGTCCCCCGCACCTTGTTGGCGGCCAGAGTGGCCAGGGCCTCTCCCTCGATATTGTCGGCTATCACCACCAGGTTCCTTTTTCCGTCCTCGGCAAGCCTTTCCAGCACAGGAACTAGATCCTGCCCGGTTTTGAGCACCTCATCGGTCAGCAGGATATAGGGATTATCTATCACCGCCTCGCGGGTGATAGGGTTAGTGATGAAATGGCGGGAGAGTAAACCCCGCTGGTCCAGTCGCATGCCAGGGACGTATTTCACCTCAAAGTCCAGGGTTTGCGAGTCCTGAATGGTGGCCACGCCATCCTTGCCTATCTTTTCCCTCACCTCAGTGATGAGTTCTCCGATCTCTGGGTCGTGGGCAGAGATGGTGGCCACGTACGCAATCTCCTCCCGAGTTTTCACCTCCACAGCCTGTTCGCGGAGGGTTTTCAGGACGACTTGAGTTGCCTTCTCGATCCCCCGCTTCAGCAGCATGGGATTGGCTCCGGCGGCGATATTCTTCATCGCCTCGTTGACGACGGCCTGTGCCAGGACCGTGGCGGTGGTGGTGCCGTCGCCGGCCATGTCATTGGTCCTCATGGCGGCCACCTTCAACAGTTGGGTCCCCATGTTCTGGCAACGGTCCGGCAGCTCGATCCACTTGGCCACCGTTGCCCCGTCATGGGACACCTTAGGGGTCATCCACCTGGAGTGCTGCTGCTCCATGGCCACGTTGCGCCCTTTGGGTCCCAGGGTGGTCCCCACCACCTTGGCCAGGATATCCATCCCCCTTTGCAGATCGCTGCGCGCCTCATCGGCAAACCGTAACTCTTTAGGCATATCTCCTCCTTGGATTGAATGTGGATGTTGAACAATCAGCCATCAGCCCTCCATAGCCTCCCTGATGGCCTGAAGCAGATCGGGTAAGGCGTAGGGTTTCCATATGAATCGAAATCCCCTTTCGCGTATGACAGACCACTGCGATTTGTCGTCGCTGTAGCCACTGCTCAGCAGAACCCTGGTTTCCCCCTTGCGTGAGAGCAGTTGGTCAGCCAATTGCAGGCCCGTTCCGTCGGGCAGAACCACGTCGCTGAAGACCAGGTGGATCTTCGCCCCTTCTCTCTCAAAGATGTCCAGCGCTTCTTTTGTAGTTGCAGCCTCAAACACGATGTAGCCGTTTCCGCCAAGCATCTTCGTAGCAATGCGAAGAACTGCTTCATCATCCTCTACCAGCAGAATCCCTTCTCCACCGCCCTGAAGCTCCTGCAACGGGATCGCCTCTCTGGTCTCACCTTCCACCTCTATGGAGAAAGCGGGCAGGTAGACCTTGAAGGTAGAGCCCTGCCCCGGCTCGCTGTAGGCATTGATCCACCCCTCGTGCTGTTGGACAATGCCATAGACAACGGGCAGACCGAGTCCGGTACCGCTTTCCTTGGTGGTGAAGAAGGGTTCGAAGAGGTGCTGCATGATCTCTTCATCCATGCCCACTCCTGTGTCCGCCACCGAGAGACACGCAAATCTCCCAGGCCGCGCTTGGGGGATCAGGGCGCACCGCTTTTCATCCAGGGTCACATTCTCGGTCTTGATGGTAAGCTTGCCGCCCTCAGGCATGGCATCTCGGGCATTGACTGCCAGGTTCATGATCACCTGATTCATCTGCCCCGGATCGGCGTTCACCCGTGCCAACCTCGGTTCGAGAACTGTAACCAACTCAATATCCTCGCCGATCAGACGTCGCAGTATCTTCTCCGTGTCGGCGACCAGCTCGTTGAGGCCCAGCGCCTGAGGTTGAAGCATCTGCTGGCGGCTGAAGGCCAGGAGCTGGTGGGTCAGCAAGGCGGCCCGTCTGGCGGCGTTCAGGATCTCTTGGGCGTCCATGCGTCGTGGGTCGTCAGGGGGCAGCTTGCCCAGCAGCAGTTGGCTGTAGCCGAAGATGGCTGTCAGCAGGTTGTTGAAGTCGTGGGCCACCCCGCCGGCCAGCTTGCCAATGGCCTCCATCTTCTGCGCTTGGATGAACTGGGCTTGGGTCTGCTTCAGTTCCTCCAGGCTCCTCTCCAGGTCCTGCAGCAGCCTGGCCTTGCGCCAGGCGGCGGCCATCTGATGGGCGAAGGCGGTGATGGCCGGGATGTCCTCTTCGGTCAGGTCATCCGACTCCACTGAGAGCAGGCCGATGACCTCATCCTCCACCATGAGGGGGGCGGGGATGGATCTCGCGATTTTCAGCATCTTCACTATTTGCCCGGCGAACCTCTTTAGGGGCTTAGGTAAGAACTGCCGCGTGACATCTTCCACATTCTCTATGAAGGCGGCCTCCTTCTCCCAGATCACTTTTCTGTATACGCCTGCGGTTTCGATGGGTATGGAGAAGTCCTCGATTTTGAGGCCCGTCAGCTTCTCCAAGGCCTTGATCGCTGCGGCCTCGTAGCTCAGGTATTTAGGGAACAGCCTGCTCTGGTTCTCGTCCGTTAGGAAAACCACACAGGAGAAGCCGAGCTTCTTGAGCTCCTCCGCAACTGCGTTGAATATCTCTTCCGGTGTCATGGCTCTTTCCATAGCCAGAGCTGCCTGGTTCAGCGCTCGTAGCAATTGCTCTGCCCGCTGGCGCTCGGCTAGTTCTTGCTGAACCGCCTCATACAACCGCGCGTTCTCCAGCGCGACGGCAGCGGCGCTGGCCAGAGGCTTCAGGCCTTCAGCGTCCTCGGCGGAGAACGCACCGAGTGTATCGCTATCCAGCCGGAGCAGTCCCAAAACGCGGTCGTGCAGGCAGATGGGTACCATGAGATGCGACCTGATCCAGGCTGTCTCGTCTAATACCACCCAGCGTGGGTCTTGGTGAGTATCGAGGATGACTATCGGTTTTCGTGAGTGAACGGCCTCGGCATCCACCGGAAAGTCGTCCAATGGCTGCACCAGGCTGGACATTAGTTCCTCGGCACCAAATGCCTCGTAGCCCCGCCAGCGGGCGACATGCAGGGTGTCGCCTTCCAGCAGCATGATGTTGGCTGTGCTGCAGGGGATGACGCACTGTGCCTGGCGCAGGATCTCATCTAGCACCGCTGAGTGATTGGTCTGCGAGGTGAGGGTCAGAGCCACCTCTGTCAGGGTTTCGGCCAGAAGGCGTTGCTCATGTTCGGCCACCAGCAGCTGTTCCCGCTCCTCCTCTGCCCGCTTGCGCTCGCGGATGTCCCGGGCCACGCCCACCACGGCAGACAAGCGTCCATCCTCCTCCCGGATGACGGAGCCGTTGAACACCACCGGAATCCTCTCGCCCGACTTGGCCAGGAGCGTCAGCTCCACGTCCCGCGCCGCCCCCTCGCGCACCAACTTGGCCAGCCCGCTGCCCCTGAAGAATTCTTCTTCTTC
>CAYRNM010000133.1:0-8030 GCA_964425465.1 uncultured Anaerolineae bacterium | reverse complement strand
AGGGCACTCTACACCTCCAGGGACAAGCCACTTGCTTCAGCGGGTGGTAGTTGACGGATTTCCTTTCTGGGTTTGTGGATTTATTTAACAGAAGATTTGCGACGGTCTGAGGCTTGGATTGGGCCCGCATATGCGTCGCCCAGCAGGTAACTGGAATGCACGCCTGGAACACCCAGGACCCGGGGTGAAACGAGGGCTTACCCACAGGCTGAAAATGAGCAGTCATTGCGATCCAGCAGGCAGGGGAGGGTCCAGGACGGAAAATAAGGGAACATGGAGGCCGTTTCTTTACTGACTTGGACTGGGCGCCGCCGGGTTAACCGGCATCGGGGTGGGCAGCCGGTCCCACCAGCCAGGAAGGCGGGTGGGTACAAGCGTGGATAGCAGCAGCTCGGGTGGCCGCCAGGTGTCCGGCACTCCAGTCGGGCGACCCAGGCCTTCTGGGTAGACCACCCCCAGGATGAGCAGCGAGGTGAGCAGCAGAAAGAATAATATCAGAATGAATATATACTTTCTCATGCCGCGATCCTCCCCAGGCGATCTGCGATCTCCTCATCGGTGGGCTCGGGGACGCTCACCATCAGCGGGCGGAACAGGAAGGGACGCTGCAGCTCGCGCTCCTGGGTGTAGGGCAGGCGCCCGATGGCCATGCCGATGGGCAGGTCGGACAAGAAGCGCCGCCAAGCCTCGTCATGAAAGCCCTTCTCGGAGCGCGCCAGGCCGGACAGCACCAGGTCCTTGTCCTTGGGGTTCTTCAAAAAGCCGACCACCAGGTTGATGCAGGAGGACACGATGTCATCCGGGATCAAATGCGGGGCCTGGGTGATGATGTGCAGGCGGGAGCGGTACTTACGGGCATCGCGGAACATGTCGCTGAAGCGCTGCGAGGCCGAGATACCGCCCGAATCGTCCTCACCCAGGGAGGTCTCGCGGGTGAAGATCTTGTTGGCCTCCTCGAAGAAGATCTGCAGCAGCGGCTCGCCGGTCTTGACCTCGTGCACGCGCCGCGCCAGCATGTCGGTGTACAGGTGCCAGCCGATCCAGCCCAGCAGGAAGGCCTTGCCGAAATCGTCCAGGAATACGCCCCCCTCCACGATGGCGATGCCCCAGGGCTTGCCCAGCTCCTCCACGGCGATGCTGTGGGGTCCTGCGGAGAACTGGGCGGCAGCCGCCCCCTGCACCAGGGGGTTCAGGCGGAAGATGATGCCCTCCAGCACCCCGGTCAGCACGGTGTCGCGCGATGGCACAATGCGCAGTTTCCCCACCACTTCCTGGTACAGGTCGATCAGGCTGACCCGCGTGGAGCGGAACACGGACAGCTGCTGGCGCTCCAGGGGCCCGAGGTCGGAAATGACCCTGCCGGCTGGGGCGGCGATGAGATCCGCCTCATCCGGCTGGACGCGCCCCCACTGCTGGTCGCGACGCACCTCGGGATCGTCCACCAACACTCCGGCACGCACGTACACCTTGCGCAGCGCCTCCAGCAGCTCCTGCTTCTGGCGCTTGACACCCAGCCGCGCCACGCTGCCGAAAATATCGGCGAAGGCCCGCCACTGGGTCTCGGGGTCGATGTGGCCGCCAATCTGCAGCGGGTTCCAGCGCAGCGGCCGGGTGGCGTTGGGCCACAGCTGCAGGATGTCCACGCGCCCCTCCAGCCCGGGGGCGTTCAGGAGCTGCCGCCAGCCGGCCCCGAAGTCCAGCACCACCGTGCGCAGCTGCCAGCGCAGGGTGGATTCGTAGGCCCAGCGGATAGCCGCCACGCTCTTGCCGAAGCCGGTGTCGCCGGCGAACATGGTGTGCATCAGGCGCTGGCGGTCCAGGCACACCGGAGCCTGGGTCAGGTCAGCCGTCTCGGGCGAGTACTGGTGCCCGAGGGTCACCTCCCCGGGAAATCTGGGGTAAAAGCCTAACCCCTGAGGAATGGGCGGCATGGCGGTGATGGTGGTTCCCTCGGGAAAGAAGGCCGGGGCGGTGTAGGCCGCCAGGTGTTTGGCGGCGAAGAGGGTGGTGAAGCGCTCCCCCAGCCTGTTGCCCAAGAGGTCATTGGGATTCTTCAGGTCGCAAGGCAGGAAGGCGCAAGCGTAGCGCCTAAGCAGAGCCTCTTCACCCGCGTCTTGTGGGCGGATGGTCAGGACCGGTGTGGGTACGTTCGGCCCGTGGAAAGCCTGGGGGATGAGCGCTTCGGCGGCCAGCGCTCCCTGGTCCGAGGCAGTGAACAGGCGGGCATCGGTCATGAAGCCGCCCTCCTGGGAAGCCAGGTTGACCACCCCCTGCACCTGGCGCAGTACCTCGGTCAGGCGCTCGGCCAGGTCATCCTCCAACTGCCAGGAGCGGTGCAGCGAAACCCCCGGAATGAGGCCGGTGGACATGCCGCCAATGATGCTCTGCCCGCCGGCCCGGCTGACCGCCAGGGCATTCGTGTCGCCCTCGGCATGCGACTGGCCATAAGCCTCGCTCTGGCTGTCCGCCCTACCCCAAGAATCGGCACTTCCATGCGTCTCCGCCCACGATCTGCTCACCGAGCTCGACTCCATCTGGCTGTCGGCGCGGCCGCTCGCATCGGCATGCCCCACCATATCGGCATGCCCGACCACATCCGCCCCACCCACCGAGCTGGCGCTGCCGACCGTATCGCTGTGGCCTTCGGACCACATGGCAGACTGGCTGTCACTGCTCGATACGCTGTCGGCGACGCCCGTGCTGCTGGATGTCCCCACCGTGGTTCCGGAATGCGTGGCCAGGCTTTGCGAGATACCCGAGGAAGTACCGGCCATGGAGGACACCGAATCGCTGCCCCCTACACCCCCATCCACGCTGGCCGAGGCGATTCCCGGGATCCCCCCGCTCACCGAAGCACCGGCGTTCCAGGAGTCGCTGTGCGTGCTGGCATTCGAAGCGCTCTCTCCCTGGCTCATGGAGCTAGACGATGACGTGCCAAAGCTGCTCGAGGTCGAGCCGCCCATGGTAGAGCTCTCGCTGTGGGCCGCCCCGCTGCCATGGGAGAGGCTGCCCCCGCCCATGGAGCTATCCGTGTGGGCCAGGCTCTCGGTCTCTGACCAGCTGTCGGCATGGCTGGCGCTGTCTGAATGGGCGGTCTGGTCGCTGTGCCCAATGCTATCGGTGTGGGAGATGCCCGTGGTGTGTGTGTCCGAGCCGCCCTCCGTGTGTGACTGGCTCTCGGTGTGTGCAAAGCTATCGGTATGCGCCTGCCCCCATGCGTGCGACTGGCCGTCCGAGGTGCTGTGAGCCTGGCTGGCTGCTACCCCCTGCGCCCCGCTGATGGAATTGGAGAGGGCGGCCATAATGGGGATGCCCAGGCTGAAACCCACGCTCATCGCCCCCTTGCGGCGCGAGGCGATGTTGGAGGTGACCTGGGCCACCTCCACCAGGGTATCGGTCAGGGACTTACGCCCGATGTAGCGCGAGGTGACCTGGAAGACGAAATCCTCGCGTAGCTTAGCCAGGCCGCGGAAGAGCAGCTCGTTCTGCTCGCTGGACAGATCATCGCCGGTCTCGTCCGGAAGCCCACCATCCTGCCCGAGCCCGCGGGGGCTCTGGCGCGGGTCGGGGTAGCCCAGGATGGCCAGCACGTTACGGCTGCGGCAGGTAACGAAATCGATGTACCAGCGCACCCAGGCTAAATTGGGCGGGCGGGTGCGCGACTGGGTGAAATTGGCCAGCACTGCGAGCACGGCGGAGAGATGCTGCTGGATCCCGGAGGCCGCCTGCTCACGCGTGGGGGCGTCCACCGCCGCCCCGTAGAACTGCACCACGCCGATGTGCTCAGGGCTGAAGATGCCGCTGGCGGTGTAAATAAAATTAACCCCCGCGTTGTACAGCCCGCGCACCGCTGCCCACTGCTTGCCCAGCAGGTTGTAGTCCTCCAGCGAGTCGACCGGCAGGGCTGACAGCTCGCGTAAGCCCACGCAGCGATAGTACTCCTCCTGCTGGTTCGAAAGCCTATACCAGGCATACTGCAGCACCTCGTCCTTGATCTCCAACCCATTGTCCAGGATCTCCATGGCCCTACCTGCCTTTCCCTCTGGAGCGGATGGTGTGGATCAGCTCGCCCGGCTTGCCCGAGACGGGCGGGTGGGCAAACAGGGTTTGAACGAGCAGCGCCAGGAAACCCAGCGGTACCAGGTACATGGCGAAGGCAGCGATGGCCGAAAGGTAAGCCTGCCCCTGCTGTAAAAGGGGCGAAGCGGCCGTGCTGGCGGACAACTCCTGGAAGACGGTGAAGCCCAGGCCTGCCAGGCTGTAGAGCGCCAGGCCGCGCACCGTGTTCCAGCGCACCGCCCGAGCGTTGAACTGCTCGAGATACCCCGCCAGGCAGCCGGCGCAGGCCATGATCAGCATCAGGAGCGGCACGGGAGCAGGTGCCAACGCGCTGGCTATCAGCGACAACCCTCCGGTGGTATATGTCCAGTAGCGCTGCTCTTCCGGGGCAGTGCAGCTCAGCCAAGCCAGCGGGACGACCAGCAGCACCTGCAGCAGGTGGTCCAGCAGCAGCCACAGCAGGGCGAGTGCGCCGTTGAGCAGGTAATAAAGGTAAATCATTTCAATGCGTGATGGCCGATTCGTACAGCGCCACGTGCAGGCGGAAGGCCCTGGAGGCCTCTTGACCGTCATCCTGGGTGGCGGTGACGGTGATCTCGTAGTCGCCTGGGTCCAGTGGATCGAAATGGAAAGTGGCGGTGGCATCAGGGGTATGCATTCCGACAGTATCGAGCTCGGGTGCAAAGGGATAGGTGCCGAGCACTCTTGCCCCAGGATACCTGAAAGCCAGCTCGCCCTGGATCCGAAGGATGCTGTCATCACTGAGAGCGATCTTGATCGAGATCTCCTCGATCGTGCCCCGGCGGCAGTCATGCTGCCCGCCCGTCACGCTGACCTCGGGGATGGTGATCCCCTTGCGCCCGGGCTCCTGACCCAGGACGAGGGGAAATGCGGGTGTGGGCTCCAGGCTGGTGGTGGTGATCTTTGGCGGGGTCTTGGGGCAGGGGGTAGGCTGGCTCGTGCAGCAGGAGGTCTCGATAATATGCGACACCCTCTGGCAGCCGGGATAGGCAGTGCAGGCCCCCACATCCCACAGGCCATCCCCCACCAGGTAGCAGCCGAAGCCCGGCGGCGTGGAGGCGCACTCGGTCACCTTGCAATCGGCAGGATTGGTGCAGCGCATCCCCCAGGCATCCGGGATCCAGTCCTGGATGCAGCCATAGGCCCCGCGCGAGCAGCCCACGATCACCCCCAGCCCCTGGGTGGGTCCGCAGCTTTGCGAGCAGTCTGCCTCACACCACTGGTCCTTCACACCGCAGTCGGCAAAGGAGCAGTAAGCGCGCGGGGCGAGCAGGATGGCCAGGGCCAGCATAAAGCAGAGGAGCAAGAGTTTCCACCAGGTATGGCGCAGCGGGGTGAGATCAGGCAGGTGGAATTCGTGTGGGAAACGGAACAATTTCATGGTGCACTCTCCTCATACAGGCAATTTATGGCAGTTGGATATCGAGGCTGGCCCCCTGCACCAGCTCCCCGGGGCTGAACTCCTGGAACACCCACCCCACCGCGAGCCAGCTGGCAGGCAAGCCATCCGACAGGCGCAGCACGAAGCTCCTGGCTTGCCCGGGGTAGAGCTCTTCGACCAGCTGCCCCAGCTCACACACCGCCTGGGGATAGAGGGCGGTGGAGGGGCACTCATCCCAGTCCAACCCGTGGGGGGTGACCATGCCGTAGGCCAGCAGGCGCAAGATGCGCCCGCGTGGCAGGCGCACTTGAGCATCGTGCAGGGCAGCCTGCTGGTCGAGGTCTGTGGAATAGATGCCGCCATTAGCCTGGAAGGCATGCTCCTGTGAGAAATACAGGTAGCCTGCATCCGGCAGCTGCAGTCCGATGGCTATGGGGACGGCCAGCACACGCTGTGAGAGCGTGAGGGCATAGGCGTACAGCACATCCGCCTGGTAGACCGAGCCATCCTCAAGGGTGATCCTGGCCTGTCCGAACTCCCCGCTGGAGACCAGGTATAGCAGCAGTTGACCCCCGGCTTCGAATTGGGTATAGGGGTTGGAGGCCAGGAACATCCCCATTCCCTGCTGGATCACCCGGGAGGTTTCTGTATCAACCTGGCAGGCCTGCAGCCCGGTGATAGAAGGTGTAGTAGCCGTTGGCAAGGCAGTTGCCGAAGGCCCTGCCCGGCAGGCGGCCAGCAGGCTTGGGATGATCAGGATCAGGACGAGGGACTTCACGCACATGGCAGGCTCCTCTGGAGGAAATAAAAAAAGCGCACCGACCCTCGAGGCGGTACGCTTCTGTTGGATGCCCGTTTAAACAAAACCGCGCCTGACTTGGGGCAGTGCGCAAATTCTGAGGCAGATTATATGCAGAATTCAAGATCCTGCACAGGTTTTCAGATGGGGAAATTTAATAATTGGGAGTTGGAAAACGATAGAAAGATCATTGCCTGAAAAATAGCCGTCAGCCTCCCTTCCCCAACTGAGTGGCCTGGTATCCCAATGATCATAGAGTAGAAAAGAACAGGCTCCACAAGAAGATTCCGGCCGGACGAACTGCCAGCCACCTGGGGATGGGAGCCCATATGTGTCCCAAGCTGGTATGCGAGGCTGATGCTATAATGTTCGGCTATGCGAATAATACCTGGGTCCATCATGGATTTTTGATCGATCAGCCCTCTGATCCCTGGTCGGTGGGATGGAACCGGCGAGCTGCAAGAAACGCAGGCGATTCCAGACCAGGGGTGAGCAACCGGCCATCGTGCCGTTGGCCATATCCTGACCGTAATGCTCGCCTTGCTCGATCCCTTCTCACCCACAGGCAGATCCACCAGCAGGCTGGCAATATTTTACGAGCAACCCACCAACGAGGTGTAGCCTATAGGCCAGCTCCCCCATACCATCGGGCATATATGCACCACCTCAGTTCAGGCCGGGGGACAAGGGCCTGTATGGAGCAAAAACGACCCGCTGGGCGCGCCAATGCTCACCGCCTGGCGGCTAGCCGGGGAGCACGGCAAACCCCGCGCTGCGATCTGCTCGCTCCGCTTTGGCGTGCTCCACCCCTGCGCGGGGTGCGGGTCCGCCCCACGATCACGCAGCCCGCCCTGGCTCTCCGCTGACCCCCTGCGCGGGGCCAGTCCGCATCTAGATCAGGAGATTCGCCCTCGCTCTTCTCTGACCGCAGGCCCGCTGACTCCAGGATCAGCAGGCTTGATCCACCAGCTCTGCGATCAGCACGCCTCGTCCACGGGAGCGCTCCACCCCCTCGCTGGATCCCCACCCCCCGCACATGGGGCGTAGGCCTGGACCTATGGGGGTGCTGGCCTATAAGGGAAGGCTCCCAGGCGACCTGGGCGTGATTTTAGCATAGATCATGCCATTGAGATAACATGCCTGGCCCATGCTTAGAGGGGATCTTGATCATGGTAATGCAGATCTTGACGAACACGTGTGTTTTATAGGGTAAGAATAACCTAATCCCTCACCTAGCGGTTAACCCCTATCCTGTTGGTGTTGTTGCACAACACTTCTAACTAACATGCACTGCTGCCTGCTCATTTCCAGGATCGAGAGATCGATAAACCTTTCTTGGTTAAATCATCTTGAGCCCGGATAACCACAGCATATATGCCATCCGGCTGCAACAGCACCTCCAGCATATAGGCTTAACTTGGAGGCTGGCATATGTGCTTAAGCTGAGGCTGGTGGTTGTTTTATAGCAATGATCATGAAACTATTGAAATCTCAGGTTAAGCCTATGTGTTTAAGCTTAAGAGGATCCGATGATCGGTGAAACAGCGAACTCTTCGATCGCGGTTTTTATACCTGGCGATATAGTATTAGATGCAACCGGGGCGAAAAGTGCACTGAATCCTTGGAAATAACACAGACCGTTTGATGAGTTTTACCAGATAAACAGGTTCAAATCAAATTACTCGCCATTACAGGCGCGGTCTACCATAAGTCTTTGTTTGATACCTGGGAATATTCCGACATGAAAATGGTCGGTTTTTCGTAATTAAT
>CAYRNM010000132.1:0-8041 GCA_964425465.1 uncultured Anaerolineae bacterium | reverse complement strand
AAGCGATCATCCTGCGTTTTGACCCCCAATCCGGCGATTTTCGCCAATGTCCAGTGAAGATTTGACTTTGAAGGCCAACTTAGATTGGGGTTGGCATTGCTGTCGCAGGGGTGCAGTAAAGCTTCCGGCTACTAAATTCTAAGCAGGAAAGAGGTGGGTGATGAAGCGGATATTCCTCTTGTTATTGGTCATCGGCTCGATTCTGCTACTGTCGTCTCTACTCTTTTCTGGCCCAACAGATGCCTATCCAGTCTTGCAAGTTACGCTCACCCCTACAGTTTTCAATTATCTGCCTTTCATAGCCAAGAACTGGTCACCACCCCCAGTAGTATACGATTTGGACGAAGATGCCTCGGCTTGGGGCGTTTACCTTGAAGGTTCGCCAACATGGATAAAAGGCATTGGGGTAAAAATGACACGGGCATGAGTTTGTGATAGAATTGGACCGCGCCGAGAGAGCATAGGGGAGAGTATATGAGGTAGCGGTCCATGGCTAAGACAGCCAAGCAGTTAGAAGTCAAAACACGGCACATTTACAAGCCAGAGATAGAGACCTGTCCCCATTGCGGCGAACCGTTGCGCGCGCGGTCCTACTATCAGTGGCGCAAGACAGTCCAACAGCTGAGTGGGGCAGTGTATGTGGCCAGTGAAGCCCAAGAGTGCGTCAATCCAGGGTGTCCGCATCAGGGACAAGCCTACACCTCGGCGGCGGCGCAGATGGTCACGGTGTCGGGATGCACCTATGGTCTGGACATCATCGCCCAGATCGGCTGGTGGCGAGACCAGGAGCATCTGAACCGGGAACAGATCCATGGCCGGCTCGGGGAGCGGGAGGTACAGATCTGCGAGCGCCAGGTGGACCACCTCTACGCCCGCTATCAGGTGCTGATGGCCAGTGCCGAAAGGCTGGAGCGGGACAAGTTAGAGCAGGTGGTCGCCGAGCGTGGGGGGCTGATCATCGGCCTGGACGGTCTGGAGTCTGAAGGCGCCTCGGAACAGCTATGGGTGGTGCGGGAAGTACAAAGCGAACGGAACCTGGTGGTGGGCTGGTTGCCCCGGGCGAATCACCAGACCCTGAAGACCTTGCTGACCCCCGTGGCAGAGCTAGAACTGCCTGTGCTCGCCACGCTGAGCGACAAACAAGGATGTGTACGCAAAGCGCTGGAGGAGACCTGGCCGGAAGTGCCCCATCAATGGTGCCAATCCCACTACCTGAGCCAGGTCACCCGTCCCATTTACGACCGAGACCGGGCCCTCAAGACCGACTTACGCCAAACCATCCGCCAGGCGGTGCGAAAGAGCATGAAGGAGGTGTTGTCCAGGCTGGAGAGTCCGGCGTTTTCCCCTCAGTTAGTCACGGGGATGCTGGTGGTGGCGAATCCTGCTGAAGAAGCCACTAAGCAACCGCCGACCCGCCAACAGGTGGTTCAGGATCTGGCTCTGGACTTGCAACAAGCCCTCTCCCGCACGGGGCGGGCACCCCTCGTGCTGTCTGGATTGCCCCTGTTTGAAGACTTGTGTGCCTTACAAGAGACACTGGCTCAATGCCTGGCGCTGGGCGATGACCCGCGTCTGCGCCATTGGCACCAGGTGTTAAGCGAGACCTTGCCCACCTATCAGCAACCCTTTACCGAGGTACAACAGGCCCTCGACTGGGTGAAGGGCATCGAAACCCTTCTGCGAGCTCCCTTGCCCACGGAGGAGGACGCAGGACCGGGGGGTGATGCAGTGGCTCGCCAACTAGCCCACTACCTGGGCACTTTGGCCGACCGGTCAGACCTCACTCCCTGGCTGAGTGCCTTTCGTGGGGATCTATTCGCCATCAGCGAACGCTACTGGTCGGGGCTCTTCCACTGTTATGACATCGTGGGCTTGCCCCGTACGAACAACGACCACGAAGGTCTGTACGGTCAGCTCAAACGATGCCTTCGACGGCAGCGCGGCGTGGAAGACCTGCATGACTCCTTGCGCCGTCATGGGGCTTGGATGATCTTCCAGAACCATGCGGCGTCTCCCGAAGCATTGAGGGAGCGCCTGGCCCAAGTGCCTTGGGAGGTGTACTTGGCCGAACGCGCCCGGTACGACCGACGTCAAGCTCTCTTTCGCCGACGGTATCAATGGCGTCACCGGCGCGAAGTGGTGAGACAGCAGCGGGTAGCTGCCTGGACTGAGGCTGTCTCGGATTGTTAACGTGCGACTTTTACCTTAATGCCAATTTTCGTTCCCAGAGGTCAAATCCAAGACATATGGGTATCAGTGATAAAGCAGTGGACATCGGTGATGAAGGTGGTAAAGTAGCATCCACCAATGGCTCCATGCTCATTGTATACCTCCACAATACCTCAGCGGTTCCACACGTCTCGGCATATCTCCCTCCACCTGCGACCAGGCCGCATCAACGAGGGCCCACAGCCCCCCCGAGACCAGGGAGTGACCGCCCAGGAGGACAGGGATGGGCGCTTTCAAGGCGGCAGTAGTGAACTCCCGCAGGAAGGGATCCTCGATCTGCTCCGGCTGGCCCAGGTCGGAGTGGAAGCGATCTGCTGCGGAGGGCCAGCTCCGCCGGTGGGCCAGGATCACCCGGCTGTCGAGAATGAGCGCGTTTCCCATCTGGCTCAGGACCTCGAAAAATCCTTGAACGTCTCGATCCTCCAAAAGCACCCCTAGCAATGATCTCATCTCCCCGCGCGCCTGGCGGCCACTGGCCCGCATGCCCCGCTCTTCGGTCAGGATTCGCTTCCGGCACAGAGCTTCTGTCTGCAAATAGGCCGCTGCCGCAGCCGACACCCGCCCGGCGACGAAGATTTCCGCCTCTCGATCCATCAACACCTTCAGAACCCCCTCCAGGGAGCGGGTGTCCAGGTTCAGTCCCACCAAATATTGCCTTGTGTGCGACCCACAGTTGGGGTGCAGGCTCAGGGTCATCAAGTCAGTGGGAGTGTCCACATCGAGCTGCGTGGCCGCCGAGCGGGGTAGTGTCTGGACCGACAGCCCAGCGTCGAAGTGGAGTACCCAGGCCAGCTCGTTGTCGGTGTCGGGAAGGGAAGTGTACTTTAGGGCTCTGGCTGGCGTCCAAGCGGCGAAGTCGGTGGAGTAGAAATTGTTGGCGATCACTGTCTCCTCAGCCTCGGCCAGCGCAGCGGCGATCTCTCCCCACCCTTCAGTCGTGAGCAGTGGGCCGCTGCCGCCACCGATGTAAAGACAGCGCTCGATGTCGTGGTCAGCGAGGATTTGGCTCAGGCGATGGCCGAAGTGAAAGGGCTCACCAGGGGGATCCATGTCCACAATCACCGATTTGTGGATCAGTGTTGAGGCCAAGGTGGGAGAATCCGTGGCTACGATAATGTGTTCCACAGGTTCCACCTGCAACAACTTATCCACCGTGTCGCGGGTGATCGCCTCCCGTGCGCAGGCCACCCATCGCTCCACCGGTGTATGGCCTCCGCCGCCGCTCATGATCACCGCCGTCAGACCTGTTCCCATGCGCTCCTCTCCCCAGTCTTGTGAAGGGCATTATAGCTGCCGCCCAGGCTTTTGTCAAAAGAATAGCCCCCATCCCTACAGGGGATAGGGGGCTTCCGATCTCGCGAGTGGTGGGCCGATGGAAGCTAGTACATGGCCTTAGCCGCCCCGATGAACTCCTGGAGCACCTGCTGGGTGACGCCGGCGATCTTGTCCAGCTTGACGGGCACAATCTCACGTCCTTTGAGGGCTACCATGTAGCCGATCTGGCCCTCTTTGATCAGGTCCACCGCGGCTACACCGAAGCGGATGGCCAGGGCGCGGTCAAAGGCCGTGGGGGAGCCGCCTCGCTGGATGTATCCCAGCACCACGTGGCGCGTGGTGAATCCGGTGGCCTCCTCAATGGCATCGGCCAGCCGTTGCCCAATGCCTCGCTCGCGCAGCAGCGGGTTGCCATAGGCGTCGGTCCCTATCTCCTCTACCTCCTCGCCGATGCCCTCGATCTGTGCTCCCTCCGACACCACCACGATGGCGAATTTCTTGCCCTGCTCGCGCTGTTTCCGGATGTGCTCCACCACACTATCCAGCTTGTCGGGCACCTCGGGGCAGAAGATGTAATCCGCTCCACCGGCCATCCCGCCCACGATGGCCAGCCATCCTGCCCCGCGCCCCATTACCTCGCAGACGATCACCCGGTGGTGGGAGGCCGCCGTGGTGCGCAGCCGGTCCAACGCATCCACGACGACGTTGATAGCGGTGTCGAAGCCCAGGCAGTACTCCGTCTCTGCTACGTCGTTGTCAATGGTCTTGGGAATGCCCACCGCTGGCAATCCAACCTGGGACAGCACATAGGCCGCGCCTAGGGTATCGTCGCCGCCGATGGCTACCACCGCGTCCAGCCCGTGCTTCTCGGCCGTCTCCACGCAGCGCTGGACCCCATTTTCCACCTTCTGGGGATTGGTTCGCGAGGAATGCAGCATTGTACCCCCCACATTCAGGATCTCGGCCACAGCCTCAGGGGTCAGTTGGATCAACCGGCCCTCGATGAGTCCTCGATAGCCGTCCAGGATGCCGTAGACCTCCCAGCCGTACTGAAAGGCGCGCCGGCAAATGGCTCGGATCGCTGCGTTCAAAGGTGGTACATCCCCGCCCCCGGTTAGAATTCCGATGCGCAT
This sequence comes from uncultured Anaerolineae bacterium, assembly GCA_964425465.1. Taxonomy (GTDB): domain Bacteria; phylum Chloroflexota; class Anaerolineae; order JAYEMR01; family JAYEMR01; genus JAYEMR01. Next base: position 3,404 of record CAYRNM010000132.1, on the reverse strand, counting down.
GTTCTCTCCCTCCTTCTGGTTATTTCATGGTTGCACGTCATAGGCCGAGGTGTAGGTCTCCATCCCCAACTCCTGGGCCAGTGCTTTGGCCTCTGGATCGAGCATGGGGGAGACGATGATCCTCCGTTTGGCCTCGGCCCCCTCCATCCGCTCGTAGAAAGCCACCTTCTTGTCGAAGGCGTCCACATCGTTCCAACTGACTGAGGATTTGAGTTCCAGCAGGATGGGCTCCCCATCGCGGATGATCACGTCAATCTCGATGGGCCTGGGTCGGCCAAAGGCAAGGCCTTCGGTATCCATCCTCAGGTAGTGCTCCACCCTCAGGCCCGTCTCCTCAGTCAGAATACCGGCCAGTTTATCTCGGAAGGCACTCTCGGCCATCATCCCACAGCGGACTTTTAGCCCTGCAAGGGTTGATTCCAGCTTGCTGATCTCCCTAGAGAGTTGGGCGAACCCTTGATTGAAGAAGCTATCCCGAACGAGGTCAAAGGTATCTTTTCCGGTGATCGTTGCCATCTCACACCTCCACCCTATATTGTACACCACTTGGCGGGAAATTCAACCTCCCCGGAGAGGAGCGCAAAACGCTCCCTGGCCCGGCTCTTCAGGCCGGGACGGCATGTAGAAGCGCCAGGGCGCATTCAACGCCGCCTCGTCCCCTCGCACACCCACCCGGGGCGTGGCCACGATGTGCGCCTCGGACACCGTCTCCGCCCCTTCCAGAAAAAGCTCATCGCTGGTGCACAGGTCCACCCCATTCAGCCGCCGGTCAATCCGAAGCGCCTGGCAGAGCTTGGCCGGGCCATTCGTGAGCTCCACGTTGGGCCGGCCTGGGCGGTTGGCCCGCATCACCTCCAGCCCCTCCTCCGGCTCGATGGCCCGGATGAGCACCGCGGCGGGGAAGCCCTCCCGCTCGGTCACGACATTCAGACAGTGGTGCATGCCATAGATGAAGTACACGTAGGCCTGCCCCGGCGGGCCGTACATTACCTTGGTGCGCGGCGTGCGCCCCACTGAGGCGTGACAGGCTGCATCCTCCTCGCCGATGTAGGCCTCGGTCTCTACGATTCGCCCACTCAGCCGCTGCCCTTCGATCACACGGACCAGCCGCTGGCCCAGCAGTTCCCGAGCCACGGTGAGGGTGTCGCGGGCGAAGAACTCGCGCCCCAGACGGCTCATGTTTCATCTTCGTGGGCGGCGCGGTCGGCTCTGTTACGCCGCTCCCTCTCCCGAAAGTGGATCAGCTCCCAGGCGCGGATGTAGTCCAGACAGGCCAGGGCCAGCTGCTTGATCTCGAACTCGGGCAGCAGAAGGGTCAGGCTCTCGGTGGGCTGACCCACCATGCGCACTGCCCCGGCCCCGATCACCTCCCCCTGGCCCCTGGCCAGGCGCAGGATGTAGGGGTTGCGGTAGCGCTCATCTTTGGTCAGCGACAACACCCGCGCCTCTGGCTCCCCCTCCCGGCTAGGCGTGCCCTTGTAGTCCACCCACTTCTCAAAGCGCCCCATGAGCAGTTCCCAGCAGATCACCTTCCAACCATCGGGGTCCAGGTAGTGGTGCAGAATGCAGGTCGCCCTGTTGTCGGGGCCGTACTCCAGCAATGTGACCCGCAGCTTGTTCTTTTTCGGTTCCAGGGACATCCAGTCCTCGAAGTCAAGGATCTTGTCCTTGGTCACGTAGCGAAAGATCTGGACGGCCATGATGTCTCCTAAATGGCTGCGCAGAGACGATTCTTAAGCCACCCTTCCGGTGGGATTGGCCAGGTTGCATACCACGATAGCTTTGGTCCGCTGGGTGATAGCCCGCGCCATTCCATCCATGTCGAGACGCCAGCCCTCCTCCTCGAGGAGCGGGACAAACACCGGCACACCCTCGGCCAAGCGAACCTGCTCCTGGTAGGAGGAGAAACAGGGCGAGAGGGGATCACCTCCTCGCCGGGCTCGATGACCGCGAGCATCGAGGCCAGCAAGTCGGCCATTGAACCCGTTGTAATCAACAGTTCGCCATTGGGATCGAGCTCCAAACTGCATCGCTCTCGCAGCCGCTCGGCAATCGCCTGGCGCAGCGCGGGCAACCCTTTGGGGTGAGCGTATTTGCCCATCGTTGGCTCATGCAGTGCCGCTTCGGCGATGGCCTGCCGGATGTGCTCCGGCGTGCGAAAGCTGGGCAATCCCCATCCCAGCGAGACCGCATCGGACACCTCAGCGGCGAGAATGGCCCTCTCCGATCGGCGAGACGGTAATGCTGCGCACCCGCTGGGCCAGCGCCTTGATCAGTTCCTCACCTCCGGTGAAACGGTCAAGTACGGAGCGATCCATCCAATATCCCCCCAGTTAGAATGCAGAATCTTTACTAAAGTTCTTTGCACTTTTGATGCCGTTGCTCTACAGCGAGGCTAGGGGGGTGATGGGGGTGTCCCCCACGCCCTCTCCTTGCCCCCCTCCCTCTCCCGAAGGGCGGGAGAGGTCACTCATCGGCGATGTCCTGGCATGAAGCTTTTGTAAAGCGCCTCCAGCTCGGCCAGATCCTCTATGGGCGTAGGAATCACACGGGAGCTGTCCTCCCAGACTTTGACCGCCAGATCGCGAAAGGCTCTGGCTACTGCTGAATCAGGCGCTCCCTCAACCACCGTGCGTCCTGTGACCTCATAGACTTGCACCTCAGTAGCACGGGGGATGAGGTGGACCAACTGGCTCCCCAGCCGCTCGGCAAAGGCCGTTAGCACAGCCCGCTCTAACTCCTCATCGCCTCTGCTGTTGCAAATGAGCCCCGCCAGCCCCGCCCCATCGGGCCGTCCCAGCCGCTGGATGGCCCGCGCAATGTTGTTGGCCGCGTAGAGGCTCATGAACTCCCCGGAGCACACCAGGTAGATCTCCTCAGCATATCCCTGGCGGATGGGCTGGGCAAAGCCTCCGCACACCACGTCCCCCAGCACGTCATACAATACCACATCCAGGCTGTAGATCTCAAAGGCCTTCAGGTCGCGCAAGATCTGCATGGCCGTGAGCACCCCCCGTCCTGCACAGCCGATGCCCGGCTCTGGTCCCCCTGACTCCACGCACAGGATCCCCTCTTGTCCCTCGTAGACAATCTGCGCCAGTTCAATGGCGTAGGCATCGTGGCCCAGCCGCAGCTCGTCACGGTAGGTCTCCAGCACGGTGGGGATCAACTGTCCCCCCGTGAGTGTGCGGGTCGAATCACGCTTGGGGTCGCAGCCTACCTGCATTACTCGCAGTCCCTGCTGGCGAAAGGCCATGGAGAGGTTGGCAGCCACGGTGCTTTTGCCAATGCCTCCCTTGCCATAGATCGCGATCTGTCGCATTCTCCCTCCTACCAGTATCCCTCGTAGCGCCGCACTTTGGATTTCTGGCGATCCCACCAGTCGTTCTGCACCGTCTCCACCA
>CAYRNM010000131.1:6813-8067 GCA_964425465.1 uncultured Anaerolineae bacterium | reverse complement strand
TGCTGCTGTGCACCTGGCCGAAGGGCGGTGAACTCTCCCTGCCGTTTGTCTACTCTAACGAGGTCTGGACCGGCATCGAGTACCAGGTCGCTTCGCACCTGATGATGATGGGCTGCGTGGAAGAGGGCCTGGAGATCGTCCGCACAGCCCGCGACCGCTACGACGGGCGTGTGCGCAACCCCTTCAACGAGTATGAATGCGGCCACTGGTACGCGCGGGCTATGGCTTCGTACGTCTTGCTACAGGGGATGACGGGAATCCGGTACGATGCGGTGGAAAAGGCACTGTACATTAAGCCAAGCATCCAGGGTGATTTCCGTGCCTTCCTCTGCACCGCCAGTGGATACGGCACCGTAGGGGTTTATGAGGGGAAGCCCTTCGTGGAGGTCAAGCACGGGGCAATTCCCTATGAGAAGATGGTCTATGAGCCTTGCTCCTGATATTGACGCCCATCTCTTCAATGGAGAATACTATGTCCAGCAGATCCAAACGCCATCCAGCCTGGATAAGACGCGTCCAGAGCTACGCGCAGGTATGGGCGAGACCGACCTCGCTGATCCTGATTTTCAACTGGGCAACGGGTGCCTCATTGACCAGTTGGTGGGGCAATACATGGCCCACGTTGTGGGACTGGGGTATCTCCTGCAGCCGGAAAAGGTTAAGACCGCGCTGCGATCCCTCTTTCGCTATAACTTTCGTCAGGATCTCTATGATCACTGGAACCATATGCGCACCTTTGCCCTGGCGGATGAGAGTGCTCTGCTCATCTGCAGTTGGCCGCACAGTGACCGTCCTAAGGCCCCCTTCCCCTACTTCAGCGAGGTGATGACCGGCTTCGAGTACCAGGCCGCTGCGCGCATGATCTACGAAGGGTTGGTGGAAGAAGGGCTCACAGTGATGGATGCTATCCGCGCGCGATTCGATGGCTACCGTCGCAGTCCCTGGAATGAGCAGGAGTGCGGTCACCATTACGCCCGTGCGATGGCGAGTTGGGCTGCTCTTCTGGCTCTCAGTAGTTTTCATTACTCCGCTGTGTCAGGGCAGCTCCAATTGGCGCCACACTGGAAGGCGGAGGCCTTCCGGTGTGTGAGGGTGATACCCTCTGGATGGGGTGTGGTCACGCAGACCCTTGAAGCTGAGGAACAAACTGTGCGTTCAGATAGCTGTTCAGCGTTACCATTTCCGCGCCGCCTCCCTACGCCGCTCTCAGCCGCAGCCTTTGGGCCACCAGCCCGACGACGAGGCCGAAGGCCA
>CAYRNM010000131.1:0-6713 GCA_964425465.1 uncultured Anaerolineae bacterium | reverse complement strand
GCCAGCAGGCCCATATCTGCCCCGTCTGGCCGTGGTTCAACCGCCATGGCCAGAAGACGATGTGCTCGATGGCCCACATCGCCCCCAGGCAGAGGAGTCCGCCGACGGTCAGTAGTGCTGCCCGCCGGGCTGGTGGCCCGGTCACGAGGCTGTACAGCAGCACCCCATAGAGCAGACCCAGCGGCCCGGCCAGCAGCGCGATGTCGAAACGACTGAAGGGACCGGTCGAGGCCCCGAAGACCAATATCAGGCTCATGATCATGGTCGTGCTCAGCCCAGCCAGTCCGCCCAGCAGCGGCCCGCGCAAGCCAGCCCTATGGCCGCCCCCATCAACAGCAGTAGGGCAATCGCGATCAGCATGTCAATCACCGGGGACACGAGATAGGGCAGGTCGTCGGAAGCAATCATCAGTATGCACAGGATGCCCATGACTGCTGACCCCGTCCAGGTGTATCCCCACAGTGGCAGCCGTCGCAGCACTGCGGCGACCACGCCGCCGACTGTCAAGGTCAGCACGGTCAGCAGCGCCACGCCGACGCCGATCACCACTGTTCCGCTGATGGATGGCCCGTAGCAGAGGAGCGTCCGCCTGCCGATCACCAACTGGCCCATGAGGACCATCAGCAGGAAGGGCAAGCTGATACTGAGACCAAAGAGCGCTGGCGGCAAAGCGGCCAGCAAGGCGTCTCGCCTCGTCACCCCTCCATGCACTTGCCTCAATTCTCCGCCCACCTCAGCCGAATCGTCCCATGCTTCGATTGCCTGTTCCATGTTTGCCACCTCCGTAAGCCCACGCAGCATCAGCCAGCGGGCCTAATCTTCAAGGTCGCCACTGATCTCGGCCACGATCTCCCGTCGCCGGGCCTCGTCGAGTTGGCCCAGTGCAGCTTCCATTGTTGTTAGATAACGACAGCTCAAATCCATCTCCAAACCCACCTGGCAATGTTCAGACCTTCACAAAGCCTGATTGCTTTTTCGACGCTGTATTGACACATACATGTCCTTACATTGCATGGACTTGGACATAGCTTCTCCGTACGTAGCATCTTTTCCAGAGCTGGTAAGGCTCGTTTATCTCCAATCTCTCCCAAAGCCCATATCGCCTGGTTTCTCTCCTCGAAGGTATGTTGATCTGAATTTACATACGCAATCAACGCATCGACACAATCGCCTCCAAATTCCTGACGAGCTTCGCGACAAGCTGCTCTGACATCGGAGCTGATCCAATGCAGTGTCAGCCACAGGACAGAAGCGCCGATTACAACTATGGCTACCACACCATATGGAAAGACCCTTCTCCATTCAACAGTACGCTTCTGAGATTCCAAATTCTCCTTTTGCATGACTTCCTCCTTATCTTGTTGATTCAGAAACCAGGTTTCTTGCCTGTCTCAGCAGGCAGGTTGTTGCTTTTTTGGCAGCCCCCAGCCTATGGCTGCGGCGGTGGGCCAGCGTCTTCGGGGATGGACGGGCCGTCGGGTAGACTGCGCAGGTAATTGCAGGAGACGAATTTCACGTCCTCCCACACGTACCCCTCGGCCTCAAAGGTGGGGATGTCCTTGATCCAGCGTTTCTGGCCATTCTCCAGGGCGTAGATGTGAGGGCTGCCCTGGCACTTGAGGAGAACGTGGATGGGCCGGCCTTTCTCAAATTGCTCCAAGAAACTGTCATCAACAATATGGACCTGCTCCCAACGGTAACCGAAGAACTCAAAGGCCTGCAGGCTGCTGATCCAACGCAGCTTGTTGTCCTCCAAGACGTATATATCCGGGCCGCTGCCCTTGAGCACCAGGCCATCGCGGATGGCCAGAGCGGCGGTGTCGGGCATGATGCGGGCCAGGCTGGTGCCGTAGCGGTTAATGGGGACGTTAATCAGCACCACCAGCACTGCCAGGACGAGCAGTAGACGGCCCAGGGTATGGTCCAGGTTGATGCTGGGCAGAGGCGGCGGGGGTGTCCAGCCCTCCTCGCCGGGTCGAGGTTCCCGGGCCGGCTTGGCAGCGGGAATAGGCCCCCGCGCAGGTGGTTTCGGGGAGGGCCGGTGGGAGCGGATCTCCTCCAGCAAATCGTGTTCGGTCTCGCTATCCAGGTCCATCTGGGCCCGAATATGGGCCAATACGTGCTCTATCTCCACAGCGGTCATGTTCCCCTCACCATCAGAAGATAGCAGAGCTTCTGGTCAATCGTTTCCGCATCGAGGCCACCCCGGCCCGAAGAGGCTCAGTCTTGCCAGCCAGACTTCCAGCCTAGCCAGGTATAGATTCAGGTTCGACATGGCCGTGTCCTCTGATCACTTGCATCAGCTTCTCGGTGAAGGTCGTCCACTCCGCCACCGACCTGGCTAGCACTTTGCGGCCCTCCCCGGTGATGAAGTAGTACTTGCGCCGTCGTCCCCCGCCCATTGTCCGCCACTCGCTGGTCAACAACCCATCCTGTTCCATTTGGTGCAGCGCCGGGTAGAGCAGGCCCTCCTTCATCCCGAAGTAGCCCTCGCTGCGCTGCTCTAGCTCTCGGGCGATCTGGTAGCCGTACATGGGCTGTTCTGTCAGCAGGGACAGGATGAGTAGGGGGGTGCTTCCTTTACGAATCTGCTGCTGAAGTTGCATGACCGCTCTCCTTCTCGCACTTATACCTAAGTAGGCTATGCATAAGCATAGCACATATTTGGGCTGTTGTCAAGTCCAATTTCGGGCACGCTCGTAGAAGTGAGTCCTCTTGTCATCTTGCCCACAAGTCTGTATACTATGATTCAGCGAAGATGGGAGAGGACGATGGAGCAAACGCACATCCGCAACTTCTGCATCATCGCCCATATTGATCACGGCAAATCCACGCTGGCCGACCGGCTGCTGGAACTGACCGGCACACTTTCCGACCGTGCGATGGCCATCCGGATGGGCGAGGCTCAGCCCTCACCCATCCTCGACTCCATGGACCTGGAGCAGGAGAGGGGAGTGACCATCAAGGCCTCGGCGGTGCGGATGAGCTATACCAGCGGTAACGGCCAAGTCTACCAACTCAACCTGATTGACACCCCCGGCCATGTGGACTTTACCTATGAGGTCTCCCGCGCCCTGGCCGCCTGTGAGGGGGCCCTGCTGGTGGTGGATGCCGCTCAGGGAATCCAGGCCCAGACACTGGCCAACCTCTATCTGGCGCTGGACTACGGCCTAGAGATTGTGCCAGTGATCAACAAGATTGACCTGAAGCGCGCGGAGCCGGAGCGGGTGATGCAAGAGATCGAGGATCTGCTGGCCATACCCGCAGAGGAGTGCCTGCACGTCTCGGCCAGGGAGGGCACGGGCGTGGAGACGGTGTTGGAGGCGGTGGTGGAGCGCATTCCCCCGCCCTCGGGCCGGGCCGACGGCCCGCTGCGAGCCCTCATCTTCGATGCCCACTACGACCCCTACAAAGGCATAGTAGCCTATGTGCGCGTGGTAGATGGCGTGATCCGCCAGAACCAGCCCCTGCTGCTTATGGTGGCGGACAGGGAGCTGGAGCCGATGGAGATTGGCACCTTTGGCCCGGAGATGAGACCCACCGGGAGATTGAGGGCCGGTGAGGTAGGCTATGTGGCCACGGGCCTCAAAGGGGTGCAGGACTGCCCCGTGGGCGATACCCTCACCTCGGCCGAAGCCCCTGCCAGTGAGCCTCTTCCGGGATACCGTCCCGTCAAGCCCATGGTCTTCGCCGGCCTGTACCCCGTCGAGGGGCAGGATTACTCCCTGCTGCGGGAGGCACTGGAGAAGCTGCAGCTTAACGATGCCTCGCTGGCATTTCAGCCAGAGAGTTCCCAGGCGTTAGGACAGGGCTTCCGCTGCGGCTTCCTGGGCCTCTTTCACATGGAGATCGTCCAGGAACGGCTGGAGAGGGAATACGGCCTCGACCTGTTGGCCACCGCGCCCAACGTGGCCTATCAGGTGCTGACCACGGAAGGAGAGGTGGTGGATGTGCAAAGGCCCTCCGACCTTCCCCCGCCCCAGTACATTGACGAGATCCATGAGCCCTGGATGGAGCTCCAGGTCTGGGCACCGTCCGACTACATTGGCCCGGTGATGGAGTTGGTCACCCGGCGGCGTGGGGAGGTGGGGCCCCTGGAGTACCTGGACCCGCACCGGGTGCTGTTGCATTTTCAGATGCCCTTTTCGGAGATGATCACCGATTTCTACGATCAGCTCAAATCGCGCACTCGGGGCTACGCCTCGCTGGACTATCAGTTGGCTGGCTATCGGCCGGGCGATCTGGTGAAGATGGATATCCTGGTCAATGAAGAACCAGTGGACGCGCTCTCCCTCATCGTGCATCGGGACCAGGCCTACGAACGGGGCAAGACACTGGTGGCCCGTCTCAAGGAGGAGATCCCCCGCCAACTCTTCGCCGTGCCTATCCAGGCCACCATCGGCCGGCGGGTCATCGCCCGCGAGACAGTCAAGGCCCTGCGCAAGAATGTGCTGGCCAAATGCTACGGGGGCGACATCACCCGCAAGCGCAAGCTCCTCCAGCGGCAGCGGGAGGGGAAGAAGCGGCTCAAGCGGGTGGGCCAGGTGGAGATCCCCCAGGAAGCTTTTCTGGCCGTGTTGAGGATGGATTAGGGAATGTAGGGGCGAGGCATTCCATGGAATGCCTCGCTCTTACTGGAGGGACCAAATGGCCGAGAAGACGATCATCATCATTGGGGCTGGGCTGGCCGGCCTGTCCACGGGCTGCTACGCCCGGATGAATGACTACCGCACGCATATCTTCGAGCATCGCACCACTCCAGGCGGAGTCTGCACCGCCTGGAAGCGGAAGGGCTACACCATTGACGGCTGTATCCACTGGCTGATGGGCAGCAAGCCGGGCTCCTCGCTCCATCGGATCTACCAGGAGGTGGGCGCACTGGAGGGCAACCGCCTCATCTACCTCGACCATTTCGGACGCCTCATGGACGAGGCCAGCGGACAGAGTCTGGAGGTCACCGCGGACCTGGACCGTCTGGAGGCTGACATGAAGGCCCTGGCGCCCGAGGACAGCCGGGTGATTGACGAACTGTTGGAGGGTGCCCGAGCTTGCCAGGGGATGGACATGGGTATGGGCAAGCCGCGGGAGTTGATGGGGCTGCTAGATGGCCTGAAGCAGATGTGGCACATGCGCCAGCTGCTCAAGTACGCTATACGCTACAACATGTCTGTGGATACCTTCGCCGAGCGCATCCAAAATCCCTTCCTGCGCTGGGGTATGACCAGCCTGGGGCTGCCCCAGATGCCGACGGTCTTTCTGTTCGTGCTCCTGGGGCAGTTGGCGGCGGGGGATTTGGCGGTCGTGGAGGGCGGATCGCTGAACTTCTCCCTGGCCATCGCCCGACGGTACCGGGAGCTGGGTGGAGAGGTGAGCTACGGGGACACCGTTGAGGAAGTCTTGGTGGAGGATAACCGGGCGGTGGGTGTGCGGCTGGCCGACGGCTCCGAGCACCGGGCTGACATTGTGGTCTCCGCTGCCGATGGCTACTCCACCATCTTCCAGATGCTCGGCGGGCGATACGTGGACCAGACGATCCGGGACCGGTACGACAACTGGCCGCTGTTCCAGCCCATCCTCATCGTCACTTTCGGGGTGGCGCGCCAGTTCCCGGATGTGCCGTCCTCGAACACCGTCCGTCTCCAGCGGCCCTTCACCATAGGCGGCCAGGAGGCCGGGGGATTCCTATTCCGCGTCTTCAACCACGACCCCACGCTGGCCCCGGAGGGCAAGACAGTGGTGCAGGTTCTTATCGGGACCGACTTCGACTACTGGGACGAATTGCAGAAGGACCGGCCCCGCTACGAGGCGGAGAAGGAGCGGGTCGCCACCGAGGTCCTGGACCGGCTGGAAGCCCACCTCCCCGGCATCTCTGCGCAGGTGGAGATGACGGATGTCGCCACTCCCTACACTTTCTGGCGCTACACCCGCAACCACCGGGGGGCCTTCGAGGGCTGGCTGATGACGCCGGAGATGATGCGGACGCACGTGGAGAAGGCACTGCCAGGCCTGGAGAACTTCTACATGGCTGGCCAGTGGGTGGAGCCCGGCGGCGGCATCCCCGCGGTCCTGCCCTCGGGCCGACAGGTGGTGCAAATTCTTTGCCATCGGGATGGGAAGCCCTTCTCGGCTTCTGTGCCGTAGGGGCGAGGCATTCCGTGGAGAGGGGTTCAATCACACCCTACCCTCATGTAGACAAGCGCTCAGGGTAAATGGTGGATAATCTTGGGAATGCCTCACCCCTACCAATATGCCCGACATGAGGAGAAGAGAGATGGCTAACGCGGGAGACATTGAGGCGCGCATCGAGGGACTGCGACGCCAGATACATTACCACAACTATCGCTACTACGTCCTGGATGATCCGGTGGTCAGCGACGCGGAGTACGACGCCTTGATGCGGGAGCTGCGCGAGTTGGAGGCCACGCATCCGGAGCTGGTAACGCCCGACTCACCCACACAGCGGGTGGGCGGGGAGCCGCTGGAGGAGTTCCGGCGGGTACGCCACGTCCGTCCTATGCTCAGCCTGCAGGATGCCTTCGATGAGGGGGAGATGCGCGATTGGCTGACCCGTATCTCCAAGCTCCTGCCCGAAGGGGTGAGCAGTGACGACCTGGACTTCGTGGTAGAGCCCAAGGTGGACGGGCTGACGGTGGTGCTCACCTACGAGGAGGGGCAGTTGGTGCTGGGGGCCACACGGGGCACCGTGAGCCTGG